>JBAQRB010000048.1:0-19858 GCA_049295655.1 Rhodocyclaceae bacterium
GTCCAAGCACGATGAGATCATCCGTGACCTGCACGCCTGCCAGGAGCACCGTCCGCGGCTGGCCATGGTGGACTCGGCCAAGGGAATCACCAACTTCCATTCGCCCAACGACATCATCGTCGACGCCTCCATGCCGGCGATGATTCGCCAGGGCGGCAAGATGTGGGGCGCCGACGGCAAACAGTACGACAGCAAGTGCGTGATGCCGGAATCGACCTTCGCCCGCATCTACCAGGAGATGATCAACTTCTGCAAATGGCATGGCAACTTCGATCCGAAGACCATGGGCACGGTGCCCAATGTCGGTCTGATGGCGCAGCAGGCCGAGGAGTACGGTTCCCACGACAAGACTTTCGAGATCGCCGAAGCCGGCATCGCCAACATCGTCGACATCGCCACCGGCGAAGTGCTGCTCACCCAGGATGTGGAAGCCGGTGACATCTGGCGCATGTGCCAGGTCAAGGACGCGCCGATCCGCGACTGGGTCAAGCTGGCCGTGACCCGTGCCAGGAACTCCGGCATGCCGGCCATTTTCTGGCTGGATCCCTACCGTCCCCACGAGAACGAGCTGATCAAGAAGGTGAAGACTTACCTGAAGGATTACGACACCGCCGGCCTCGACATCCAGATCATGTCGCAGGTGCGCGCCATGCGCTTCACGCTCGAGCGCGTGATTCGTGGCCTCGACACCATTTCGGTGACCGGCAACATCCTGCGCGACTACCTGACCGACCTGTTCCCGATCATGGAACTGGGCACCTCGGCCAAGATGCTGTCGATCGTCCCGCTGATGAACGGCGGCGGCATGTACGAAACCGGCGCCGGCGGTTCGGCACCGAAGCACGTGCAGCAGCTGACGCAGGAAAACCATCTGCGCTGGGATTCGCTTGGCGAGTTCCTGGCCCTGGCGGTGTCGCTGGAAGAACTCGGCATCAAGGAGAGCAACACCCGCGCCAAGCTGCTGGCGAAGACGCTGGATGCCGCCACCGGCAAGCTGCTCGACAACAACAAGTCGCCGTCGCCGAAGACCGGCCAGCTCGACAACCGCGGTTCGCAGTTCTACCTCGCCATGTACTGGGCGCAGGAACTGGCCGGCCAGAGCGAGGACAAGGAACTGGCTGCGCACTTCGCGCCGCTGGCCAAGTCGCTGACCGAGAACGAAGCGAAGATCGTCGAGGAATTCTCGGCCGTCCAGGGCAAGCCGGCGGATATCGGCGGCTACTATCTCGCCGACGCGGAGAAGTGCAAGGCGGTCATGCGGCCGAGCGCAACCTTGAATGCGATCCTGAGCGCTGCCCGCTCCTGATCGCGTGCGAAGACGGATCCGCAGCGCGCTGCGGACCCTGGCCGGCAGCCCGGAAACGGCCTGCCGGTTTTTTTTGCCGGGAAACCTTCGCCGGGAAAGCATGACGAACTTTCATCGCCCGCGCGAAGCCCCGTCGATAGTGCTTTTTGGCCATCCGCCTGGCTGGCAGCGCAATGTTTTTTGCGCCATAATCGTTGGCAGTGCTGCACGGCATTTACCTATTGGCAAACTGCCCGTGCCCACGCGGCACTGAGCGATCTTCGGGCCTGTGATCGAAACCGGCACGATCTGGCCTCCAGTGCCGGCATTCGATCCGGACAACACCAAACCATCTAGGGAGTCGATATGAGCGAAAGTCTGATCAAGGTGCCGCAAGGCGGCCAAAAAATCGTTCCGGGACAGGCCATTCCCGACAATCCGATCATCCCGTTCATCGAAGGCGACGGCATCGGTGTCGATATCACGCCGGTGATGATCAAGGTCGTCGACGCGGCGGTTGAAAAAGCCTTCGGCGGCAAGAAGAAGATCCACTGGATGGAAGTCTATGCCGGCGAGAAGTCGACCCGGATGTACGGCTCCGATGTCTGGCTGTCGGCCGAGACTTTCGCCGCGCTCAAGGAATACTCGGTGTCGATCAAGGGGCCGATGACGACGCCGGTCGGCGGCGGCATCCGCTCGCTGAACGTCGCGCTGCGCCAGGAACTCGACCTCTACCAGTGCGTGCGTCCGGTGCAGTACTTCAAGGGCGTTCCGAGCCCGCTCAAGCACCCCGAGCTGTGCAACATGGTGATCTTCCGCGAGAACACCGAGGATATCTACGCCGGCATCGAATGGGCGCACGGCACCGACGCCTGCAAGAAGGTGATCAACTTCCTGCAGAAGGAAATGGGTGTCACCAAGATCCGCTTCCCGGAAACCTCGGGCATCGGCATCAAGCCGATTTCGGTCGAAGGCACCGAACGTCTGGTGCGCGCCGCGATCAAGTACGCGATCGCCAACCAGCGCAAGTCGGTGACCATCGTGCACAAGGGCAACATCATGAAGTTCACCGAAGGCAACTTCCGTGACTCGGCCTACGCCCTGGCCAAGCGCGAGTTCGGCGGCGTCGAGATCGACGGCGGCCCGTGGCTCAAGCTGCCGAACGGTATCGTCATCAAGGATGCGATCGCCGACGCCTTCCTGCAGCAGATCCTGCTGCGTCCGGCCGAGTACGACGTGATCACGACGACCAACCTGAACGGCGACTACATCTCCGACGCGCTCGCCGCGCAGGTCGGCGGCATCGGCATCGCGCCGGGCGCCAACATCTCCGACCAGTACGCCTGCTTCGAGGCGACGCACGGCACGGCGCCGAAGTACGCCGGCCTCGACAAGGTGAACCCCGGTTCGCTGATCCTCTCGGCCGAAATGATGCTGCGTCACCTCGGCTGGACGGCCGCGGCCGACCTGATCGTCAAGTCGATGGAAGCGGCGATCGCCGACAAGGTCGTCACCTACGACTTCGCCCGCCTGATGGAAGGCGCGACCGAAGTGTCGTGCTCCGAGTTCGGCGACGCGATGATCGCCCGTATGTAAGCGCTTGCTCTCGGTGTGGCACCGGCGAGGCCTCCGCAAGGAGGCCTCGTTCTTTTTCGGCTTGGTGAAGACGGGAGGGGGCGGCGGCAAAAAAGTCGCTGGCGTCGCCCCTTGCGCTATGACTTCCGCTATAGTTTGGGCAAGCTCAGAGGAGGAAAACGATGCCCGTTTCCGTATTGGTGGTCGACGATTCGCCGATCGCGCGCAAGATGCTCATCCGCTCGCTGCCGGCGGAGTGGGAGATCGAGATAACGCAGGCGTCGAACGGGTTTGAAGCGCTGGCCGCCTATCGCGCAGGCAAGGTTGACGTGATGTTCCTCGACCTGACGATGCCCGAAATGGACGGCTACGAGGTCCTCGAAACGCTGCGCCGGGAAGACCTCAACTGCCTGGTGATCGTCGTTTCGGCCGACGTCCAGGCGCGCGCCCAGCAGCGTGTCCGCGAACTTGGCGCGATCGCCTTCATCCAGAAACCGGTGAGTGCCGCCGGGCTCGCCGGCGTGCTCAAACAATACGGGGTTCTGGTATGACAGCCGTCCACCCCGCCGATCTCACCGGCGATCAGCGCGATGCGCTGCAGGAGATCGCCAACATCGGCATGGGGCAGGCCGGCGCATCGATCGCCAGGATCTGGGACGAGTTCGTCCAGCTCTCGATCCCGCGCATCGCCCATCTCGACCGGCAAAACATCCCGGCCATGCTGGTGCGTTTCGTCGGCGACGAGACGGTCAACGCCGTGCGCCAGGCCTTCCACGGCCAGTTCCGCGGCGAGGTGATCGTCGTCTTCTCGGCCGGGCGGGGCGACCAGCTGGCGGCGCTGATGGGCTACGACGAAGCAGACAGCGTCGAGGAGCAGGAGTTGCTGCTCGACGTGGCGAATATCCTGGTCGGCGCGTGCATGGGCGGCATCGCCGAAACGCTGGAGGCCGACATCGGCTTCTCGGCGCCCTCGACGATGGGCCTCGGCATTCCGCCGGCGCAGCTGATCCGCCCGGAAGAGCTGGTGAGCGGTCGCGCGCTCTTTCTCGAAGTGCGCTTCACGCTGGAGAAAAAGAGCTTCGCCAGCCATCTCATCGTGCTCATGCCGGCCGACGAGATCGCCGTCCTCGGCGCGGCGCTCGACAAGTTCCTCGCCGCGCTCTGAGCATGGCCGCGCCGCATTCTCCCGCGCTACTGGAATTCATCGTCGACCGGGTCGAAGTCGGTATTTTCGCCGTGGACCGCGAGTTTCGCATCGTCCTCTGGAACCGCTTCATGTCCTCGCACAGCCAGCGTGCGGCGGCGGCGGTGGTCGGCAAGAACCTCTTCGACTGCTTCCCCGAATTGCCGCGCAAATGGCTAGAACGCAAGATCGAAAGCGTCTTCATCCTGAAGAATTACGCTTTCACGTCGTGGGAGCAGCGCCCCTTCCTGTTCCGCTTCAACCACAACCGGCCGATTACCGGCGGCGTCGATGCGATGCGCCAGAACTGCACCTTCCTGCCGCAGAAAGGCGCCGGCGGCGAAGTCGAGCTGGTCTGCGTCACGCTGGTCGACTTTACCGATACGGCGCTGTTCCAGAACCGGCTGACCGAGGCGATCGCCGAGCTCGAGCAGGAGAAGCGCGCGCAGCAGGTGCTGATCGGCAAGCTCGAGGACGCGCAGAACCAACTCATGCAGTCGGAGAAACTGGCCGCCGTCGGCCAGCTGGCGGCCGGTATCGCGCATGAGATCAACAATCCGGTCGGTTTCGTCAATTCCAACCTGAGCAGCCTCGAACGCTATCTCAACGATCTGTTCAAGCTCGTCGCCGTCTACGAAAAGGCCACGCCGGCGCCTGCCGACCCACTCTTTCTCGCGTCGATTCAGGAAACCAAGGCGGCGATCGACTACGACTTCCTCCGCGAGGACTGCGCGGAGCTGGTCGCCGAGAGCCGGGACGGCCTGGCGCGGATCAAGCGCATCGTGCAGGACCTCAAGGACTTTTCCCGCGTCGACGAATCCGACCTGCAGTGGGCCGATCTGGAGAAGGGGCTGGACAGCACGCTGGCCGTCCTCGCCAACGATTTTCGCGACACGATCGAAATCGTCAGGGAATACGCCGCGCCGCCACCGATCGAGTGCATGCCGTCGCAGCTCAACCAGGTCTTCATGAACCTCCTGACCAACGCCCGCCAGGCCATCGCCGAGCGCGGCCGGATCACCCTGCGCACCGGCGCCGAAGACGCGCTGGTGTGGGTCGAGATTGCCGACAGCGGTGTCGGCATTCCGGCCGAAAATCTCAAGCGAATTTTCGAGCCGTTTTTCACCACCCGGCCGGTCGGCGCCGGACAGGGACTCGGCCTCTCGGTCGCCTACAGCATCGTCGCCAAGCATCAGGGCCGCATCGAGGTGAGCTGCGCGGCCGGGCAGGGCGCCGTGTTCCGCGTCTGGCTGCCGGTGCGGCGACAGCCGACGGCCGGGAGCGGCGGTTAGCGTCGGTTGACCGACGCTCGCCGGCCAACGTGCCGTTTTGTGCCTTGCCCGGCGGGTCTTGAACGACGTGCTTGTCGCGCGGACGCGCTACCGCGCCGACGATGCCGCGCAGCTTGGCCTCGGCGATGCGGCTCGACGCGGGCGACGATTTCATCGACGCTCTCGACCGCTTCGCGCTTCTGGTTGATCACACCGACGCCGATTCGTCGGTCGTGCCGCGCGACCCCTCGCTATCCTTCTGCCGAAAGTCGCAGCGCCACCGTGGTCATCCGCAGGCGCTCGGCCAGGCTGCGGCTTAGATTGAACAAAATCGTCCGGGCGATTTCGGGGTGCTTGAACTCGATCTCGTGCAGGCACTCGCGCTTCAGTTCCCAGACCATGCTCGGCCCCTGCACCACGGCGTCTGCCGAACGGGTTTTGCCTTCCAGCAAGGCCATTTCACCGAAGACCACCCCGGGGGCAAAACTGGCCACCCGCTTCCGACTGCCGTTTTGCAGCGGCAGCAGGATATCCACCACGCTGCCGGTCGCCACAAACAGGCTGTTCCCCACATCGCCGTTGCAGAAAACCGTTCCCTCCGATTCGAACAGGCGCTTTGACAGATAAGCCTCAAGCACGTTGGTCTGCGCCTCGCTCAGGCCATCGGCAAGCCCCGTTTCTGACAGGCGAACGACGGCGTGCCCGACGTTCACGTCGTGTTTCGCCAGCAGTGCGTCTTCGAGCCGCTCCAGCGCCGTATCCAGATCGTGATACCAGTCCTCGGCCGCAACAGCGGCCTCCAGCCCCATGGTGCGCAGAAAGTGCTCGACGCGCTGATTCGCACCCGACAGCAACAAAACCCGCTGCCGTGCCTTCAGCTTGTTCGCCGCCTGCAACAGCGTTCGGGCGCCGGTCGGATCGACATCGCTGACGCGCTTGAGGTCGAGGATCAACGAAGCGGCGTTTTTCGCAACGTTTTCGATCTCGAGCGCCACGCGATCCGCCGTCCCGAAGAACAACGGCCCCTCGACCTCGATCACCGCAATCCGGCTACCCTCTCGTTCCAGCAACTGCATTTCTTCATGCGCGCGCACCTTGAGCGAACGATGGTATTGCGCATTGAACACGCGCCGGACAACCGGCTTCATGCTCATGCGGACAAAAATGAACATGGCCGCCGCCACACCAACGCCGAGCGCTTTCATCATGTCGCCCAGCACGGCTACCAAGGCGACCAGCACAATCACCCCAAAGTTCGCCAGCAGCAGGCGATACTGCGCGCGCGCCAGTTGCGCCCGCTGGGTCAGTAGCTGAACAAGCTGGCGGCGCGTGCCGTCGTCCACCATGCTAATCGCGTAGAAAATCAGAATCCCCGCCGTTGCCGCACTGGGCACCAGCCCCGTCCAGCTCCCCGCCAATACAACGACCAGCGTCAGGGTCGCCGCATAGGCCAGGCCGGAGAAAGCGCTACGTCCGCCAGCCGAGAGATTGACCATCACGCGCGACAGGTTGCCAATGCTCGGCGTCCCGCCCAGCACGCCCGACAGCAGGTTCGTCAGCCCCTGGGTACGCAACTCGCGGTCGCCATTGCCGCGCTGGTGCGTCGCCGATTCGATGGCGGCAAGGCACAACAACGTTTCGAGCGAGGCAAATGCCGCGATCGCCAGCGCGTAGGGCGCCAGCGTCGGCAGCCAGCCGAGCAGGCTGCCGGCCCCCCGGGCGAAGACGGCCTGCCATACCGAGAAAGCCGGCAACAGGCCATCGACGTTCCCCGAAGTCGCCCCCAGCACGCCCGCCCCGGCCAGCAGAAAAAGCGCATGGTGCAAGAGCGTGCCACCCAATAGCGCCACCACGGTACTCGGCACGCGCCTGCTCCAGCGCGGTACCAGAAAGCACAGCGCCAGCGTCGCGGCGGTCACCACGATACTGAGCGGATGCCACGCCGCCAGCGCATCACGCCAAGGGGTACCGTAGTCAATGCCGAGTGCCGGACGCAGCGCGGCGAGCACCATCAACAAGCCGACGCCGCACATCAGGCCGGCAATGACCGGATAAGGCGCATACTTCAGCGCCCGTCCGACCCGCGCCATCCCGAAAACCAGCTGGAACAAGCCGGCGAGCGCCGTGCACAGCAAGAGCAGAACGAACACCAGAGCGGCCGGATCGTCTGCCGCCTGCACCTCGACGTGCTGCAACAAAGCCGCCGCCAGCGTTCCCAGGATCAGTGCCGACGCCGGGCGCGAACCGGTCAGCATGCCGCCGGTGCTGCGCAGCAGCAGCCCCAGAACACCGCCGAGGATACAGCCCCAAAGCGCAGCGCGCAGGCCATGATCGGCATAGGCCGCGCCGAGCGGCGCCACGGCAAACAGACCATATACCAGCTCGACCGGAAGTGCCGTCAGTGCCGCCGTCGCACCCCCCGCGACATCGCCGGCCCAGCCGCGCTTGTTATAACCACTCATCCTAAAAACCTCAGTTCAAACCACAACGACAGCGCGAAGCCTCCCTGAAGAGGGGCAACGGGCACAACGAAGAGCCTTGGTTTTGCAGATCTTCGTTGCTCACCCGCTGGGTGATTCATCAGGACAATATGAGTCTTTGTTTTTCCGTTGTCCCTCTTCAGGGAGGCTGCGCGCTGTTCGCCGTGCTCGTTGTGGTTAACTGCTTTTTCTAGGCTCATTCCTGTTTTCCTTGCGTCACGATTTTCGGTGGATCATGGCCCCGGGCCTTATTCCCGGTAAGTATAATTCCAGCCTCGCGGCATCGCAGCAATTAAGAGGGAAGCAAAGTGTCATTAGGCTATGCTGCTGGTCGGGCGCGGACTCGGAACGAAGGGGTTGTGTGAGCAAGAAGACGGGAGAGACGGACGTGGCGGAATTTTGGTGCGGCGCATGACGACCGCCAGCAAGCCCCTGCACGGCCTCAAGGTGGTCGAGCTCGGTACGCTGATCGCCGGGCCGTTCGCGGCGCGCATCATGGCCGAGTTCGGCGCCGAGGTGATCAAGATCGAATCGCCCGACGGCGGCGACCCGCTGCGCAAGTGGCGCAAGCTCTACGAGGGCACCTCGCTGTGGTGGTACGTCCAGTCGCGCAACAAGAAGTCGGTGACGGTCAACCTCAAGCATCCGGCCGGGCGCGAAATTGTTCTCAAGCTTGTGGCCGAGGCCGACATCGTGATCGAGAACTTCCGCCCCGGCGTTCTCGAAAAGCTGGGCCTTGGCTGGGACGAACTGTCGGCGGTCAATCCCGGCCTCGTCATGCTGCGCCTCTCGGGCTTCGGGCAGAGCGGGCCGCTCGCCGCGCAGCCGGGTTTTGGCGCGATCGGCGAGTCGATGGGCGGGCTGCGCTACGTCACCGGCTTTGCCGACCGGCCGCCGGTGAAGACCGGCATCTCGATCGGCGATTCGATCGCCGCGCTGTGGGGCGTCATCGGCACGCTGATGGCGCTGCGCCATAAAGAGCAGCAGGGCGGCAAGGGGCAGGTCGTCGATGTCGCGCTGTATGAAGCGGTGTTCGCGATGATGGAGTCGCTGGTCCCCGAGTTCGACGTTTTCGGTTTCGTCCGCGAGCGCACCGGCAACATCATGCCCGGCATCACGCCGTCGAACACGCACACGACGCGCGACGGCAAGCACGTGGCGATCGGTGCCAACGGCGACGCGATCTTCAAGCGCCTGCTGCAGGCGATCGGCCGCGACGATCTGGCGGGTGACGCGCAGCTTGCCGACAACGCCGGGCGCGATGCGCGGCGCGACGAAATCTACGCGCTGATCGACGCCTGGGTCGGCGCGCAAGACGAGGCCGCCGTGCTCGAGATCCTGGCCGCCGCCGGGGTGCCGGCGTCGCGCGTCTTCTCGGTCGCCGACATGTTCGCCGACCCGCAGTTCCTCGCCCGCCAGATGATCGAGTCGGCCACCTTGCCCGACGGCAAGCCGTTCAAGCTGCCCGGCATCGTTCCCAAGCTCTCGGCGACGCCGGGTTCGACCGAATGGATCGGGCCGACGCTCGGTCAGCATACCGACGAGGTACTCGCCGCGCTCGGCTACGACGCGGCGGCGATCGGCCAGTTGCGCGCCGCAGCGACCATCTGAATATGAGAAGATGGCAGCTGCAATGCAAAAGGGGTATTCGCAGTGCCTGAAAGCAAGAGAAGAAGGCTGACCGAGAGCGAGAGCGCGCGGCTTGTTGCCGAGCATGCGCCGCTCGTCAAGGCCATTGCCCAGTCGCTTTTGCGCAAGCTGCCGACCAGCGTTCAACTGGACGATCTGGTGCAGGACGGCTTCATCGGCCTGCTCGGCGCCATCCTGCAGACGACCAAGGAGCGGGTCGGCGCGCATTACCTGAACTATATTTCCCAGCGCGTGCGCGGCGCCATGCTCGACGGCCTGCGCGACATCGATCCCGGAACGCGGGCGGTACGCCGCTCGATGCGCGCCGTCGAGCAGGTGATCCAGCAACTCGGCCATCAGCTCGGCCGCTCGCCGAACGAGGAAGAAGTGGCCTGCGCGCTGGCGATGCCGCTCGCGCAATACCAGCGCCTGTTGCAGGACGCGCACGGTTACACGCTGTTCTCGATCGACGACTTCGACGACGGAAATTCGCCGGCCGACTTCCTCGACTGGTGCATGGCCACCCGCTCGGACCCGCTCGCCGCACTCGAGCGGCGCGTCCTGCAGCAAAAGCTGCTGATCGCGATCAGCGACCTCTCGCCGCGCGAAGACCAGGTGATGACCCTGCGTTACGTGGAAGACCTGAACCTGCGCTGCATCGGCGAGCGCCTCGGCCTGACCGAAGCGCGGATCAGCCAGATCCACTCGCAGGCGACGGCCAAGCTGCGCGCGGCGGTGATCGGTGTCGAAGCGGCGCCCTCGTTGCTGATGCCGCGGCGGCGTCCCCCCGCGCTGCAAGCGGAATAGCGTTGCCGGCCAGCCGGCTGGCCGGAGAGGCAAGCAATACGCCACTCTCCAGCCATCTCCGGGTAGCCGATCGGCACGACGGCGGAACTGTTCGGGCCTGCCTCCATCGAACGATGGACGGCCATTCGGCCGCAGCATCCCGAAAGGACTTCCCATGGACGCCAACCTGCATTCGATGGGCAATCTGTTTGCCCAGCTCGGACTGCCGGCGGAACCCGCCGCCATCGACGACTTCATTGCCACCCACCGCCCGCTGGATCAAGGCGTCGCCCTCTACCGTGCGCCGTTCTGGAGTTCGACGCAGAGAGACTTCCTCAAGGAGGAGATCATCGAGGACGCGGACTGGGCCGGCGTGATCGACGAGTTGAACGTCCGCCTGTCCTAGCGGCTTGCCGGGCAGCTAATGCCTCAGGCGTCGAGCGCCGCGTTGCGCGTCTCGGGCAGGAAGAAAACTCCGATGACGAAGGCGACCCCGAGCAGGCCGACCGGGTACCACAGGCCGGCCAGCGACTCGCCGGTCTGCACGCTGATCAGCGTCACCATGAACGGCGAGAGGCCGCCGATCCAGCCCGCAGCGAGGTTGTGCGGCAGCGCCACCGCCGTGTAGCGCATGCGCGCCGGGAAGAGTTCGGCGAGCGTCGCCGTCTGCGGTCCGGTGATCAGCGCCACCGCCAGCACCGGGACGAGCAGCAGCAGGACGATCATCGTGCGGTCGACCTGCGCCGGGTCGGCGCTCTCCGACCAGCCGGCGGCGTGCAGCGCGGCCTTGAGCGCGGCCGGCTGGTGGCCGTCGATCGCCGGCTGATCGCCGACGCGGATTTGTGTCTGTGCGGCTTCCATCGCAGGCAGCAGCCGGTACGAGACGCCGAGCTTGGTCAAAAAATCCTGGTTGCGCTCGCAGTCGTTGGCGGCCGCGGTAAACGGGTCGTAACGGCAGTGCTCGCCGTGCAGGACGACGCTCACCTCGTTCCTGAAGCGTTCGAGCGACGGGTTGCCGTAGTGCAGCAGGGCGTTGAACACCGGCAGGATGGCGAGCGCGCCGAGCAGCAGGCCGGCGAGCAAGATCGGGCGGCGGCCGATGCGGTCCGACAGCCAGCCGCAGAACAGGGTGAGCGGGAAGAGCAGCAGCGTTGCGACCATCACCAGCGTCCCGGTGAGCTGCGGATCGAGGCGGACGACACTTTTCAGGAAAACGCCGCTATAGACCTGCGACGAGAAGAAGAGCAGCGATCCGCCGGCCGAGATGCACGAGAAGAGCACCAGCATGCGGCCGACCACGACTCGGTTGCGCAGGCAGTCCCGGAGCGGCGTCTGAGAGATCGCCTTGGCCCGGCGCAGCTGCTCGAAGACCGGCGATTCGTGCAGCGCCACGCGGCTTTTCAGCGAAACGAGCAGGAGCAGCGCCGAGAGCAGGAAGGGCAGGCGCCAGCCCCAGTCGCGAAACTCGGCGTCGGTCAGCCAGCTTTGCAGGACGACGACCTGTAGCGTCGACGCCATGATGCCGAGCGGTCCCATCAACTGCAGCACGCTGGTGTAGATGCCGCGCCGGCCCTCGGGGGCGTGTTCGGTCAGATAGACCGCCGCGCCGCCGATCTCGCCGCCGACCGAGAGGCCCTGCAGCAGGCGCAGGACGAGGAGCAGCGCCGGCGCGAGCAGGCCGACCTGCGCGTAGGTCGGCAGCAGGCCGACGGCGAAGGTCGACACGCCCATCAGCGCGATCGTCGCGATGAAAATGACGCGCCGCCCGTAGCGGTCGCCGAGCGAGCCGAACAGCGCCGCGCCGAGCGGCCGCACGATCATGCCGACGCCGAAGGTGGCGAGGCTGGCGAGCAGCGCCGCGGTCGGATTCTCGGGCGGAAAGAACAGCGTGCCGAAGTAAGTGGCGAGCGAAGCGAAGGTCAGGAAGTCGTACCACTCGAGGAAGGTGCCGAAGCAGGCGGCGATCGCCACCTTGCGCTGGACGCCGGAGGTCGGTTGCGGGGCAGTATTCATGCGGCGCTCGGTGGAAAGGCGAAGCGCGCATTATCGCTTGAAGGCGGGAAAAGGCGGTAGCTGCGGCAGAAAGCGGCGATGTGCCTGGAAATTGCCGAAGTGTGCCAGCCGTTATGGCGATGGAATTGCTGCCTTGCCGGAAGCCATCGACCCATTGCGGATGCTCAGGCTCTTGAAAAGCAGCTGCTGGCACGGTTTTGTCGCGCCAGTCCGTGTGAATGATGGCTTAGCTCTTTTGAGTTGCTTCATTGCCTTTATTGCTTGGAAATTCAAGTTTATTGAGCAATGTGACCAAAATTTCGTGAATGTTCAGCGGATATGATTCTTGCCTCAGTTGATCATGATTTTTTGCCGCGAATAGTCTATTTGCAATCTCTGATTTCAGCCTATGTTGATCAGCAGGCGGTAGTGATGCGATATATGGCGTTATTGCTTTCAAGTCTAGTGAAGTTTGGAGGTGTGAATACTGTTGCAACCTATGCTTGGCCGATTCTCGAGCAAGATAGGCTGCTGGGATCGATAAGGAGATCGTAAAAATTAGCCTAAAGATAGATGATTCCAATATGAAACTATCGGCAGTTGTTTCAAAAAATGAAACCCCAACAACAGAGACGATTGCTAACATGCAGAACAATGAACCGTACCTGAGATAGTCGGCCATTTTCTTTTCAATAATCGCACTCTTTTCATAGCTGCCAGAAATAATGTTGCCAGATGCAACACCAATTAGCTCTGCTATTTCTATTTCTTTTTTGTTTAATTCAACTAGAGCTGAGTCGTACAGCGCATTTGTTTGATCTAGTTTTTCTTTCACTTGCGAGATAATTGTGTCTAGACGACCTTCCAGCTCATCTAGCTTTATTGCGTTTGCTGCAATGGCGCGTTTTTGCTCTTTGCTCTCAATGGCCAATTCATTGTTGTGGCGCTTCAGTACCCTAATGTTTTTAGAGGCATCATCATTGGGTAGTTCCGTGCTCTCATTTGCACCTGGGGTGTATACTACTTTCCTCTTTGCAATAGATGCCGTTAACTCATTTGTAGCAGTTGTAATAGAGTCTCTAATTCTAACAATATCCAGATCGTCAAGATTTTCCGTGATTAATTGAGATATACGCAAAGCATATATTCCAACGTGGTTGGCAGATATGCTCACACGATCAAAGTCAGAGTCCGCTTCATAAGCTTTTTCAAAATCACTCAAACGCGCACCAAAAACTTTCAAGGTTTCAGCTAACTCCGCCGTAATTTCCTTTCCAGTCAATTTGTTATTTAGCTCATTGACTAAGCTTGCGATTGCATCGATTCGATGTTGGATTGCCATTAGCGTCGCCGTCAACGAGTTGGCATTGATAGATTTCATTAGGGCCTCATTAGTTGTGTAGGGCTTTGGTATCGGGAGCCGTTTTGCTGCAAAACTCCGGCGCCCGCTCCCTGGCTCGCCGGCGTTTTTTGCTGCGCCAGACAATACCGCATTCTCCATGACGTGCGCGATTTTTATGATGCTGCTATCGGGGCAAAGGCTGCGGCGCAGCCTGCCGGTCGGTAGCCGAAACGAGCTGGTCATTTTGCCTAGCGTTCGTCTGGCACGAATCCATCCGCTCACCATAATTCCGGTAATTTGCCGAAGAACCAATAAATTCGCCATCCTTCGTCAAATTCCCATGTAGTAAGACGATCCGATCGTTCGTCCTGGACGAACGCTTCGCCGAGGCCATCGTCTGCCAAAGGGGTCAGCTTCGCACTGCTTTTGTGGCTTCAAATTTGAAGCAGCCCCTTTTTATTCCGGGATCGCCCCCCGCTCTGACCGCTTGAACGGCATGTTGCATGTAACGTAACATACGCCTACAGTGTTGCATGTAACGTATTCAAGGAGCGACAGAATGGCAACGACCCATGTGAATGCACGCGTTCAGAGACACCGCGACGCGTTGCGCAGGGCGGGCCTTCGCCCGGTCCAGATTTGGGTGCCGGATACGCGACGGCCAGACTTTGCAGCGGAGTGCCGCCGTCAGTCGCTCCTGGTCGCTCAAGCGGACATGGCCGATACGGAGATGCAAGGCTTGCTGGATGAAGCATTGGCCGACGTCGATGGCTGGACGGAATGAGGCGCGGCGACTTTGTGAGCATCGCCATGCAGGGCGACTTTGGCAAACCAAGACCCGCCTTGGTGATTCAGGCTGACCAGTTCGGTGAGCACGCTACCGTGACGGTATTGCCCGTGACCAGCACGCTGCTTGCTGCGCCGCTGTTGCGCGTCACCGTTCAGCCAAGCGTCGACAATGGCTTGCAGAAACCTTCGCAGGTCATGCTGGACAAGGCGATGACCGTGAAGCGCGACAAGATAGGGCCATCCTTTGGGCGGATTGAAGCCGATGCCATGCTGGAAGTTGAGCGTTGCCAGGCTGTTTTCCTGGGGATCGCCAAGTGAAACGGCCTGCCGGATCGCCTGAAGCCGCCTGGAATTAGCTCTCAACCGTACCTCAGGAGGAGCCCAGGGCTTCTGCACTCGGATGGCATGAGGCGAAAAATAGTTGCAATTGCTCAAAGTTTGAGCGATTCCGGGCAGAAACCCGAGAGCCGACGGCTGTGAGAAATGCGATTTTCTTGCGGATTCGAATTTGCATGCTTTCAACGCTACAAAACCTATCAACTTTCGCCTAATTTTTACGCGATCGAGACCACTTCCCCTGCTATGCATTCCGAGTGCAGAAGCCCTGAGGAGGAGCCTAGGCCCTTTCATACTTGTTCGGCCTGGCTGCGCCTGGCCTCAGGCGAAGTACGCGTGCCCGAGCGCGGCCGGGAATTGCTGCCTCGCCGGCGGCAATCGACCCGTTGCTACCATTCAAGCCTTGGGCGCCAGTGACTGCCGTGGCGTAAGCAGTCATCGTCAAAATGGAGCGCTGTCAGATCGGTGCACAACTTCTGTTCATTAGGCATTGAAGCGATTGCCGATGCCGTGCATCTCGCCCGACAGTCATTTCATTTCATCGGATGCCTGCCTGGCCTCGCGCATCGCAGCCGTATTTTCTTCGCTCATCGAGGCAACAACGGAAATAGGGGACAGACCACTGTTTTTGCCCTTCTCAAAACAAAACCGTGGTCTGTCCCCTAGTTTTTGCTAGTTTTTAAATGTCGTCCTCAATGGTAATCCTGTTCGCGTTGATGGCGAATGGCCAGAATCAGCGCCATATCGGCGCCCTCGTCGTAGCTGTAAAGCGCCAGATACCCGGATTGGCCGCGAGAAATGACCAGTTCGCGCAAACCCTGTGGCAAAGGCCGGCCCATGCGCGGATGCCGTTCCAGAACCGACAGGGCATCGAGAATCAAGTCGATGATTTCAACAGCGCCTTCAGCGTCGGTTTCCAGCAGAAAGTCCGCCAGGCGCTCCAAGTCATCGGCAGCTTCCGGCGCCAGCAGCCAGCGCGTCATGCTTTGGTTTCCACACACTCCGTAATGGGCTGTGCCGACGGGCGCGGAGCAGACTGCCCCCGCACACGGCCACGCAGATAATCTGCAAAGGCTGGCCCGTCGATGGCTTGGCCGGTGGCGATTACCTGTGCGCGCGCCGCCAATGCCCGTGCCACAAATGCTGCCTCCGCCTCCGCCTGCGCCAGCTCGGCAGCAATGGCCTTGACCATGAAGGCATGGGGGGTCATTCCCCGGTCGGCAGCAACCCTCAGCAGGCGGTTTCGTGTCGCTTCATCCAGCTTGACCGACAAGTTGGGCATGGCAAACTCCGAGCGTTAATGGTGTTGATATCTTACTACCCGCAAATGACTTCTGCAATATTTTCTGGGGGGAAAAGGGCGGGCTCGAATTGGCCGCAATCTCGGCGCGAAACAGAGGGCTTTAGAACAAATTTCCTGATTCCAGCTCAGGCATTTTGCGCGGGCGCCCCGCTTTCCCCGGCTGTGCCCGCCGGCCCAAGGCATGCGCTATCTGCTCGCCAAAACGCGTATCGCCTAGCGCAAAATTACCGTTCGTTGCCTTGCGAATTTGATCCACCAATCCCGGCTCCAGTTCGAAGCGAAACAACTCGCGATAGGCGGCTTGACGCTCCGTAGCCTCCCGCCCCAAACCCAGATACAGTTCATGCGGCTGCACCAGCGCATTCTCTTCGCCTTGTGCATTCGTCCGATAGCTATTCCCCCGGATGTTCCACCATCCCGGCGCGTACCGGATTCAGTTCAATGTAGCGCTGGCAAGCCAGAAGATAGCTTTCCTCCTGCGTCAGACAGGAGCTGGTTATTTCGCATAGCGTTCGTCTGGGACGAAGGCAGCAGCTCGCCATAGTTCCGCAAGTTGGCCGAAGAGCGAATAGATACGCCAGTCTTCGGCAGATTCATGCGCAGTCGGACGAGGCTATCGTTCGTCCTGAACGAACGCTTCGCCGAAGCCATCGCCTGCCAAACCGTTAGCCACGGCAAAAATCGGCGTTGTGCGATAGGCGCCGGGAATTCAGGGGGCGATGGATTCGATCGCCTTGGAAATTGCCGAAATGCGCCAGCCGTTGAATCGATGGCTGCCTCACCGGCAGCAATCGACCCATTGCCGTCTGATACGAACGGCATTGGCAATGCTGGTCGACACCGCCAGTCCCGACAATGGCCGACGTCATTGTGCGGCAAGCGCGATTGGCGTCGAGTGGTCTCAGACCCGGAAGTGACTGACGGCCTGGCGGGTTTCGCTGGCCAGCGACGCCAGTCGTTGCGCCGTCTCGGCGGTTTCCCGTGTCGCTGAACTGTTCTTCTCCGACATTTGGGCGATTTTTTCCACATTGACGGCAATCTCGTTGCTTGCCACGCTTTGTTCCTTGAGCGCGTGCGATATTTCATTGACTGCGCCAACCACGCGTTGCGTGCCGTCATCGATGCCCAGCATGGCGTCGTTCGCCTTCTGCGCCATGCTCGTTCCTTGCTCGACGCGCGCCACCGCCTGCTGCATGGTATCCACCGCGGCCAGCGCGCTGTTCTGCACATGGCCGATCATCTCGCTGATTTCGGTGGTCGCCTTGGCTGTGCGCTCGGCCAGCTTGCGCACTTCGTCCGCCACCACCGCAAAGCCACGCCCCTGTTCGCCAGCGCGCGCGGCCTCGATGGCGGCATTCAGGGCAAGCAAATTGGTCTGGTCGGCAACCTCCTTGATGACCTGAACGATGCCGGAGATTTTCTGCGAGCTTTCGCCCATGGTCTTGATCGTTCCCGCCGCATCGTCAACCGTCTGCGATATGGACTTCATCTCGCCCACCATGGCTTCGATAATGCGGTTGCCATCCTGCGACATGCTCCCCGTATCGGTCGTCACGCTGTGGGCTTCACGCGCGCTGTCGGAGACGTGGCTGATCGAAACGGTCATTTCTTCCACCGCCGCGGCCATGGCGGAAGCGGACGAACTCTGCTCCTCGGTCGCGCTGGCGACCTCGGCCGAACTTGCGGCCAGTTGCTGGGCCGCCGAGGCAAGCTCTCCGGCATTTTCTCTTAACCCATTTACCATGCCCCGCAGACTGCTCTGCATTTCGCTGGTGGCTGCCATCAGGCTGGAGCGATCGCCAGGCTGGACTCGGATCTCGGTAGTCAGGTCGCCCTGGGCGATGCGTGCGACCACGGCTTTCACTTCGTCCGGCTCTCCACCGAGCGGTCCGGTGACCGAACGGATGATCCAGATGCTGATCCCGCCGCCAATCAGCAGGGACAGCACCACCAACATGATGGAAAGATTGCGCGCCTGCTCGTAGGACTCGCTGGCGGATTGACTCGCCGCGTTAACCAGTTCGGCTTGAAAGCCGCCAAAAGTTTGCAGGGCGTCCTGATAGGCGCTCAGTATCGGCCGTAATTCTTTGTTTAGAAACTGCCGCGCCGCCTCGGTATTGTCGCTCTCGATCAGGACGATCAGCTTTTCCTGACCCGCAATGTAATGCTCGCGCTGGGTCAGGACATTCGCCAATATCTCCTTGCCACGCGGCAAGGTCACCAACGCTTTCAATTGCTCGATCTGGCTGCCGATCGCCTTGCGGCTCTCCAGGACACGTTCCTTTTGTTTGACCAAATCCTCGCGCTGGTCGGTCAGCATCATGTTGCGCAGAGAAATGGCAATCCGATTCGTGTGCTGGATGATGTCGTTAGTCATCTGCGCCTTGACCCAGCGGTCTTTCGCGATCAAGCGGGTTATCTCGTCGAGTTGCGCAAGCCGGCTAATGCCGTTGCCGGCAATCAGAATCAGCAGCGAGATGACGATGGAGAAACCCAGAATCAAGCGTGTTTTAACAGTCATTTTCTATTATCTCTTTCCATTTTTGCTATCCGGATTTTTCGCTGGACGAAGCATCGTGAAGCGTGCCGCCAGTCATTGCGCTATTGCACAACGATATCGGCAGATTCCACCCCCGGTCTTCTGGGTACCACGCACGCCCGGTTACGGCCGCTTTCCTTGGCTAGATAAAGGGCTTGATCCGCCAAGGAAATCAGCGCGCACGACTGACTGTCACGGGTTGGGGTGAGACACGCCACGCCCAGGCTAAGGGTGACCCACGGCGCCACATCGCTGTTGGCGTGAGGCAGCGCCATGGCTTCGGTCTCCGAGCGTATGCACTCTGCGACTTTGCGCGCCCCATCCAGGTCGGTGTTGGGAAGAATGACGGCAAACTCTTCTCCGCCATAACGAGCCGTCATGTCGGTGGCCCGGAGTGCCTGACCTTGAAGAATGGCGGACACCGCCTTGAGGCATTCGTCGCCGCCTTGGTGACCGTAGTGGTCGTTGTAGCGCTTGAAATAATCCACGTCTGCCATGATCAGCGAGAGCGGTGCGGTTTGGCGCTGGGCTCGGCTCCACTCGAGGTCCATCTTCTCGTCGAAGCTGCGGCGATTGGCGATGCCGGTGAGCGCGTCGCTGGTGGCCAATTGTTGCAGGGCAATCTGGGCATTCTTGTGGTCTGTCATGTCACGCAAGGTTTCGACCACGGCAAGCAGCTGACCATCCTCCCCGTAGATCGGTCCGGCGTCGATCGCCAGATAAAGGCGGGTTCCCATCCGGGGCATGAGGCACCAATTCTCCGCCTTGATGCCGTGCCCGTACTCGGCGGGCTCGGTGTGGTAAGCGTAGAGGGTGTCAAGCTCATCCTTGCGCCGCTGCGCGAGAACGTCCGCGAGACACAAGCGCGGCTCGGAATAGAACGCCTGCCAATGATTGGAGGTGCCTATCACGTCAGCCGCCGAAACACCGGTCAGGCGTTCGCAGGCATGATTCCAGATAATCACCCGGCAATCGTGGTCGAGCACGAAGGTGGGAACGACGAGATGCTGCATCAAATTGACGGCAAAGATCCGATCTTGCTGATTCAACAGTGAATTCTTTTGGGTCATCGACTACTCCCTTGGGGTGCGTTCGCCAGCGGTCTAAAAATCGCCTCGCGCAGACATCTCAACGCTCGAAACGTATCCGGCGCACAGGAAACCCCTGCACCTCATCGTTTGATGGCGCAGGACGCGGCAAACAAACGATTCACCTTTCGGCAATCTACGCCTAAAGTCATAGTGCTCTTTGATATCCGTCAATGATTGAGTCGATACTGAATGCTGCGCCGGGCCTCAGGCCAAGTACGCGTGCCCGAGCGAGCGCACGAGGATGCCGACGCAGGCGC
>JBAQRB010000049.1:0-17669 GCA_049295655.1 Rhodocyclaceae bacterium
CGAACGCCGGCCTGCCCAACCCGCTGTCGCCGACCGGCTACGACGAGACGCCCGAGCAACTGGCAGTCGAGATCGTCGACTGGGCGAAGCACGGTTTCGTGAACATCGTCGGCGGCTGCTGCGGCACGTCGCCGGCGCACATCGCGGCGATTGCCGCCGGCGTTGCCGGCATCGCGCCGCGCGCCATCCCCGATGTCGAGAAGAAGCTGCGTCTGTCGGGTCTCGAGCCGTTCAACGTCGGCAAGGGCTCGCTCTTCGTCAACGTCGGCGAGCGTACCAACGTTACCGGATCGAAGGCCTTCGCCCGCATGATTCTCGAAGGCCGCCTCGACGATGCGCTGGCGGTCGCCCGCCAGCAGGTCGAGAACGGCGCGCAGGTGATCGACATCAACATGGACGAGGCGATGCTCGATTCGAAGGCGGCGATGGACCGCTTCCTCAAGCTGATCGCCTCCGAACCCGACATCTCGCGCGTGCCGATCATGATCGACTCGTCGAAGTGGGAGATCATCGAGACCGGCCTGAAATGCATCCAGGGCAAGGGAATCGTCAACTCGATCTCGATGAAGGAGGGCGAGGCGGCCTTCCTGCGGCATGCCCGCCTTGCGCAACGCTACGGCGCAGCGGTCGTCGTGATGGCTTTCGACGAAGCCGGGCAGGCCGACACCTACGCGCGCAAGACCGAAATCTGCCAGCGCGCCTACGACCTGCTGCTCGGTATCGGTTTCCCGCCCGAAGACATCATCTTCGACCCGAACATCTTCGCGATCGCCACCGGCATCGAGGAACACAACAACTACGCCGTCGACTTCATCGAAGCGTGCCGCTGGATCCGCGAGAACCTGCCGCACGCGCAGATCTCGGGCGGCGTCTCGAACGTCTCGTTTTCCTTCCGCGGCAACGACGCCGTGCGCGAGGCGATTCACACCGTTTTCCTCTACCACGCGGTCAAGGCCGGCCTCTCGATGGGCATCGTCAACGCCGGCATGGTCGGCATCTACGACGACCTCGATCCGGCGCTGCGCGACAAGGTCGAGGACGTCGTTCTCAACCGTAACCCGGAAGCCGGCGAAGCGCTCGTCGAGTTCGCGCAGACGGTCAAGGAGGGCAAGGCCAAAGATACCGGCCCCGACCTCTCGTGGCGCGCAATGGACGTCGAAGCGCGCCTCTCGCACGCGCTGGTCAAGGGGATCACCGACTTCGTCGTCGCCGACACCGAGGAATGCCGCGCGGCACTCGAAGCGGCCGGCAAGCCGCCGCTGGCGGTGATCGAAGGGCCGCTGATGAACGGCATGAACGTCGTCGGCGACCTGTTCGGCGAAGGCAAGATGTTCTTGCCGCAGGTCGTCAAGTCGGCGCGCGTCATGAAGCAGGCGGTCGCGCACCTGATTCCCTACGTCGAGGCCGAGAAGCTGCGCACCGGCGCCGCGAGCAAGGGCAAGATCATCATCGCGACGGTCAAGGGCGACGTGCACGACATCGGCAAGAACATCGTCGGCGTCGTTCTCGGCTGCAACGGCTACGACATCGTCGACCTGGGCGTCATGGTCTCGTGCGACAAGATCCTGCACGCGGCCAAGGAGCACGGCGCGCAGGCGATCGGCCTGTCGGGACTGATCACGCCGTCGCTCGAGGAAATGAGCCACGTCGCCGCCGAAATGCAGCGCCTCGGCTTCGGCGACAGCGACAAGGGTCTGGCGATCCCGCTGCTGATCGGCGGCGCGACGACCAGCCGCGCGCACACGGCGATCAAGATCGCGCCGCACTACAGCGGCCCGGTGGTCTATGTGCCGGACGCGTCGCGTGCCGTCGGCGTCGTCACCAAGCTGCTGTCGATCGACAACGCCGCCGGCTTCAAGGCCGAAGTCGCCGCCGACTATGACCGCGTTCGCACCCAGCACGCCAACAAGAAGGGCGTCCAGCTCGTTGCGCTCGACGCAGCGCGCAGCAACCGTTTCACGTGGAACGCCGACCCCGGCTACCGGCCGAGCGCACCCAATAAGCCCGGCCTGCACGTGCTGCGCGACGTAGACCTCGCGACGCTCGCCGAGTACATCGACTGGGGCCCCTTCTTCCAGACCTGGGATCTGGCCGGCAGCTACCCGAAGATTCTCGACGACGCCGTCGTCGGCGAAACGGCACGCGGCGTTTTCGCCGACGCCAAGGTCATGCTCGAACAGATCGTCCGCGAGCAATGGATCAGCGCCAACGCCGTGTTCGGCCTCTATCCGGCCAACGCGGTGGGCGATGACATCGAGCTTTACGCCGACGAGTCGCGCAGCGAGAAGCTGATGGCCTGGCACGGCTTGCGCCAGCAGCACGAACGCCCGTCCGGCAAGCCGCATTACTGCCTGACCGATTTCGTCGCCGACCAGGGAACGCCCGACTGGGTCGGCGTTTTCGCCGTCAGCGCCGGACTCGGCATCGAGAAGAAGCTCGCCGAGTTCGAGGCGACGCACGACGACTACCGCGCGATCATGCTCAAGTCGCTCGCCGACCGCCTCGCCGAAGCCTGCGCCGAATGGCTGCACGCGCAGGTGCGGCGCGACTACTGGGGCTACGCCGCCGACGAAGCCCTGACCAACGACGCGCTGATCAAGGAAGCGTACCGCGGCATCCGCCCGGCACCCGGCTACCCGGCGTGCCCGGACCACACGGCCAAGGGGCCACTGTTCAAGCTGCTCGACGCCCCGGCCAATGCCGGCATGGGAATCACCGAATCGTTCGCGATGACGCCGGCCGCGGCGGTCTCCGGTTTCTATCTGGCACACCCGCAGGCGCAATACTTCGCGATCAGCAAGATCGGCCGCGACCAGCTCGATGACTGGGCGAAGCGTGCCGGCTTCAGCATCACCGACGCCGAACGCTGGCTCGCACCGCTGCTGTAATACCGGATCTGGCTGGATCCGGCGATGCAATTCGATCTTTTCAAGGACAACCCCGACGTCGGCCTGCGCAACGCCGTCGTCGCGGCACTTCGCGCGCGCAACCCCAGCGCCCTGCGCGACACGATCGATTGCTTGCGCAACGATTTTCCGAATGACAGCCACCTTGACGGCTTCGAGCATCTCTACGTCGAATGTCTGGCGCTGAGGCAGGCAGAATGGTCCGCAGTGGACATCGCACGGCAAATCGAGCGTATCGAAGCGCAGCTGCTGCCCGTACTGAAAAAAGTCATAGGCACCGATGCGGCGCAGCGCTGGATAGCGCCGGTCTACGGTGAGCTCGCACGTGCGGCGACCGGGCAGGCATTCAGCCGCAGCGAGGCGAATACGCATTCTGCCAGCCTCTTCCTGCAGGCCGGCGAACTCGCTGCGGCGCGTGCTGCCGCCGAGGCAATCCCGTCCTGGCGGCGTATCCCCAAGCCGCTGGCATGGATGGCAGAAATCACCTTGCGCCAAGACCTGCCCGACGAATACTGGCCGCTCACCGCAGAACTGGCCTGGATCGCGCCGGCCTTGCTGGCTCCCATTTTCTCGCGTGCGGCACCGTCCAGGGTGCTGCACCTCTACCGTGAATTTTGTGCCGAAGCAGAAGATGATGGCAGCGAAGGCGACCCAGCCACCTGGTTTCCCGCCTGGCTACTGGTCGAACATCCCGATCTGTTACCTTTTTTACGCAGCGCCCACCCGCACAACTCGCGCCCGGCACATAGTGCAGCTTTACTGATCGACCTGCTGATCGGCGAACGCCAGGGACTGAGCCAGACGATGGTCGGCAAACGCGGTCAACTGCGCGAGCTGGCACCGGCCATATTTGCCCGCTACATGGCGCGCCGCTAAAACGTCTCTTCCAATGGCAGCAACCCAGCAATTCAGCCGGTACGATTGCGTTATAAAACCACCGTTCATGACCGAGTGGACCAGCGACTCCCAAGCGGCCCGTATTCTGGCGGGGCAGTTGCGCAACGATCACGCGTAGTTATTGACAGGGAAGAGGCGAAGATGAAAAACATGAATGAACCCATCGCACACACCGCCATTTTTCAGAAAAAAACGATCCGCCGCACCTTGCATGAGGAAGCGTGGTGGTTTGTCATTGAGGATGTGGTGCTCGCGCTGATTGAGTCGCGCGACCCGAAACAATATATCCAGCGCATGAAACAGCGCGACCCGGAACTGGGTAAAGGGTGGGTACAAATTGTACGTACCCTTCCGATTGCCACGGCTGGCGGCACACAAAATCTGAACTGCGCCAATGCTGAGGGTGTTTTTCGTCTGCTCCAGTCCATCCCCAGCCCCAAGGCTGAACCCTTCAAACGCTGGCTGGCCAAGGTCGGCCGCGAGCGGCTCGATGAGATCGAGAACCCCGAGCTGGCGATGGGGCGGATGCAGGAACTCTACGAGAAGAAGGGCTACCCGAAAGAGTGGATCGACAAGCGCCTGCGCGGTATTGCGGTGCGGCAGGATTTGACCGACGAGTGGAAAGTGCGCGGTGTGACCTCCAGCGTGGAGTTTGCCATTCTGACCAACGAAATCATGCAAGGCGCTTTTGATCTGAAGGTGGACGACTACAAGCAGGTGAAGTCGTTGGCGCGGGAAAATCTGCGCGATCACATGACCGACATCGAATTGATCCTGACCATGCTCGGCGAGGCAACGACCACCAAGCTGCACCGTGACCGCGATTCGCAAGGTATCGCACCGCTGAAAAAGGACGCTCAGGATGGCGGTGCGGTGGCGGGGAGAACACGCAAAGATATTGAGGCGCAAAGCGGCCAGCCGGTGATCTCGGCCGAGAATTTCAAGCAGTTGAAGGCTGGCACATCAAAACGGCTGAAGAAGGCGGACTAGCACCCCATGGCTTCGATGACATTGACCGACAACGCCGACCTCACGGCACTCAATACGCTGGCGCTGCCCGCACGCGCGGCGCATCTGGCGCGGATCAGCAAAGCCGCGCACCTGCCGGCACTGGCGGCCGATCCTCGCTGGCGCGATACGCCACGCTTTGTGCTGGGCGGCGGCAGCAACCTCGTTCTTTGCGACGACTTCGCCGGCCTTGTTCTGCAGATGGCGATCGCCGGCCGCGAGCTCGCCAGCGAGGACGGCGACGCCTGGTACGTGCGCGCCGGCGCCGGCGAGAATTGGAACGACTTCGTTCGCTGGACGCTGGCGCAGGGCTGGCCGGGGCTCGAAAACCTCGCGCTGATTCCCGGCACGGTCGGCGCCGCGCCGATCCAGAACATCGGTGCCTACGGGCTGGAAGTGGCCGAGCGCTTTCATTCGCTCGAAGCCTGCGACATGCACAGCGGCGAGAGCGTGCGCTTCGAGCGCGCGGCCTGCCGCTTCGGCTACCGCGACAGCGTGTTCAAGCAGGAAGGCTGGCACCGCGAAGGGCGCTTCGCGATCACTTCCGTCACCTTCCGCTTGCCCAAGGTTTGGCAGGCGCTGACACGCTACGCCGACATTCCGGCCGAACTCGACGCGCGCGGCATCGCCTCGCCGGACGCGCGGCAGATCGCCGACGCCGTGATCGCCATTCGCCGGCGCAAGCTGCCCGATCCGGCACTGATCCCCAACGCCGGCAGCTTCTTCCACAACCCGGTACTCGATGCAGCCACCGCCGATCGGCTCGCTGCCGATTTTCCCGGCCTGCCGCGCTACGCGCAGCCCGATGGCCGTGTCAAACTCGCCGCCGGCTGGCTGATCGAGCAGGCCGGCTGGAAGGGCCGGGATCTCGGCCCGGTCGGCATGTACGAGAAGCAGGCGCTGATCCTGGTCAATCGCGGCGGCGCCCGCGGCGCCGACGTACTGGCGCTGATGCAGGCGGTTGCCGCCGACGTTCGCCTGCGCTTCGGGGTCGAACTGACGCCCGAGCCGGTCTTCCCCTAAGCCGACGCCCGATCGACCGGCAGCGCCGTCTTGTCGACGACCCGGCGCAGGACGAAGCTCGAATGCACGCCGCTGACGCCGGCGATCCGCGTGATGCGGTTGAGCAGCAGTTCCTGGTAGGCGTCCATATCCCTGACCACCACCTTGAGCTGGTAGTCGGCCGACTGCCCGGTGATCAGCAGGCATTCCATCACTTCGGACAGCGCGGCGACCTGCTCCTCGAAGTGTGCAAAACGCTCCGGCGTATGCTGATCCATCGAGATGTGGAGCAGGACGGTCAGCGACAGCCCCAGCGCCTTGGCATCGAGCAGCGCGCGGTAGCCCGCGATGAAGCCCGATTCCTCGAGTGTGCGCACCCGCCGCAGGCAGGGCGAAGGCGACAGGCCGATCCGGTCGGCCAGATCCTGGTTGCTGATCCGCCCGTCGGCCTGCAGCTCGGCAAGAATCGCGCGGTCATAACGGTCGAGTTTCATATCCTGCCCGTAAAATATGGTTGTACGCAATATCCTGCCAGAACCGGCCGATTTCTTGCCATACAACGCAATCAAATTCTACGCGCTTTTCGCTACGATACGGGCTGTCGATCGCCTACGAGGAAGCCATCATGTTGCAACAACCCGCCAGCAAGTACCGCCCGTTCCCGGCAATCAACCTTCCCGACCGGCAATGGCCGCAAAAGACGATCAGCACGCCGCCGGTCTGGATGAGCACCGACCTGCGCGACGGCAACCAGTCGCTGTTCGAGCCGATGGATGGCGAGCGCAAGATGCGCATGTTCGCCATGCTCTGCGAAATCGGCTTCAAGGAAATCGAGGTCGCCTTTCCGTCGGCGTCGCAGACCGATTTCGATTTCGTTCGCCAGCTGATCGAAGGCGAGCATATTCCTGCCGACGTGACGATCGAGGTGCTGACGCAGGCGCGCGAACACCTGATCCGCCGGACGATGGAGTCGTTGCGCGGCGCGCGCCGGGCGATCGTCCATGTCTATAACGCGACCTCCAGGCCTTTCCGCGAAACGGTTTTCGCGATGAGCAAGGCCGAAGTCATCGAGATGGCCGTTTCAGCCGTCGTCCTGATCCGCGAACTCGCCGCGCAGCAGCCGGAAACCGAGTGGGTGCTCGAATACAGCCCGGAGACCTTTACCGCGACCGAACTCGACTTCGCACTCGAGGTCTGCGATGCGGTGAGCGCGGCCTGGGGCGCGACGCCCGCGAACAAGGTGATCCTCAACCTGCCGACGACGGTCGAGGTGGCGACGCCGAACATCTATGCCGACCAGATCGAATGGATGCACCGCCATCTCGCGCGCCGCGACAGCGTGATCATCAGCCTGCACCCGCACAACGACCGGGGAACGGCGGTGGCCGCCGCCGAACTGGGCCTGATGGCCGGCGCCGAGCGCGTCGAAGGCTGCCTGTTTGGCAGCGGCGAGCGGACCGGCAACGTCGACCTCGTCACGCTGGCGCTCAATCTCTACACGCAGGGCATCGCTCCCGGCCTCGATTTTTCGGACATCGGTCGCGTTGCGCGGACCGTCGAGCACTGCAACCAGTTGCCGATCCACCCGCGCCATCCCTACGTCGGCGACCTCGTGTTCACGGCCTTCTCGGGGTCGCACCAGGACGCGATCAAGAAGGGACTGTCGGCGCAGCAGCCCGGTACGGTGTGGGCCGTGCCCTACCTGCCGATCGACCCGGCCGACCTCGGGCGCAGCTACGATTCGGTGATCCGGGTGAACAGCCAGTCGGGCAAGGGCGGCGTGGCCTACCTGCTCGAGGCCGAGTACGGCGTGGTGATGCCGCGGCGCCTGCAGGTCGAGTTCTCGGCCGAAGTGCAGACGCATACCGACCGTCACGGCGGCGAAATGAGCGCGGCGGCGATCTGGCAGCTCTTCTCGCGCACCTATCTCGAAGGCGAATCGCCGGTACGCTACGTCGAACACCACCTCTTCGAGCATGGCGGCGCGCAGGGAATCCGTCTGGCCCTCGAAATCAACGGCGCGCCCTGCCTGCTGAGCGGCGAGGGCAACGGCCCGATCGATGCGGCGGTCCATGCCCTGCAGGGGATCGGCGTCAGCGTTCAGGTGCGCAGCTACGAGGAACGCTCGATCCAGCCGAGCGACGAGGCGGGCGAGGCGCAAGCCTGCGCCTTCCTCGAACTGGCGCCCGTCGACGGCAGTGCCGCACGTTACGGGGTGGCGCTGGACGGCAATATCGTCACCGCGTCGATCAAGGGCCTGATCAGCGGCGTCAATCGCCTGGGAGTTCTGGGAGTTCCGGGAACTGCCTGCGCAATCGCCGACGGGCAGCAGGCAGCCTGACGGGGATGGCAGGAAATGGCGGAAAAAACGGGCGCCGCTCAGAAATCCTGCGGCGCCTCCCAGAGGACGAAGCCGTCTTCGCGCTGCGTCCATTCGAGCATCTCGATAAACGGGTAGGCCCGCCGAGCCAGCCCGACCGGCGGCTCGGTCGCGCTTTCGTCATCGAGATCGGGATAGCCGTTATCGGGCTTGCCGGCGGCGCGTTGTCCCGCCTTTTCGTCGGCAACGGCGCGGCGCAGCGACGCCAGGGCGCCCGGTACCTGCTCCTTGCTGATCACGCCGCGCTGCGTCGATTCCTTGCCGATGATCGTGAGGATGCGTTTTGCCGCGTCGGCAAGCATCAGCATCTCGCCGGAAACGCTTGAATTGAATTTGACCAGCATGATCGACTCCCGAGAGTGCGGCGCCCTTGGCAAAGATGCCCGTTGCCTATTGTCAGCGCTACGCCGTTGGGCAACAATAACCCAAACCCAAGGGGAGCAGGAAGATGAGCAATATGGCCCAGGATTCGGAATCGGAACGGATCCGCCTTTTTTCCGGCGAACTCGACGAAATGGTCGGCAAGGAGGTCGCCAAACGGCAGCGCCTCGGCAACGACGTGTCGGCCATGGTTTTCGGCCGCGACGTGGGTGATCTCGCGCGGCAGCTCGCCGCTGCGGGTGCGCGGGTGCTCGTCGACAGCACGGCGAAAAAGCTGCCGGACAGCGCCGGACTGCGCAGCCAGGCGTTTTCTCTTTCCCCCCTGCCGGCTCCCGGTACGCTCCCCGAAGCACCGTTCGACGTCATCGTCGGACAGTTCGCCCTGCACGCCATCCCCTACGCGCAGGCACGTAGCGTCCTGAGCCAGCTGTTGCAGATGCTGAAGATCGGCGGCAAGCTCTATCTGTCGACTTACGGCGTGCATTCGATGCTCGGCGACCACTATCCGGACAGCGGGAAATTCATCGAGGACCGTTTTGCCGAACTACCCACCGCACTGGCGGATCTTTACGAGCTGCACGGCCCGATCTGCCTCTACTCCGAACGCAACCTGATCACGCTGCTTTTTCAGGCCGGCGCGACGGTACTGCAAAACGCAACCGGGGCGATCGGCAACGTCCGGGCCGTCGCGGTACGGATCTAAGCCGCCGGGCTGGGGTACAATACGCCTCGGTATGGCGCCGTCCGCCACCAGCGGGCTGGCGCAACAAACGGCACAACCGGAGGTCCTCCCATGTCTGATCTGCAACACCTCTTCGAACAAAACCGCCAGTGGTCCGGGCAAATGCAGGCCGAGGATCCGGATTTCTTCAAGCGACTGGCCAGTATCCAGTCACCGGAATACCTGTGGATCGGCTGTTCCGACTCGCGCGTCCCGGCCAACCAGATTACCGGCCTGTTGCCCGGTGAGGTTTTTGTCCATCGCAACGTCGCCAACCTCGTGGTTCACAGCGACCTGAACTGCCTGTCGGTACTCCAGTTCGCCGTCGATGTCCTGCGTGTCAAACACATCCTGGTCGTCGGTCACTACGGCTGCGGCGGTATCAAGGCCGCGCACGACAACCTGCGCCTGGGGCTGGTCGACAACTGGCTGCGCCATATCCAGGATGTGAAGCAAAAACATGCCCGCCTGCTCGATGCCTGCACCAGCATACAATCGCGCCTTGACCGGCTTTGCGAGCTGAACGTCGTCGAACAGGTGCTCAACGTCGCCCAGACGACGGTTCTGCAGGAAGCATGGAACCGCGGACAGGAGATCACCGTGCATGGCTGGATTTTCGGGCTCGATAACGGACTGGCGCACGATCTGCACATCTCGATCAACAGCCGCGACGGCTTGCAGGAAGTCTATGATGCCGCGATCGCCCAGGTCGAGACTCCCGATCTGGCCGAAAAGGCAGGGCTCACCGCCTGAGCGGCAGCCGCTTCGATGCGCATCGGGATTGACCTTGGCGGCACGAAGATCGAGATCGTTGCGCTTGGGGATGACGGCGGCGAACGGCTCCGGCGCCGGATTCCCACCCCGCAGGGCGACTACCGGGCAACGCTGAACGCGATTGGCGGTCTGGTCGAGTCGGTCGAGAAGGAACTCGGGCAACGCGCCAGCGTCGGGATCGGCATTCCGGGCAGCGAAGCCGCCGACGGGCGGATCAGGAACGCCAACTCGACCTGCCTGATCGGCCAGCCCCTGCGCCACGACCTCCAGGGACTGCTGCAGCGCGAAATCCGCATCGCCAACGACGCCAACTGTTTCGCCCTTTCGGAAGCGATCGACGGTGCGGGGCAGGGCTGTCGCGTGGTTTTCGGCACCATCCTCGGCACCGGCGTCGGCGCAGGCATCGTGGTCCATGGGCAAGTGCTCACCGGCGTCAATTCGATTGCCGGCGAGTGGGGACACAATCCCTTGCCGAGGCAGGAAGAGGAGGGCGCACTATTGCCGCCGGCCTGCTACTGCGGCCGCCATGGCTGCGTCGAAACCTGGCTTTCCGGTCCCGCGCTGGCCGGCGACCATCTGCGTCAGAGCGGCGAAAACCTGTCTTGCGAAGAAATCGCCCGTCGTGCGCAGCAGGGCGACACCGGCTGCGAAGCGACGCTGCTGCGCTACGAAAAACGCCTGGCGAAGGCGCTGGCGCAGGTGATCAACATCCTCGACCCGGAAGTCATCGTGCTCGGCGGCGGACTCTCCGGACTCGATCGCCTCTACGGCAACGTCCCGCGTTACTGGGCGGCACATGTCTTTTCGGACGACATCGCCACCCGCCTCAGCCCGCCCCGGCACGGCGACTCTTCCGGCGTGCGCGGGGCCGCCTGGCTTTGGAACGTGCGCTGAGCGAAAGCAAAGCCTTCCTGAAGAAATACCCTTGGGGTGAACACTGAAATGACAGACATCCAGCTCTATATCGGCAGCGTGCAGCGTCTCGACGACGAGGGGCAAAACAGCGCCATTTACAAGCATCCGGAGGATGGCCCGCTCGAGCTCGGCAACGAGGGACTGTTCGGCGATGCGCAGGCCGATCGCCGCGTGCATGGCGGACCGGAAAAAGCGCTGCACCACTATGCCGCCGAGAACTACCCCCGCCTCGCCGAACGCTTCCCGGCGATCGCCGGACTGCTGCAGCCCGGCAGCATCGGCGAGAACGTTTCCGGCAGCGGCTGGGACGAGCACAATGTTCACATCGGCGACGTCTTTCGCCTCGGCAGCGCACGCATCCAGGTCAGCCAGCCGCGCAGCCCGTGCTGGAAAATCGACCATCGCTACGCAACGGCGGGCGTCGCCGGATTCATTGCCGAAACGGGCCTCACCGGCTGGTATTACCGGGTGCTTGAAAGCGGCGAAGTGGCCCGTAGCGCGCCCTTTGAATTGCTCGACCGACTGGCGGACGCCATCCCGCTCGCCGAACTGTGGCGCATCTGGCGCGAACACCGTCCCGACCTCGATGCACTGGCCCGCCTCGCCGAAGCCCCCGGCCTGACGCCGGGCTGGCAGAAAAAACTGCTCGACCGCCTCGACTGGCTGCGCGCCAACCCCGCTGCACGGGCTGCGCCGCCCCCAGTGTTCCACGTGAAACCAGCCCGACCCTAGGCGATAGATACATGCTCTGGCTCAAACTTTTCCTGCCCTTCGCCGGCGCCTACTTTCTCTCCTACCTCTACCGCACGGCCAATGCGGTGATCGGGCCGGTGCTGACCGACGAGCTGGCGCTCGGCGCGGGCAGCCTCGGGCTGCTGACCAGCGCCTACTTCCTGGCCTTCGCAGCGGCCCAGCTGCCGCTCGGCATGCTGCTCGACCGCTTTGGCGCGCGCCGTGTCGAATCGAGCCTGCTCCTGATCGCCGCAGCCGGAGCAGTGGTTTTTGCGCTGGGCCACAGCATTGCCGACCTCGCGATCGGCCGCGGACTGATCGGCTTCGGCGTCTCGGCCTGCCTGATGGCCGCATTCAAGGCTTTTTCGCTATGGTTCCCGGCCGACCGGCAAGCCTCGCTGACCGGCTGGATCATGACCTCGGGCGGACTGGGCGCGTTGGCGGCGACGGCACCGCTTGAAGCGGTGCTGCAGGTGGCGGGCTGGCGCGACATCTTCTTCGGGCTCGCCGCACTGACGCTGGCCGTTTCGTCCTGGCTGTTTTTCAGCGTCCCAGAAAAGCAATCCGCCGCCACGCCCCAGTCGCTGCGGGCGCAATGGGACGGCGTCAAGGAAGTCTTCGCCAGCGCTCATTTCTGGCGCTTTGCACCGCTCGGCCTGACGATCACCGGCGGCTTCATGGCGATCCAGAGCCTGTGGTCAATGTCCTGGCTGATGCAGGTCAATGGCCACAGCCGGCGGATCGCCGCCGACCATCTGGCCGGAATGAGCGCGGCCATGCTCGTCACTTACGTGCTGATCGGCCTGCTGGCCACCGGGCTCGCCCGACGCGGCATCAAGCCGGTTATGCTGCTGGCCGGTGCGCTCGCAATCTCGCTCGTCGTTCTTGCGCTGATCGTCACGCAGGCCAGCGCTGCCAGCTACCTGCTGTGGATTGCCTACGGCACCTTCTCCAGCTTCGGCACGCTGGCCTATTCGCAGGCGGCAGGCGGCTTCCCGCTCGCCCTGTCAGGCCGCGCCAACACCGCCTTCAATCTCCTCGTCTTCATCGGGGCGTTCGGCACGCAATGGGGCATCGGTCTGCTCATCGACTTCCTGCAGACGCAGGGGCAGTCGGCGGCCAACGCCCATCGCAGTTCCTTCCTGGCGCTGCTCGGCCTGCAGATTGCCGCCTACCTCTGGTTCTGCATTGCGGGGCTCCGGGCACGCCGCACACCGGCGTAACACCCCACCGAAGCGGGGAATCCCCCTCAGACGGCCAGGTCGATCTGCTGCAGACTGCCGGCACGCCCATCTTCACGCAGATAAACGCCGCTGCTGCGCACCTGTCCGCGCAGGCGGTTATCGTCGTCCTTGAGTGAAAAAGGGGTTTCATTGCTTCCCAGGTAGAGCGCCCCAACGCCGCTCTCCTGCAGGCTACTCATCGCCTCCTTGCCGTCCACGTCGCGCGACCAGGCCCTGAGCGAGGCGAATGCCGCATCCGCCTCGTCAAGCCAACCGTTGCCGTCATCGTCGAGCAGTGCAAGATCGGCAAAACCGTTGCCCGAAGCGGCGCCGAACAGCTCGCTGCCATCGTTGATCCGGCCGTCGTTGTTGCGGTCGAGCGCAAGAAATGCGCTGCCGCCCGCCAGGGCATGCATCGATTCCTGCCGGCCATCGCTGTCGAGATCGAAATCGAAGCGGCCATCGGCCAGCTCGCAGGCCTTTCCATCAAAGTTGATGACCAGGGGGTCACGCAGCTTGACCGTGCCGCGATCGACCTCCTTGCGTTCGCACTGATAGCTGCGGCACATCGCCAGGTCCAGCTGGAAGTCGATCGAACGCCCGTCGGCGGTACGGATCACGCCGCTTGCCGAAAATTCGCTGCTTTCCCGCTCGCGAACCGTCTCGACCATCACGTTCTCCCAGGAAAACTCGGTGCCGCGCGGCGCACGCGCCGGACCATCCGGCGCCGCACCGTCGGCGCCGAGCACCGAACGGACATCGACGACCTGGCAGGCGGCCTGCCCGGAAATCAGCGCGATCACTTCGGCAATCAGCTTCTGCAGCATCAGGCGAACCTTCTCGCCCTGCTCGAGCGGCCTGCCGCCGGCCGGCGCGACTTCGGCAGCCTCCGCCACGCTGTCGTAAACCGCCCGGAAGCTGCATTTGAAGCTGGCTTCGGTCGTGCACTCGCTTTCGAAACTGCGTTTGCCGCGCAGCACCACACTGGACTCGTCGATCTTCATTTTGCGCTCCTTGCCGGTTATCGGAAGCCAATTGCAGCAAGGTGCATGCCATGCCGTGCGGCAAGGTGACGCTCAGAATTCGAGCGGATCGACTTCCAGATGCCAGCGCAGGCGGGAAGGGGTCTTGATCGTGTCGATCGCAGCCAGCCAGGCGCTCAGAAAGGTCTGCAAGGCGCGGCGCGATGGCGATTCGATCAGCAACTGCGCACGCTCGAAGTTGGCGCGCCGCGCCAGGCGCATCGGCACCGGATCGTAGAGCATGACGTCCTGATGGGCCGCGGCGTCCGGCCAGGCGCGGGCAGTGGTCAGGAAAGCCAGCGCGTCGGCCATCTGCGGCGCCTCGGCGCGCAGCATGGCTTGGTAGGCATAGGGCGGAAAACCGGCCTGCTCGCGCTCCTTGAGCTGCTGCGCGGCAAACGCCGGGTAGTCGTGGCGGACCAGCGCCGCGTACAGCGGATGCTCGGGGAACTGGGTCTGGATCAGCACCTCGCCCGGCAGGTCGGCGCGGCCGGCGCGACCGGCAACCTGCATCAGCTGGGCAAACAGGCGTTCGGCCGCGCGCCAGTCGGCGGCGAACAGCGCGGCATCGGCGCCAATCGCGCCGACCAGCGTCAGTTTCGGAAAATCGTGGCCCTTGGCGAGCATCTGCGTGCCGATCAGGATGTCGGCTTCGCCGCCATGGATCTTCTCGACGAGCACTTCCCACTGCTTGCGGCTTTTCGCCGAGTCGCGGTCGACGCGAAGGATGCGCGCTTCGGGAAAGCGCAGTGCGAGGACTTCTTCCAGACGCTGGGTGCCGCGCCCGAACGGATGGATGTCCTGGTCGCCGCAGGTCGGGCAGGCTTTCGGGATGCGGCCCTCGAAACCGCAATGGTGGCAGCGCAGGCGGCGATCGGCCAGGTGCAGCACGAGGTTGGCGGCGCAGCGCTGGCAGCGCGACGCCCAGCCGCAGGATGCGCAGGCGAGGACCGGCGCGTAGCCGCGCCGGTTGAGGAAGACGAGGCTCTGTTCGCCACGCGCCAGACGCTTCTCGATGGCCAGCAGCAAGGCGCCGGAGAGACCGTCCTGCAGTTTCTCGAGCCGCGTATCGATGCGCTGGACGGCCGGTAGACGGGCGTTCTCGACCGCCCGCTCATGCAGGGTAAGCAGCGTGTAGCGACCGCGCGTCCGGCTGTCGGTGGCATTCGCCCAGCTTTCCAGCGACGGCGTCGCCGAACCGAGGACGATAGTCACGCCGCGCTCGCGCGCGCGAAAGACGGCGACGTCGCGCGCCGAGTAGCGCATGCCGTCCTGCTGCTTGAACGAGGCATCGTGCTCCTCGTCGACGACGATCAGGCCAAGCTGCGGCAGCGGCGTGAAGACAGCCAGCCGGGTGCCGAGGACGATGCGCGCCCGTCCTTCGAGCGCCGCCCGCCAGTTGCGGGTGCGCGCCGCTTCGCTCAGCTCGCTGTGCAGGCTGACCAGTCCGGCTTCGGGAAAGCGCGCCGCGACGCGGGCTTCGAGCTGCGGCGTCAGGTTGATTTCTGGGACCAGCAGCAAGGCCTGCTGCCCGTCGGCCAGCGCACGCTCGACCAGGCGCAGATAGACCTCGGTCTTGCCGCTGCCGGTCACGCCATGCAGCAGGTAAGCGTGAAACCCCGGGCCTGCTGCACGGATGCTGGCCAGTGCGGCCTGCTGTTCGGCAGTCAGCTCCGGTGCCAGCTGCGCCGCCGGGAAACTGCTGCGCGGCGGCTTCAGGCGGGCCTTGGGCGGATCGATTCGACGCAGGCCGGCGGGCAGCGTCGACAACATCACTTCGCCCAGCGGAACTTGGTAATAGGCGGCGCAGAACTCGGTCAGGCGGAACCAGTCGTCCGGCAATGCCGGCAGGTCGCGCAGAATGGCTTCGACGGATTTGAGTTGGGCCGCCGGGTGATCGCTCTCGGCGAGGACATCGACGATGACGCCGATTCTCGACCGCCGGCCGAAAGGCACGCGCACGCGGCAGCCGATATCGGCTGCCGACAGTCCGTCGGGTTCGGCGGCGAGGTAGTCAAAGAAACGGCGGAGGGGAAGGTCGAGCGCGACGCGCGCGATTTGCATCGGGATCTATTCTTCAGTTATTCACACTTCATGTGGATAACCCTGTGGATGACGCACCAATACAGTGCCAAAGTAGCAACCCGGCAAGGCGTTCCGGCACTGCGCCAAAAAACAGGACTCGAAATTAACGGCAATAATTCAATGCATTACGCTCGCCAATCATGATTTGGCGCAATTGGCGAGCGTTTGACGACAAAGCAAGCAGCCCTGTGCATAAGTCAACAGGAAAATGAAAATTTACTTTCCCGGGCTGCGCAGGGTCCGGCTGTATTCGTGCACGGTCTTGACCAGCGTCGTGACGTGATCGGGCGGCGTGAATTGCGAAATGCCGTGGCCCAGATTGAAGACGTGGCCGGTATCGCCGGGGCCGTAGCTGTCGAGCACCTTCTTCGCCTCGGCAGCGATCTTGTCCGGTGAGGCGAACAGCACGTTGGGGTCGAGGTTGCCCTGCAGCGCAACCTTGTCGCCGACGCGCCGACGCGCTTCGCCGAGGTCGATCGTCCAGTCCAGACCCAGCGCATCGCAGCCGATGTCGGCGATCGACTCGAGCCACAGGCCGCCGCCCTTGGTGAAAACGATCGACGGAACGCGTTCGCCGTCCTTTTCCTTGATCAGGCCGGCGACGATACGCTGCATGTATTGCAGCGAGAATTCCTGGTACGCCGCCGCCGAGAGGCCACCGCCCCACGAATCGAAGATCATCACGGCCTGCGCGCCGGACTCGATCTGGGCGTTGAGGTAGGCGGTCACCGCATCGGCGGTCACCGACAGGATGTGGTGCATCAGGTCCGGGCGGTCGTAGATCATCGTCTTGACGCGACGATAATCACTGCTCGAGCCGCCTTCGACCATGTAACAGGCGAGCGTGTAGGGGCTGCCCGAGAAGCCGATCAGCGGCACCGAGTTGTCGAGCGCGCGGCGGATTTCCGAGACGCCGTCCATCACGTAGCGCAGGTGATCGTAGGGGTCCGGCACGGTAAGGTCGCGGATGGCCCATTCCTCGCGCAGCGGGCGCTCGAACTTGGGCCCCTCGCCCTCGGTGAAATAGAGGCCGAGCCCCATCGCATCGGGAACGGTGAGGATGTCTGAGAAGAGAATCGCCGCGTCCAGGTCGTAGCGGGCGAGCGGCTGCAAGGTGACTTCGCAGGCCATCGCGGGATTCTTGCACAATTGCAGGAAGCTGCCGGCGCGCTTGCGCGTCTCGCAGTACTCGGGCAGATAGCGGCCAGCCTGGCGCATCAGCCAGAGCGGCGTATGGTCGGTCGGCTCCTTGAGCAGGGCACGCAGGAAGTTGTCGTTGCGGGGTCGGGTCACGTTTTGCTCCGCCGGGAAGAAAGAGGGAAATTCGCAGGAAGGCGCAATTATCCGCTTTTCTGCCCTATTTGCGCCAGAAGGCCGGCGTCAGGACCACCAACAGCGTAAAGATTTCGAGGCGGCCGAGCAGCATCGCGAAGGTGCATACCCAGGTCTGGAAGTCGGTCAGCACGGCGAAGGTCGTCGCCGGTCCGACCTGGTTGAGCCCATAGGGTTACACACAACTCATTTTGCATTAACAAGTGCCTGCATGTGCTCGATTCCCTCGACGAAATCCCTGACGCGCTGGAAGCCGAGCCAAAGGGTTTTCACGCCAGGTTCGCCGTCGCT
>JBAQRB010000050.1:0-9141 GCA_049295655.1 Rhodocyclaceae bacterium
CCGCGTCGCCGACCGCCGCCTCGGCGTCACGCGCGACGCACGCGACCTGCCGCGCTATCAGCTGACCCTCGCCTACGAACAGTCGCTGCCCTTCTGGGCGTCGAGCGCCGGCCTGAACGTGCAGCACTACGGCCCGCTGCGCACCGCCATCGCCGGCGAACTGCAGGCCGGCACGGCGCGGCGCACGGTGCTCGACGCCCACTGGGTGCGCCGCCTGAGCGGCAGCGTCAATCTGCGCCTGCAGGCGGAAAACCTGCTGCGCGCCGACCTGCGACGCAATGCCGGCGCCTGGTCGTCGGCCGTCGCCGGTACCGACGCCTGGACCCTCGACACCGTCGAACGCGGCCAGCGCACCTGGCTGCTCTCGCTCGAAGGCAAGTGGTAGCGCCGCTGCCGCCATCCGCAACACGACCGTCCCACCAAGGAGAAACCCGCATGTCCAGCATCGTCGAAACCACCATGTACCAGCTCTCGCAGCTCTTTCTGCTGCCGACGCTGGCGCTCATCGCCAGCCTCTTCCTCTACGCCTTCTGGGTGCTCGGTCAGTTCGGCGTGCTCGCCTGGCTGCGCCGCGACGGCGGCGGCCGCCCGCTGCTCGACGTTTTCCGCAAGAGCCCGCAACTCTCCGACGATGCGCTCGACCTGCTCGCGCACAAGGAGCTCGAACACGCGCGCATCGCCAGCCGCGTCACGCCGATGCTCGGCCTCGTCGCGACGATGATCCCGATGGGCCCGGCGCTCAAGTCGCTCTCCGACGGCAATCTCGCCAAGGTCTCCGACAACCTGACGGTCGCCTTCTCGGCCGTCATCCTGGCGCTGATCGCCGCGTCGATCACCTACTGGGTGGTCAACGTCCGCCGCCGCTGGCTCGCCGAGGAAATGCTCGAAATCCAGACGCTCAGAGAGGTAACAGCATGAGCATCAAACTGCTGCACGAACCCGAGACCGAGGATCCGATCCTCTCGGTGGTCAATCTGATCGACATCTTCCTTGTCGTCATCGCCGCGCTGCTCATCACCGTCGCGCAGAACCCGCTGATCAACCCGTTCAACAAGCAGGACGTGACGGTGATCACCGACCCCGGCAAGCCGACGATGGAAGTGCTGATCAAGAAGGGCGAGAAGATCGAGAAGTACAAGGCCAACGGCGCGATCGGCAGCGGCGACGGCGACAAGGCCGGCGTCGCCTACCGCATGAAGGATGGCTCGATGGTCTATGTGCCGGAAGAACAACAATAGATGAACTCGGCCAACCCGATCCACCCGCACACCATCCTCGACTGCCTGATCGCCCGCCGCTTCGGCGTCGAGTACCAGCCCTTCATCTGCACGCGGACCGGCGAAGCGCTCTGCCACGAAGCATTGGCGCGCTTCATCGACGCCGACGGCAGCGCACTGCCGCCGGACCGGGTCTTCGAGGCACTGCACGACAACCCGCTGCTACTCCTGCACGTCGAGCTGGAAATGAAACGCCTGCAGCTCGCCGAGGCGCCGCCGCACGGCCTGCTCTTCGTTAACCTCGACCCGGACAGTTATGCCGCCGGCGCGGCGGCCGACGGCGACAACCGCTTCCTGCCGCTGCTCGCCGAGCAGCGCAGCCGGCTCGTCGTCGAGGTGATCGAGAATCTGCACCTGCAGGACGTCGCCCTCTCCACCCGGATGATCGAGGCGCTCGCGCAGGCGAAAATCCGCATCGCGATCGACGACCTTTCGTCGTCGCGCGGCCTCGTCTGCTACGCCTCGCTGATCAACGCTTCCTTCGTCAAGTTCGACCGCGACTGGCTGTCCGGCGAACTCAACCCGCGCCAGCGCACGATCCTGACCTGGGCGCTGGCGCAGGCCGCCGACCTCGGGCTGAGCACCGTGCTCGAAGGCGTCGAAACCACCGAACACCTGGCCCTTGCCCGGCAGATGGGTTTCGACCTCGTGCAGGGCTTCCTCTACGCCAGACGCTTCATCCGCCGCGGCTGCCTGCCGGGCGGGAACAAGCCTCCCCAACGGTCGGCGCTGTCTGGCGCATGAAAGGCCAGCCATGAACAACGTACCGGGTCATTTTTCCGGATTGCGGCCGCTCCCCTTCCTGCTCGCCATCGCGCTGACCGGCGCCGGCCACGCCGCCGAAGAGAACAAATCCGACACGACGCTCGGCGAGGTCCGCGTTTCCAACCAGCGCGAGGGCGGCGCCCGCCGCCCCTTCCTGCGCGACGAAGTGGCGCCGGTCGAGTCGTGCACGATTGAAGAAATCCTCAAAACCGGTGCGACCAACCTCAACGAGGCGCTCGACAAGCGCCCCGGCGTCGCCGTCCAGGTCGAATGCTCGATCTGCAACGCGCGCTTCATTTCGCTGAATAACCTGCCCGGCCGCTACACGACACTGCTGATCGACGGCGTGCCGCTGTTTTCCTCGGTGTCGCAGGCCTACGGGCTCGACTCGGTCGGCCTGCGCGGGATCGAGCGCGTCGACCTGATGCGCGGCGCCGGCGCTTCCGGGCTGACCGCGGAAGCGCTGGCCGGGACGGTCAACCTGGTGACCCGCCGCCCGACCCGGAACGAAGGCCTGCTCGAAGCCGCGATCGGCAGCGCCGGCCACCGCCGGCTCGACGTGCAGGCGGCAACGGTCGGCGAAAAGGGCGCGCTCACCGCCAACTTCCACGGCAGCGCGCATGATCAAGTCGACGCCAACGGCAACGGCGTTTCCGAATACACCGGCTACACGCGCCGGCTCGGCGGCATCGGCTTCTTTCTCGACGACTTCGGCGGTTTCAAACTGCGCGGGCGCGTCGACGGGGTCGACGAGAAGCGCGGCGGCGGCTCGCTCGGCAGCGACTACGACGCGATCAAGGCCAGCCGCGGCGGCGACCCGTTCGATTTTTCGAGCGGCGCGCACGCCTCGCCGGACCGCCGCGGCTGGATCGTACCGAACGGCGTGGCACAGGCCGGCGACCTCGCGCTCGCCGACGGACGCCTCCTGCGCCCCTACCGCGACGGCCGCGCCGGCCTCTCGGAAATCGTGTTCACCGAGCGCCAGTCGGCCTACGTCGCCGGCGAGAAGCGTCTCGGCGACGGCGTGCTCAAGCTGGCCGCCGGCTACGCGCGGCACGATCAGGATTCGTTCTACGAAGGCAACGTCTACCGGGCTGGCCAGAACCAGGGCTACCTGATGGCCAGCCTGCAGGCGCCGCGTGCCGGCGGCCTGTGGACGCTGCTCGGCGACTGGCGCTACGAAGACCTGCGCTCGCACGCCAGACTGCCCGACGGCACGCCGGCCGACGGCCTCGACAACTACACCTTCCGCACGCCCGGCCTCGGCTTGGCCGCCAACTACGCGCTGTTCGACGACCGGCTGGAAGTCGGCGGCAACCTGCGCTGGGAAAAGCACAGCGTCTACGGCGCGCAGTTCGCGCCGCGCCTGAACCTCCTGTGGCGCCACGACGAGCACGCGAGCAGCCGCCTCTCCGCCGGCAAGGGCTACCGCGCGCCGACCAGCTATTTCGAGCAGGATCACGGCATCCTGAAAACCCTGCTCATCGAGCGCCGAACCAGCGGCGTCGAGGAGTCGCGCAACCTGATGTACACCTTCGACCGGCAGGACGGCGACTGGAAATTCCTCGGCAACGCCCACGCCACGCGGCTCGACCACCTGGCCTACCTCGACAGCGCGGCGGTGGACGCCGCCGGCAAGCCGGTATCGGCGTTGAAAAGCGCGAGCGAGTCGGTCAGCGTCAAGGGACTCGACGCCCAGCTCGGCTATCAGGTGACGAAGGCACTCGCGGTCAGCGCCGCGGCCGAGCTCGCGCGTTACGACTTCCCGGTCGGCACGCTCGCCTTCGCCCGCCCGGAAAAACGCGGCTACCTGACGCTCGCCTGGGATCGCGGGCCGTGGGACGCCTTCGCGCGCGCCACATGGACGGCGCCGCAGAACCTGAAGAAGTTCTACTACCGCGACGGGCAGCGCTACAACCTCGACGGCACGCCCAAGCCGGAGCGCAGCCCGGCCTTCTGGACGATCGACGTGCGCGTGCAATACGCGGTCGACCGGCGCTGGGCGCTCTTCGCCGGCGCCGACAACCTCACCGACTTCAAGCAGAGCGACCGCGACAGCTACCTGTGGGTCAGCGCCGACGGCAGCCTCGACGTCACCCAGATCTGGGGACCGAACCGCGGACGCTTCATCTATGGCGGAGCACGGTTCGAGTTTTGACGCCGGCCATCATGCATCTCCACCGAGCACTTCACCTGCGGCGTCGGTCAGCCCGGCGCCTACGTTTTCCCCCGGTTCGGCGTCGTGCCGAACACGGATCGCTCCACCTCCAAACCACGAAAGGAAAAACACCATGGCCCGTCACACCGGCCCCCGCCTCAAGATCGTCCGCGCCCTCGGCGTCGAACTGCCCGGCCTGACGCGCAAAAGCGCCGGCGAACGCAACTACCCGCCCGGCCAGCACGGCCAGCGCCAGCGCAAGAAGTCCGACTTCGGCGTCAAGCTGATGGAAAAACAGAAGCTGCGCTTCAACTACGGCATCTCGGAAAAGCAGCTCCAGCGCCTGGTGCGCGAAGCCAAGGCGGGCAAGGCGCCGACCGGCGACAAGCTGCTCGAACTGCTCGAACGCCGCCTCGACAACTTCGTCTTCCGCGCCGGATTCGCACCGACCGCGGTCGCCGCGCGGCAGCTGGTCAGCCACCGTCACGTACGCCTGAACGGCCGCCCGGTGAGCATCGCCTCGATCCGCGTGCGCCCCGGCGACACGATCAGCCTCTCGGACAAGGGGCGTGCCATCCCGATGGTCCGCGAATGCCTCGTCGAACCGGCGCTCACCCGCCCCGAGTGGCTGAGCTTCAACGCCGCGGAAAACACGGCGACGGTCAGCCGCCTGCCGGAAGCCGGCGAAGTGCCTTTCCCGATCGAGATGCAGCACGTCGTCGAGTATTACGCGGTGCGCCTGTAAGCCGGTCGCCGGGTCGTTGAGCACGGCAAAACTCAACACAGCCGCTCAACGCCGCAGCCGGCGCAAACCGGCTCGGCCGAGCCGCGTTTTTCGAGAAATTTTCCGCCTTATTCCGCCCGGCGTCCGCGACGGCGTGCGGCGATTACTCCGCTAACCGCCAGTACGCCCGCGCTCAGAAGTCCGATCCAGAGAACGATGCCAATCGGCCCTCCCCAGCCCTCGATACAGGGGAAAAGCGCCAGCGGCAGCAGCGACCAGCCGGCAATCCGCCAGTACCACAGGGCGGCCAGGCCAGGTTGCGGCTTGCCGACGATCGCGTCGTGCCGCGCCATGCCGGCGGCGAGGCACGCCATGCCGGCAACGATCGACGCCAGCGCCACGAGGATGAGCGCCATCATGAAAGCACCTCGCCAGTGACGTGACGTGCGCCCGATCGATCGTTCCGGTCGACGGCGAAGAGCCGGCGCCCGGCGGCAAGCAACAGGCCGCCGATCACCAGAGCCGAGCCATCGACGCCAAGACGCAAGATGTCGCAGGGCTGACTCGCGGTCAGAAAGTCCAGCAACGGCAGGAGCAGTGCGCAGCCGCCGGCCACGCTCAGTTGTTCGCGCCAGGCGCGCTGCGCCGGGCGTTTCCAGGCATGCAGAAATGCCACGCCCCAGACCACGAAGAAGCCGGCGATTTCCCACATGGCACGCGCATCGACGCCGGCAGGAATCAGCCGGTTGAGCCACAGAAAGGCCACGCAGGCGAGGAGCGCACCGGACACCGAGGCGACACTGACGCTCTCCAGCAGACGCTGGCTGCGGCTATCGCCGGCGCGCTGGCGCCGCTTCCTGACGAAGAGCACGGTACCGGTCGCCATCATTGCCGCACCGAGCAGCCCGGAAACGAAATACAGCCAGCGTATCGCCGGGCCGCCATAGTGCGCGACATGCAGCCCGACCTGGGCGCGATAGGCGTAGGCCATGCTGTTCCATTCGGTCTGCTGGCCGAAGTGCGCGCCGCTCGCCGCATCGAAAGTAACGTGATCGGCGACGGCCGAGAGGCGGTCGCCGACATGGCGCAGGGCCTGCACCAGCCCGTTCCGGTCGCCGGGATGGCGAATCATGAGATTGGCCACCGTGCCGACCCCGAGAATCGACTCCGCCGCCGCCAGATGCTCGGTGAGCGGTCGCAGCGCTGCGGCTTCGCCGGCCGGCGGACGCACGAAGGACTTGACCACCTCGGCGCGATTGGCGCGCGGCTTGCCGTCGTAGAGCGCATGCGTGGCGGCCGGCATGAAAGCCTCGGCGAGGATGACGGTACCGGTGTAGGCGATCATCAGCAGAAACGGCAGGGTGGCGACGCCAAGCAGGTTGTGCGCGTCGAGCCAGGCGCGGCGTCGCGTTGCCCATGGCCGGAAGGTAAAGAAGTCGCGGAAAATCCGGTGGTGCGCGAGGATGCCGGAGACCAGTGCCGCGAGCATGACGATGCCGGCGGCGCCGACGATCCACTTCCCGGCGGCGCCGGCCAGCAAATCCGAGTGGAAATCGGTGAAAAACTGGCCGCCCATCGTCCGGCGCGGCGTCAGCAATGCCGCCGTTGCGGCGTCGAGCGTTTCTTTGTGCGCTTCTTCGTTCATCTCTTTCGGTGTCTTGCCCCACGCGATGCCGATCGTCGGCTCGCGTTCGCTCGGCAGGCGCAGTCGCCATAGCGGCGCGCCCTCTCCCGCGACGCGTAGCCGCGCTTCGCCGAGCGCAACGGCGTTTTCCCGAACGAAGACCGATGCGGTGAGTTCAGGACGCATCCAGTGGCTGATCTCCGGTTCGAATACGGCGAGGCTACCGGCGATGAAAATCGGCACCAGCAGCCAGCCGAAAAGCAGGCCGCCCCAGGCATGCAGGCCGAGCAGCGCCTTGCCGAGCGGACTCATCGCAGCCACCCGGCAAAGGCGAAGAGCAACGCCAGCCCGAACGGCCAGGCCAGCGCGCGCAACGGCGACTGCGCAACGAAAGCCCAGAGCAGCGCGAAGAGGAAGGGGAGCGGCGCGATCTGCCCGGTCAGATACCAGAGCGTCGCTTTTTCATACGGCAAGTACGCGCAAAGCAGGACGAAGAGCGACCAGCACAGCGCGTAACCGCCGACGCTGGCGGCCGATAAGCGCATGAGAAAATCATATTTAGGGTCGGCAGGAAAAAAATCAATCAAACGGGTAATCAAACGGAAACTCCATGCAGCGGAAAAAGCGAAGCCTCCGCTCGCCGGACGGAGGCTTCAATTGAGTGGGAAAAATCAGAACTTCCAGTTCGCATCCAGCCGCACGTCGCGACCGGGGTCGGCGTAGCCGAGCACCATGCCGTTGCCGGCGTTGTAGCCGTAGGTCGCCTGGTCGTGGTAGAACTTGTTGAACAGGTTGCGCACGCTGAAGGTCACGCGCAGCTTGTCCTTGCCCAGCGGTTGCCAGTTGGCGTAGAGGTCGTGCACGCCATAGCCGTCCTTGCCGACGCTGGACGTCGCGCCCGACGGCTTGTAGCTCACCGCCTCGACGATGCGGGCATTCCAGCCCAGGTCCAGCTTCCAGGAAGGAAGCTCATAGCCCGCGCTGGCAATCCAGGTGCGTCCGGTCGATACGCCGAGGCTGAAATCGCCGTCGCCGAGGTCGTTGCCATTGAGTTTCGGCTTGGCGTCGGAGACCGCGAGGCCGAGCCGAAGCTGCCCGCTCTTCCAGCCGCCGCCGAGTTCATAGCCGGTGGATTCGACCTTGCCGACGTTATCGCGACCGATGACCGGCGGCGCATAGACAAAGCCGATGTAGTCGTCGATCGTCAGACGGAAGACGGACCCCTTGAATGACCATGGCCCTTCGTCGTAGTTGAAGCCGAGTTCGACGTTATCGGCTTTCTCGGCCTTCAGATCCGTTGCGTTGCGGTAGATGTTCGGCCCGGGGCCGTTGTCGATCATGAAGGCTTCCTTCAGCCCGGCGCCGCGTACCGTGCGCGAGGCACCCAGGCGGAAACTCAGCGCATCGGTGGCGATCAAGGTGAGGCTGGCATTCGGGCTAAGACCGTCGGTAGAAAACGTCTGGTCGTGGTTATCCTTGTACGAGTACCAGTCGTAGCGCGCGCCCAGGCCGAGCAGCACGCGTGCAGCCAGCGGAATGCTGCCTTCGGCGAAGAGGCCGGTGACATCGCTCTTTTCGCGACCGGTATTGCCGTTCACGCCCTTCTTCAGCGGATTGATCGCCTCGGATTCCCGATGGTGCTGGTTCAGGCCATAACGCAGCGTCGATCCGCCGATCTTCGATTTGAGCAGCAGATTGACGCCACTGGCGTCGAGCCGCTCGCCGTATTTGTAACCAACGGCCTTGCCGAACACGGCGGCGGTGCCACGGTTGGTGCGCGTATTCTCGGTCGTGTCGGAAAACACGGTGAGATCAATGGCGGGAACGCCGTCGACCCCGTCGAAACGGTAGCCGGCCGTCATTGTCTGCTGTGCCAGCGTCTGCGGCATCGGGGTATTGCTGCCGGTAAAGCCGACCATGTGCGGTCGCGGGAAACGCACGCCTTCGTCCTCCAGTCCCTGGTAGCCAAAAGTCAGCGTATGTCCCGGCGCCAGGCGCCAGTTGACTTTCGCGAACTGACTGTCCTGGGTCGCCGCCGTGTTTTGCTGCGTGTTGCCGCGACCGTCCTGGTAATTGCCGGTCTGGTTGCGATTGCCGTACAGCAGGAAATCGAACTCACTGCCGAACGCACTGCCGAATTCCCTGCCCAGCGCGCCATAAACCGCGCCACCGGCCCGCCAGCCATCATTCGACGCCACGCCGCCGTTCAGCATGCCGCCGATCGTCTGGCCCGGACGCAGCAGGTCGCGCGCATCCTTTGTCGTCATGCGCACGGAACCGGCCAGGCCGCCCGGACCGACGCTGGCCACCGTACCGCCCTTGTCGATCTCGATCTGCTTGAGCAGGGCCGGATCGAGCAACACGCGTCCCTGATGGTGAAAGATGTTGCCGCCCTGCGGTACGCCGTCGAGCGTCACCGTGAGCAGGGTATCCTCGATTTCGCGGACGTAGATTTTCTGGGCGATTGCGTTGCTGCCGCCACCCACCGAGACACCGGGTTCGTTCTGCAGGATTTCGCGGGCATTGCGCGCCGCATGGGCGGCGATTTCCTCGCCGGCAACGATGGCCGTCGTATCGCTGTAGGCCTGTGCGC
>JBAQRB010000051.1:0-2125 GCA_049295655.1 Rhodocyclaceae bacterium
GCCGACGGCAGCGTCACCGTCGGCATCACCGACCACGCGCAGGACCTGCTCGGCGACCTCGTTTTCGTCGAGCTGCCGGAAGTCGGCAAGGAGTTCGCCGCCGGACAGGAAGCCGCCGTCGTCGAATCGGTCAAGGCCGCCGCCGACGTCTACGCGCCGCTCGCCGGCAGCGTCACCGAAGTCAATCCGGCCGCCGCCGACGCGCCCGAATCGGTCAACCAGGACGCCTACGCCGCCTGGCTGTTCAAGATGAAGCCGGCCAACGCGGCCGACGTCGACGCCCTGCTCGACGCCGCCGCCTACAGCACCAGCGTCGACGCCGCCGCCTGAGGCACTGCCCGGAGAGCCAATAAACATGCGCTTCTCCGGGCATCTGCCAAATGTCGGGTTATGCCCCGCAGGAAATCCCGTGGGACGCGAAAAATCCGCTAACCCGACCTACGAACGCTCCCAGACCGACCCATTCCAGACCATCCCTGCCGGACAACGCCATGCCCAACACGCATTCCCTCTCCGTACTCGAGCAGCGCGACGAATTCATCGCGCGCCATATCGGCCCCTGCCCGACTGAAATTGCCGCGATGCTGTCGACGATAGGCGCAGCCAGCCTCGACCAGCTGATCGAGCAGACCGTCCCGGCGGCGATCCGCCTGCCGGCGCCGCTGGCGCTGGCCGGTGCGCGCAGCGAGAACGAGGCGCTCGGCGCGCTCAAGGCGATCGCCGGCAAGAACCGCATCAACAAGTCGCTGATCGGCATGGGCTACGCCGACACGCTGACGCCCAAGGTGATCCTGCGCAACGTGCTCGAAAACCCGGGCTGGTACACCGCCTACACGCCCTACCAGGCCGAGATCGCCCAGGGCCGCCTCGAAGCGCTGCTTAACTACCAGCAGATGGTGATCGACCTGACCGGCCTTGAGCTGGCCAACGCGTCCCTGCTCGACGAAGCAACCGCCGCCGCCGAAGCGATGAGCATGGCGCGGCGCGTCAGCAAGTCCAAATCGAACGTCTTCTTCGTCGATGCCGCGAGCTTCCCGCAGACGATCGACGTGGTGAAAACGCGCGCCGGTTTCTTCGGCTTCGAGCTGGTTTTCGGCACGCCCGAAGAAGCCGCGCAGCAGGAAGTCTTCGGCGCGCTGTTCCAGTACCCGAACGACGCCGGCGAAGTCGCCGACCTTTCCGCGCCGATCGCCGCGGTCAAGGCGCACGGCGGCGTCGTCGCGGTCGCCACCGACCTGATGGCGCTGGTGCTGCTCAAGTCGCCCGGTGAAATGGGCGCCGACATCGCGCTCGGCTCGTCGCAGCGTTTCGGCGTTCCGCTCGGCTTCGGCGGCCCGCACGCCGCCTTCTTCGCGACGCGCGACGAGCACAAACGCTCGGTCGCCGGCCGCATCATCGGCGTCTCGATCGACGCGCGCGGCAACCAGGCGCTGCGCATGGCGCTGCAGACGCGCGAACAGCATATCCGCCGCGAAAAGGCCAACTCGAACATCTGCACCTCGCAGGTCCTGCTTGCCAACATGGCCGGCATGTACGCCGTCTATCACGGCCCGCAAGGCCTGCGCGCCATCGCCGAACGCATCCACCGGCTGACCGCGATTCTCGCCGAAGGGTTGAAGCGCGCCGGCGTCACGGTGCTCACCCGGCAGTTCTTCGACACGCTGCGCATCGACCTCGGCAGCCGCGCGCTGACCGTCTATCAGGCCGCCATCACGGCCGGCTACAACCTGCGGCAGGTAAGCGCTGGCGTGCTCGGCATTGCCTTCAACGAAAAATCCTCGCGTGAGGATGTCTCGGCACTGATCAAGCTGATCACCGGCATCACCGTCGATATCGAGACGATCGACACGCAGGTGCAGCAGGCCGACGCCGCTCTGCCCGCAGCGCTGCTGCGCAGCGACGCCATCCTCCAGCATCCTGTATTCAATACGCATCACACCGAACACGAGATGCTGCGCTACCTGAAAAAGCTGCAGAACAAGGACCTGGCGCTCGACCACTCGATGATCTCGCTCGGCTCGTGCACCATGAAGCTGAACGCGACCAGCGAGATGATCCCGGTCACCTGGCCCGAATTCACCGACATCCACCCCTTCGCCCCGCTCGACCAGGCGCAGGGTTACCT
>JBAQRB010000052.1:0-32604 GCA_049295655.1 Rhodocyclaceae bacterium
GATGGACGCCGTGTGGGCCGGCTGGGCGGCGCTCTATACGCACCCCCGTCTCTACCGCACCTTCGCCTGGCTGGCGACGCGCTTGCGCTTCCTGACGCCGCCGACGCAATCGGGCTGGACGCATAGCCGCACGCCACTCAAACCCGCCGCCCGCTCGCTGCGCGACCTGCTCGCCGAGCAGCGGCGCAACAAAACCTAATCGCCTCCCGACCCAAGCCCAGGAAAGCCATGAACGCTACCGACAAAGACCTCCCACTACGCGACGACATCCGCCTGCTCGGCCGCCTGCTCGGCGACACCGTGCGCGAACAGGAGGGCGACGAGGTATTCGCCGTCGTTGAACGCATCCGCCAGACCTCCTCCGTTCGCTTCGACCGCGAACTCGACCCGGCGGCGCGTGCCGAACTCGAGATGATCCTCAACGACCTGCCGCGCGACACGATGATCTCGGTCATTCGCGCCTTCAGCTACTTCCTGCACCTGGCCAACATCGCCGAGGACCAGCACCACATCCGCCGGCGCCGCGCACACGACCTGATCGGTTCGGCGCCGCGCGACGGCAGCCTGGCGCACGCGCTCGACCGCCTGCACGACGCCGCCGTGCCGGTCGGCAAGATCCGCGACTTCTTTGACGTGGCGCTCGTCTCGCCGGTGCTCACCGCGCACCCGACCGAGGTTTCGCGCAAGAGCATCCTGCAATGCCAGCACGAGATCGCCGGCCTGCTCGACCGGCGCGACCGCATGCAGCTCACCCCCGAGGAGCAGGACGACAGCGATCTCTCGCTGCGCCGCTCGGTGCTCACGCTATGGCGCACGCGCATGCTGCGCCCGAACCGGCTGGCCGTGGTCGATGAAATCAAGAACGGCATCAGCTATTTCGGCGACACCTTCTTTGCCGAACTGCCCCGCCTTTACGGCCAATTGCAGGATCTGCTGGTCAAGCGCTTTCCCGGCGAGGACTGGCAATTGCCGGCTTTCTTCCGTATCGGCAGCTGGATCGGCGGCGACCGCGACGGCAACCCCTTCGTCACCGCCGACATCCTGCAGACCGCGCTGCGCCTGCAGTCGACCGCCGCATTCGATTTTTATCTCAGTGAAATCCACACGCTGGGTGCCGAACTGCCGCTCTCGCAAATGCTGATCCAGCCTTCGCCGGCACTCGAGGCACTGGCCGGGCACTCGCCCGACCCTTCGCCGCAGCGTTCGGACGAACCCTACCGGCGTGCGCTGACCGGGATTTATGCCCGGCTGGCGGCGACGTCGCGCCAGCTCGACCAGCACGAGGCGCTGCGCCATGCCGTCGGCGAGGCGCCGCCCTACGCCAGCGCGGCGCAGCTGCGTGCCGACCTCGACGTGCTCGCCGAATCGCTAACCAGCCACGGCAGCGCGCTGCTCGCCGACGGACGCCTGCGCCGCCTGATCCGCGCCGTCCAGGTCTTCGGTTTCCACCTCGCGCCGCTCGACCTGCGCCAGAACTCGGACGTGCACGAACGCACCGTCGCCGAACTGCTGGCCCGCGCCGGTCGCCTGCCGGATCCGGCAAGCTACGCGGCACTCGATGAAGATGCCCGTATTTCCTTGCTCTGCGAGGAAATCGAGAGCGCGCGCCCGCTCTACTCGCCCTACCTCGACTACTCGGAAGAAACCCGCGGCGAACTGGCGATCTTCTTTGCCGCCCGCGAGCTGCGCGCGCGCTACGGCGAAGCGGCGCTGCCCAACGCGATCATCTCGAAGACCGACGGCGCCTCCGACCTGCTCGAGGTCGCCCTGCTGCTCAAGGAAGCCGGCCTGCTGACGCCGGCGTCCGGCCGGGCGCCGAAGCTCGCGCTCAACATCATCCCGCTGTTCGAGACGATCGCCGACCTGCGCAACAGCGCCGGGGTCATGCAACGCCTGTTCGATCTGCCGACCTACCGCGCGCTGGTCGCCTCGCGCGCCGACGAGCACGAAGTGATGCTCGGCTATTCGGACAGCAACAAGGACGGCGGCTTCCTGACCTCCGGCTGGGAACTGTACAAGGCCGAGGTCGACCTGGCGCGCGTCTTTGCCGCCGCCGGCATTCGCCTGCGCCTCTTTCACGGGCGCGGCGGCTCGGTCGGTCGCGGCGGCGGCCCGAGCTATCAGGCGATCCTCGCGCAGCCGGCCGGCGCGGTGTCGGGCCAGATCCGCATTACCGAACAGGGCGAAGTCATTTCGTCGAAGTACGCCAACCCGGAAGTCGGACGGCGCAACCTCGAAATCCTCGCGGCGGCGACGCTCGAAGCGACGCTGCTCGACCTCGAACACGAAACCGAGCCGCAGGCCTACCGCGCCGTGCTCGAAAGCCTCTCCGGCCATGCCTTCGCCGCCTACCGCGGGCTGGTCTATGAGACCGACGGCTTCAACCGCTACTTCCGCGAATCGACGCCGATTTCCGAAATCGGCGGCCTCAACATCGGCAGCCGCCCGGCGTCGCGCAAGGCGTCCGAACAGATCGAGGACCTGCGCGCGATTCCCTGGGTCTTCAGCTGGGCACAGTGCCGCCTGATGCTGCCGGGCTGGTACGGCTTCGGTTCGGCAATCGACGCCTGGCTTGGCGACAACCCGGACGGGCTGGCCGTGCTGCAGCAGATGTATAGTCGCTGGCCCTTCTTCCGCAGCCTGCTTTCGAACATGGACATGGTGCTGGCCAAGGCCGACCTGGCGATCGCTTCGCGCTACGCCGAACTCGTCACCGATGCCGCACTGCGCGACGCGGTATTCGGCCGGATCAGCGCCGAATTCGAGCGCACACGGCGGCACCTGCTGGCGATCGAGCAGCAGGACGAACTGCTCGCCGACAATCCGCTGCTGCGCCGCTCGATACGCAACCGTTTTCCGTACATGGACCCGCTCAACCACCTGCAGGTCGAACTGCTGCGCCGCCACCGCGCCGGCGGATTGACCGAAGCGGTCGACGAGCGGGTCCGGCGCGGCATTCATCTGTCGATCAACGGCATCGCCGCCGGCCTGCGCAACAGCGGTTGAGGCGAATGTTAAGATGCGCGCTTTAACCGCTCCAGGCCAATGATGGAACCGACTCCCGTCCGCACCGCCTTCTTCGTTTCCGACGGCACCGGCATCACGGCCGAAACGCTGGGCCACAGCCTGCTCACGCAGTTCGAGGACGTGCGCATCCGGCAGGTGCGCATGCCTTTCGTCAATTCGGTCGAAAAGGCGCGCGAGTGCGTCGAACGGATTTCGCGGGCGGCGCGCGAGGACGGCATCCGCCCGATCATTTTCACGACGCTCGTCGAGCACGACCTGAACGCCATGCTGCGCCAGACCGACGCGCTGTGCCTGTCGTTCTTCGAGACCTTCATCGCGCCGCTCGAAAGCGAGCTCGGGATCAAATCGACGCATACGATCGGCCGCTCGCACAGCTCGACCGACAGCAGTTCGTACAAGAACCGCATCGAGGCGATCAACTACACGCTCGGTCACGACGACGGGATCACCAACCACGGTCTCGAGGAGGCCGACGTGATCCTGGTCGGCGTTTCGCGCTGCGGCAAGACGCCGACCAGCCTCTATCTGGCCATGCAGTTCGGCCTGAAGGCGGCGAACTATCCGCTGATTCCCGAGGATTTCGACCGCCGCGCGCTGCCCGAAGGACTCGACAAGCACCGCGCCAAGCTTTTCGGCCTGACCATCCAGGCCGAGCGCCTGCAGGTGATCCGCAACGAGCGGCGGCCGAACAGCCGCTATGCCGCGCTCGAGAATTGCCGCAATGAAATCAGCGAAGCCGAGAAACTGATGCGCAAGGAAGGCATCCGCTGGCTCGATTCGTCGACCAAGTCGATCGAGGAAATCTCGACGACGATTCTGCAGGAAATCAAGATCGAGCGGAACTCCTACTGACGCTGGCGGACCGTCTCGAACAGGCAGATCGCCGCCGCTGCGGCGACGTTGAGCGATTCGGTGGCGCCCGGCATCGGGATGCGCACGCGCAGGCGCGCCGCCTCGGCAACTTCGGGGCAAACGCCCTGCCCTTCGCTGCCGAACACCCAGGCCAGCGGTTTCTTCAGATCGGCGGCATAGAGCGTGGTCGTCGCATCGAGCGCGGTGACGACGCCCTGCCCTTGGTAACCGCCGAGAAAACCCGGCAGGTCGCAACTCTCGTGGATATCGAGCAGGAAGTGGGCGCCCATCGCCGCGCGCAGCGTCTTCGGCGACCAGGCGTGCGCGCAATCACGCGACAGCAGTATCTGCCGGAAACCGGCCGCCGCCGCGCTGCGCAGGATGGAGCCGACATTGCCGGGGTCCTGGATGCCGTCGAGCAGGACGGCGTCGGCTTCCTGATTCAGCCCGTGCGCGGGTCTGGGCTGCGCGACGAGCGCCATGATGCCGCTCGGCGTGTCGACGGAGGCCAGTTCGGCAAACAGCGCGTCGGCCAGCACGGCGGTCGCGCAGCGCGCGCCGGCACCGGCCAGGTAGTCGGCGATTTCGCCGCGCTGTGCGCCGATCTCGCTGACGATGATTTCGGCAGGCAGGCCGAAATGCTGGCCGTAGGCTTCGATCAGGTGCATGCCATCGAGCAGCAACAGCCCTGTCTTACGCCGCTCGCGGCCGCTCTGGCAAAGTTTCTTCAGCGCCTTGAAATGCGGGTTGTCGCGCGAGGCGATCTGCCTCATGGCAGGAGCAGCTTGGCGACCGGCGCATAGCTGCGGCGGTGGATCGGGCTGACGCCGTGTTCGCGCAGTGCAGCGAGATGCAGCGCCGTGGGATAGCCCATGTGTCGGTCGAAGCCATACTGCGGATAAACCGCGTGCAGTTCGAGCATGCCGGCGTCGCGCACGGTCTTGGCCAGGATCGACGCCGCGGCGATCGAGGCGACCTTGCCGTCGCCGCCGACAATCGCTTCCGCCGTACATTGGAGCAGCGTCGGGCAGCGGTTGCCGTCGATCAGCGCGTGCTCGGGTGCGATGGCGAGCGCCTCGACGGCGCGCCGCATGGCGAGCAGGCTGGCCTGCAGGATGTTGATGCGGTCGATTTCCTCGACGCTCGCTTCGGCGACGGCCCAGGCCAGCGCCTTGGCGCGGATCTCGACGGCCAGCAGTTCACGACGCTTGGCCGAGAGCTTCTTCGAGTCGTTCAACCCGGCAATCGGATTGGCCGGGTCGAGAATCACCGCGGCGGCGACCACCGGACCGGCCAGCGGCCCGCGTCCGGCCTCATCGACGCCGCAGCTCAAGCCCTCAGGCTGCCGGAGCAAGGGCATGATCGGTCATGGTGTTCATAACGGTCACAGCGGCCGCCGGCAGGCAATCGATGATTGCCGCGGCGGCTTTTTCGGCGCTATTTTGCTTCAGTTGCAGGTGGATGTCGCGGAAAACCTCACCGATCCGGGCGCTGCTTTCCTTGTCGTGGTAGAGGTTGAGCAGCGCCTGCGCCAGATTCTCGGGCGTTGCATCGTCCTGGATGAACTCGGGGACAACGAATTTTCCGGCCAGGATATTGGGCAGGCCGACATAGGGCAGATAGCCCATGCGCCGCATCAGGCGATGCGAGAGCGGCGCCATTTTGTAGACGATCGCCATCGGACGCTTGAGCAGTGCCGCTTCGAGCGTTGCGGTACCGCTCGCGACGAGTACGACGTCGGCGGCCATCATCGTTTCGTGCGCGTGGCCGAACAACATGCGAATCGGCAGTTCGCGCGCATTGCAGCGATAGAGCGCGGTCTCGAATAGCAGGCGTGTTTCGCGCGTCGCCAGCGGCACGAGAAAGAGTGCGTTCGGGAGTGCCTGGTGAATCCGGCGCGCCGTCTCGATGAAGGTATCGGCCATGTATTTCAGTTCGGACTGCCGGCTGCCGGGCAGCAACGCAAAAATCGGCTGCTGCGCCGAGAGCTCGAGCAGCGTGCGCGCCGCATCGCGCCCATCGTCGACGGGCAGCAGGTCGGCCAGCGGATGGCCGACGTAGGTGACCGGAATGCCCTGCTTTTCGTAGAGAGGCGGTTCGAAGGGAAATAGTGCGAGGAGGCGCGAGACGGCGGCACCGATCTTGTGGATGCGCTCGCCGCGCCAGGCCCAGATCGACGGACTGACGTAGTGGACGGCGGGAATGCCGCGCTGCTTGAGCGTCTTTTCGAGCGCCAGATTGAAGTCTGGTGCATCGACGCCGATGAAGACATCCGGCGGATCGGCGAGCAAGCGGCGCTTGAGCCGGCTGCGGATGCCGGAAATCTCGCGGTAATGCCTGAGCGCGTCAACGTAGCCGAGTACGGCGAGCTTTTCGAGCGGATACCAGGCGTCGAAGCCCTGCGCTTCCATCCTCGGGCCGCCGATGCCGTAGAACACCGCGTTCGGCAGTTTCGCCCGGAGCGCCGCGATCAGGTGACTGGAGAGCAGGTCGCCCGAGGTCTCGCCGGCCACCATTGCGATGCGCACGACACCCGTCGAGCCCGCTGGCACGACATCTGCCGTCATCGGATGATGCCGCGCTTGGAAACGGCGAGAAAATCGAGGATCGGCTGGATCTCTGGGTGTAGCTTGACGTCGTCCTCAAGCTTGGCACGTGCTTCATCGAGCATCAGCCCCGACTTGTAAAGCGTCCGATAAGCGCGCTTCAGGGCCATCAGGGAATCCGGCGAAAAACCGCGGCGCTTCAGGCCTTCGGCATTGATGCCGAAGGGGCTGGCCGTATTGCCGGCGGCCATCACGAAAGGCGGGATGTCCTGCAGGACGACGGTGCCGACGGCCGTCATGGTGTGCGCGCCGACTCGGCAGAACTGGTGTACGCCGGTGTAGCCGCCGAGGATCGCCCAGTCGTCGACGTGAACGTGGCCGGCGAGCTGCGCATTGTTGGCGAAGGTCGTCCGGTTGCCGACCTGGCAGTCGTGCGCAATATGGACGTAAGCCATGATCCAGTTGTCGTCGCCGACCCGGGTGACGCCGACATCTTGCGCCGTCCCGAGGTTGAGCGTGCAGAACTCGCGAATCGTGTTGCGGTCGCCGATTTCGAGGCGAGTCGGTTCGTTGGCGTATTTCTTGTCCTGCGGCACTTCGCCGACCGAACAGAACTGGAAAATCCGGTTGTCGCAACCGATCCGCGTGTGGCCGGAAACAACCACATGCGGGCCGATGCTCGTGTTGTCGCCAATCTCGACGTGTTCGCCGATGATCGAATAGGGCCCTACCGTGACGTTTTCGCCAAGCCGGGCGCCCGGATGAATGATTGCAGTGGAGTGGATCATGTTCAAACTCTCGCCCTGAATCACGCCACGTCGCGCTTGGCGCACATCAGCTCGGCTTCGGCGACGATCTCGCCGTCGACGCGGGCTTCGGCCTTGTATTTCCAGATGCCGCGCATCTGGCGCTTGATTTCGACATGCAGATGCAGCTGGTCGCCGGCCATCACGGGCTTCTTGAAACGCGCATCGTCGATCCCGACGAAATAGAAGACCGAGTTGGCGTCCGGCTTCGAACCCATCGTCTTGAACGAGAGGATACCGGCCGCCTGCGCCAGCGCCTCCATGATCAGCACGCCGGGCATCACCGGATGATGCGGGAAGTGGCCGCTGAAAAACGGCTCGTTGATCGTGACATTCTTGTAGGCATGGATGGTCTTGCCCACCTCGAAATCGACCACACGGTCGACCAGCAGGAAGGGATAACGATGCGGCAGGTGCTCTAGTATTTCGTGAATATCCATTGCATTCAAGATGCTATCTCCATTTGTTCGAGTTTTTTCTCAAGCTCAGCAACCCGCTCGGCGAGCTTTGCCAAGCGTTTGATCTGCGCCGCGTTCTGCAACCAGGCATCGTGCGCTTCGAGCGGGAAAATGCTGGTGTACTGGCCCGGCTTGCGCAGGCTCTTGGTGACCATCGAGCCGGCCGAAACATGAACGTCATCGGCCAGTTCGAGATGGCCGATGATCATCCCGGCACCGCCGACCGTGCAGCGCCGGCCGATTTTCGTGCTGCCGGCAATGCCGACGCAGCCGGCCAGCGCCGAATGATTACCAATGGTGACGTTGTGCGCGATCTGGATCTGGTTGTCGATCTTGACCCCGTCGCCGATCACCGTGTCGTCGAGTGCGCCGCGATCGATCGAAGTATTGGCGCCGATCTCGACATCGTCGCCAATGACGACGCGCCCGATCTGCGGAATCTTTATCCAGCGCTCGCCCTCCTTGGCAAAACCGAAGCCGTCGCCGCCAATCACCGCGCCGGCCTGAATCACGGCACGCTGGCCGATCACGCAAGCACGATAGATCGTCACGTTCGGATAAAGCAGCGAACCGTCGCCAATGACCACGCCATCGCCGATGACGCATCCCGGATAAACGGTAACGTTCTCGCCCAGCCGGACCCCCTCGCCGACGACGACATGCTCGCCGATGCTGGCCGATGCGGGCAGCACGGAGTGCACGACGGCGCTCGGATGAATACCCGCGGCACGCCGTGGCGGCGGATTGAGCAGCGCGACTACCCTGGCGTAGTAGGCGTAAGCATTGGGATGGACGATTCGCGGCAGCGCCGTGTCGGCGGCGAACTGCGGCGGTACGATAACGGCGGCCGCTTGCGTCGCCTGCAGTTGCTGCTGGTATTTCGGATTGACGAGAAAGGCGATCTGCCCTGCGCCAGCCGAAGCCAGGCTGCCGACCTGCGAGATGACAACCGAAGCGTCGCCCTCAAGCACACCACCGAGACGGGCGACGATCTCGTCAAGCCGCAGCGCTCCTTGCACAGAAACCCCGCTTATTTTGTATCCTTGCCTTCGGAGAGCGCCTTGATGACCTTTTCGGTGACATCAAGCTTCGGACTGACCCAGACGACGTCCTGGACGATCAGGTCGTATTTCTCGGTTTCGGCGAGCTGCTTGATCGCCTTGTTGGCCTTCTCGATGATCGCCGCATTCTCTTCGTTCTGGCGCAGGTTCAGGTCCTCGCGGAACTCGCGCTGCTTGCGCTGAAACTCGCGCGACAGCTCGCCGAGATCCTTTTCCTTGGTGCGCCGCTCGGATTCGGCCATCGTCACGGCATTCTTCTCGAGCCCTTCCTGCATCGTCTGCAGTTGCTTGGCCAGACGCTGCAGATCCTGATCGCGCTTGGAAAACTCCTGTTCGATCTTCTTCGCGGCCTTCACGGCCGCTGGCGCGTCACGGAAGATACGCTGCGTATTGACGTAACCGACCTTAAGTTCCACCGCCGATGCATAAGACACTGGCAGCGCAGCCATCAATGCAACCAGTAACGCGGCAATCTTCTTGTTCAAGCTATATCTCCTGGGTTAAAAGGTCTGTCCCATCTGGAACTGGAACCGTTGAAGTTTATCACCATCCTTGGTATGGAACGGCTGGGCGATACTGAATTTCAGGGGTCCCATCGGCGAAACCCAAACCGCCGCAAGACCCGCCGAAGCCCTGAAATCCCCCATGGCCATCTTTTCACCCTTACCCCAGATCTGGCCGGCATCGACGAATCCGCCAACCTTTACCGATTTGTCGAGACCGAAGCCGGGTATCGAAGTCAGGACTTCGGCATTGAACACCGCGCGGCGGTTGCCGCCGAGGCGCTGATCCGGGAAAACGGTATCCTTCGGCCCCAGGCTGGAAGTATCGTAACCCCTGACCGATCCAACGCCGCCTGCATAAAAATTCTTGTAGAACGGTAGTTCCTGATTGCCGTAACCATTGGCATAGCCCAGCTCGCCGTTCAGCATCAGCGTCAAGGCCTTGCTCAGGGGGAAATACTGCTGGTGCTGTACCGTTGTGCGGTAGTAATGCAAGCCGCCGGGCAGCGCCACCTCGAGGCCGGCGCGGCTCAGGGAGCCTTTGGTCGGATTCAGGACGCTGTCCTTGGTATCGCGGCCCCAGCCGATCGTCGACGGCAAGGTGATATTGCTGCAGGTCATCGTTCCCGTGCCGCAGAACTTGTTGTTGAAATTGATGTATTGCTGCGGGCTGTTCGTCGCATCGATCGTTACCGCAGTACTGTCAATGCTCAGGCCGGCGGTGAGACTTTCCTTTTCGGCAATCGGGTAGCCAAAGCGGATGCCGCCACCGGTCGATTTGGTCTGGTAGGTGTAACCCAACGACATGGGATTGGTCGTGCGGTGGTAGGCATCGAAGCCCTGGCTGATGCCGTCGACCGTGAAATAGGGATTGGTGTAGGAAATACCGATCGTGCGGTTCAGCTTGCCGGTGTTGAGCTGCAGGGAAAGGAATTTCCCACTGCCGAACAGGTTCGATTGCGAAATCGACCCCGACAGGATCAGTTTTTCGGAACTCGAAAAACCGGCGCCCAGCGAAATGTTGCCGGTCGATTTTTCAGTGACATTCACATTGACATCGACCTGATCGCTGGTTCCCGGAACAGCCGGCGTTTCCACGGTCACCGAACCGAAGTAGTTTGTCTTGTCGATCCGTTCACGCGACAGCGTCACCCGGTCGGCATCGTACCAGGCGCCTTCCATCTGGCGCATTTCCTGGCGGATGACCTCATCGCGCGTTTTTGTATTGCCGGTGATATTGATGCGACGCACATAGGCGCGCTTGCCGGGATCGACAAAAATGGTGAAGGCAACCTGCCGCTTTTCCTTCTCCAGTTCCGGTGCCGCATTGACGTTGGCAAAGGCATAGCCCAGTACGCCCAGCCGGTCGCTGATCGCCTTGGTGCTTTCGTTGAGCAGCTCACGAGAAAAAACGTCGCCTGGTTTGATCCGGACGGCAGCCTTGAATTCTTCTTCGCTGAGCAGGAGGTCACCGGCCAGCTTGACCGACGAAACCATGTAGCGCTCGCCTTCGCTGACGCTTACCGTGATGTAGATATCCTTTTTATCCGGACTGATCGAGACCTGGGTCGATTCGACGGCAAATTCGAGATAGCCCCGGTTTAGATAGTGCGAACGCAGGGACTCCAGGTCGGCCGCGAGCTTCTGCTTGGAATACTGGTCGTTCTTGGTGTACCAGCTGATCCAGTTCGGGGTGCGCAACTGGAAAAGATTGAGCAGATCTTTTTCGCTGATCGCTTGTGCGCCAACGATGTTGATCTGCTTGATCTTGGCGGCCTCGCCCTCATCGATATTGAAGTTGATCGATACCCGATTGCGTTCCAGCGGCGTGATCGTGGTATTCACCGTGACGGCGTACTTGCCGCGCGAGAGATATTGGCGTTTCAACTCTTGCTCGGCTTTTTCAAGCGTGGCACGGTCAAAAGTCCGTGATTCGGCGATACCGATATCTTTCAAGCCCTTCTTGAGCTGATCCTTGTCAAACTCCTTCAGGCCGACGAAATCGATCTGCGCGATGGCCGGGCGCTCTTCGAGCGCAACAATCATCACGCCGTTATCGACTTCGATGCGCACATCCTTGAAAAATCCGGTGGCAAACAGGGCCTTGATCGCTTGCGCCGCCTTCTCGTCGGTCAGCGTATCGCCGACCTTGACCGGAAGGTAACTGAACACCGTCCCGGCCTCGGTGCGCTGAATACCTTCGACGCGGATATCCTTGACCGCAAACGGTTCGAAAGCGGAGGCGCCCGATGCAAAAAGCGCGGCAATCAGACCGGCGAGCAGATTTTTCTTCATAAGGTCAGCTGGAAATCAATCGATTGATGTCATTGTAGAAGGCAAACGCCATCAGCATTAAAAGCAGCGCCAGCCCGATTTGTTGGCCGATTTCCATGGTTCGCTCGGAAAGCGGTCCGCGTTTTATGATTTCGACCACATAATACAGCAAATGCCCCCCGTCCAATATCGGGATCGGCAGCAGATTCAGGACGCCCAGACTGATGCTTACGAGTGCGAGAAACTTCAGGTAATAGTCAAGACCAAGTCGCGCCGACTGCCCTGCGTAGTCAGCGATTGTCACCGGACCGCTGAGGTTGCGCCAAGACACTTCGCCACTGATCATTTTGCCGATCATGACGAGGCTGAACAGGGACTTGTCCCGGGTTTCACGGGCTGCCTTGCCAAGTGCGGTGGCCGGATCGTAACGCACCGTCACCATCAAATCATCCCGCGAGCGTCCGGCATCGCTGACCGATGCGCCGATCCGTCCAATCTTCAGACCGCGCTCCTCGGCGGCCGCCGGGGTTATCCTGATCGGCAACTGCCGGCCGTCGCGCAGCACCGTAAATTCGAGCGTTTTGCCGGGCGATGCGCGCACGGCCTGCACGACGTCGAACCAGCTGACGACCGGCTGCTCGCCAATGGCCAGAATCTCGTCGCCCGAATGCAAACCGGCCAGTGCCGCGGCACCGTCCGGCGTGATCTTGTCAAGCAGCGGGCGAATTTTTGGCCGGTAAAATCCGATTCCCAGCCGTTCCAGCGCATCGCCCTCCCATCCCGACGCCCGTGCGGCAGAGACGTCGAGGCGACGGATGGCGATTTCGTGACGGGAGTTGATCACCTCGAAATCGATCGAATCCTGATCGACGGCCCGGCGCAGCAATACCCAGCGCATGTCCTGCCAGGTCTGAACCGTTTCACCGGCCACTTTCAGGACGCGCTCGCCGTTTTCGATGCCCGCAGCGGCCGCGGCACTGGCGGCCGCCGGTGTGCCGAAGACGGGCTTCAGCTCTTCAGTGCCGTGCCAGAAGATTCCCCAGAAAAGCAGGATGGCCAGCAGGAAATTGGCCAATGGACCGGCAGCGACAATCGCCATGCGCCGGGTGACCGGCTGCCTGTTGAAGGCGCGATGCACCTCTTCCGGCGCTACCTCGCCTTCACGCTCATCGAGCATTTTGACGTAACCGCCAAGGGGGAATGCGCAAAGCGCCCATTCCGTCGCATCGCGACCGATCCGCCGCGAGTAGAGCGTCCGACCGAATCCGACTGAAAAACGCAGGACCTTGACGCCGGCCCAACGGGCGACGAGATAGTGGCCAAACTCATGAACAACGATCAGCGTGCCGAGAACCAACGCAAAGGCCGCCAGATAAAAAAGAAAATTGTTCATCCCTGCGTCAATTCGGCGACCAATATTTCCGCAAGGTCACGCGCGGCCTGATCGGCAGCCAGCACGTCGGCCAGTGTGACGACGGCAGCCGATGGCAGGCGGTCCATGACTTCAGAAATGATTTCCGGAATTGCCGTGAAGCCGATTTTTTCTTCGAGAAAGGCCTGCACCGCGACTTCGTTCGCTGCGTTCAGTGTCGTCGACGAACTGCCGCCTTCCCGCAGCGCACGATAAGCCAGTGCCAGGCACGGAAAACGCTCGAAATCGGGACGCTCGAAATCGAGCGAAGCGACGGCAAACAGATCAAGCGGCGCAACCCCGGCGGCAATCCGCTCCGGATAAGCCAGCGCGTGCGCAATCGGGGTGCGCATATCGGGGTTGCCGAGCTCGGCAATGACCGATCCATCGACATACTGCACCAGCGAATGAATGACGCTCTGCGGATGAATGACGACCGTAATCTTCTCGGGCGGCACGTTGAACAGCCAGTGGGCTTCGATGACTTCAAGCCCCTTGTTCATCATGGTCGCGGAATCGACCGAGATCTTTTTCCCCATCACCCAGTTCGGATGCGCGCACGCCTGTTCGGGCGTCACGCCTTGCAAGTCAGCCGGCGAACTGCGCCGAAACGGGCCGCCCGATGCGGTAAGCAAAAGACCGTGCACGCCACTTCCCGACAAATCACCCGAATAACCATTCGGAAGCGACTGAAATATCGCATTATGTTCGCTATCGATCGGCAGCAGGACAGCACCGCTTTCGCGCACCGCCCGCATGAAAACCGGCCCAGCCATGACCAGGGCTTCCTTGTTCGCCAGCAGAACTTTTTTTCCGGCGCTGGCGGCGGCCAGGGTTGGCTGCAAACCGGCCGCACCGACGATGGCCGCCATCACCGAACCGACCTCGGCCAGCGTCGCCATGCGCACCAGCGCTTCCGGGCCATGCTCGACACGGGTGGTCGAGCCGGCTGCAAGAAGGCGGGCAAGGAGTTGCTCAGCCAGTGCCGCATCGCGCACGACGGCGTAGCGCGGCTTGAACTCAAGACACTGCTCAAACAGGCGGTCAATCTGGCGATGCGCACACAGCGCAACGACCCGATAGCGCTGCGGATGCCGGCGGACAACATCCAGCGTACTGACCCCGATCGAACCGGTCGAGCCAAGAATAGTCAGGGTTTGTGCCGTCATTACGGATGCCATCAATGCAGAATTCCGAGCCAGACCAAGGCGACTAGCGGCAAGGTCGACGTCAAGCTGTCGATACGGTCAAGAACACCGCCGTGACCGGGCAGGATGTTGCTGCTGTCTTTCAAACCTGCCTGTCGCTTGAGCAGCGACTCGAACAGGTCGCCGATGATGCTGACGATGGTCAGCAGAATCAGAACGGCGATCAGTACCCAGACGTTGGCCGCCAGCAGCGCCGGAAGGCTGGGAGACAAGGCCAGACCATAGATCAGGACGCCAATGCCGGCGCCGATGGCCCCCTCCCATGTTTTTCCGGGGCTGATGGCCGGAGCGAGCTTGTGCTTGCCGAAGGCGCGTCCGGAAAAATAGGCGGCGATATCGGCGAGCCAGACAACCGCCATGATCGCCAGCAGCGCCTGCGCGCCAACCTGCCGCAACTGGACCAATGCCAGCCAGGTCGGGAGAATCAGCACGGCACCGATCAGCAGGCCGATGGCCGATTTCGGCAAGGGCCAACGACGCTTCATCCAAACGGGAACCAGCAACCCCCAGAATGCCGCCGCGGGCAAGTAAAACCAGCGCCCCAGACGCCAGGCGTCGTCGGCAGAAGCTGGCCCCATACCAAGCGCCCCCGGCTCAAGCACACCGAGCAGCAGGCAAATTGCTGCCAAGGCGCCACCCAATGCCACCCGCGGCCAACCGCCCCAGCCCATCAGCGCGCCCCACTCCCAAGCCGCCAGCGTGGCAACGACGGTGGCGAAGAGCGCCCAGCCGAGTGGTGGAAGATAAAAAAGGGCCGAAAAAAAGGCGGCGAACAGAAATACCGCGGTGACAACCCGCGTCTTAAGCATCGTTTTGGGTATCCAGTGGCTTTTCGGGGTTGGGTGCAGTCGCAGGCAGCGGTGGCTGGCCGGTCAGCTGTTCGCTAGTTCGGCCAAAACGTCGCTCGCGCTGCTGGTATGAGGCGATGGCCGCATCAAAGGCCGCCGAATCGAACTCCGGCCACAGCGTATCGGTGAAATAAAACTCGGAATAGGCGAGTTGCCAAAGGAGAAAGTTGCTGACTCGCTCCTCGCCGCCGGTGCGAATGAAAAGATCAGGCTCGGGCGCATAACTCATCGCCAGATAAGGGGCCAGATCCGCCTCGCTCCAGACGCCCTGCTTTTCCGGCTGCGCAAGCGCCATGCGGTTGACCGCCTGCAGAATATCCCAACGCCCGCCGTAATTCGCCGCGACCGTGAGTATCAGCCGATCATTCGGCGCAGTCGAGGCCTCGGAGGCGAGGATCAACGACTGCAGATCGGGGTCGAAGCGCGAGAGATCGCCAACGACCCGCAAGCGAACGCCATTGCGCTGCAACCTGGCGACTTCCTGCTGCAATGCACGGACAAAAAGCTGCATCAGCAGCGTCACTTCCGCTTCGGGACGACGCCAGTTTTCCGAACTGAAGGCAAACAGCGTCAGGTAGCCGATGCCACGCTCAAGACAGTGCTTCACCGTATCGCGAACGGTCTCGACCCCCCGATGATGGCCGGCAACGCGCGGCAAGAACCGCTTTTTTGCCCACCGCCCGTTGCCGTCCATGATGATGGCAACATGGCGCGGCACCGTTGTGGCAGAAGGGATGTCCCGGGTTGAGCTGGAAAAGATCGCCATTTCGCCTGTTTGTCCGGTAGTCGTCAGACCACCATCAATTCGGCTTCCTTCTGCACGAGTTGCTTGTCGATTTCAGCGACGTATTTGTCGGTGAGCTTCTGAATTTCGTCCTGCGCACGACGCTCGTCATCTTCCGAGCATTCCTTGTTCTTGAGCAGATCCTTCAGGGTCGCATTGGCGTCACGACGCAGGTTGCGCAAGGCGACCTTGGCATCCTCGCCCTCCCCCTTGACGATCTTGATCATGTCGCGACGACGCTCTTCGGTCAGGGCAGGCATCGGCACGCGAATCAGATCCCCTTGCGACGCCGGATTCAGGCCCAGGTCGCAGTCGCGAATCGCTTTTTCAACTTTCGGCGCCATTCCTTTTTCCCAGGCCTGGACACCGATCGTCCGGGCGTCGATCAGGCTGATGTTGGCAACCGTATTTACCGGCACCAGCGAACCGTAGTATTCAACCTGGACGTGATCAAGCAGGCCGATATGGGCACGACCGGTACGCACCTTGGTGAGGTTTGTCTTCAGCGCCTCGATCGATTTTTGCATCTTGTGTTCGGTGGTGTTCTTCAGATCTGCAATAGACATCTCAATCTCCCTCAGCAATACACCAGCGTGCCTTCGTTCTCACCGAGAACAACGCGCTTCAATGCGCCTTGTTTGAAAATCGAGAAAACATTGATCGGCAGCTTCTGGTCGCGACAAAGCGCAAAAGCAGTTGCATCCATCACCCCCAGATTCTGGGCGATCGCTTCATTGAAACTGATCCGGTCATAACGGGTGGCATTCGGATCCTTCTTTGGGTCAGCCGTATAAATACCATCAACCTTCGTCGCCTTGAGAACAATTTCGGCGCCAATTTCCGCACCGCGCAAAGCGGCTGCAGTATCCGTGGTAAAAAACGGGTTGCCGGTGCCTGCGGCAAAAATCACCGTTCGCCCCTGCTCCAGATAGCGAATCGCCTTGCCGCGAATATACGGCTCGACGACCTGCTCGATACTCAACGCCGACTGAACGCGCGACACCATTCCGGCGATGCGCATCGCGTCGTGCAAGGCGAGGCCATTCATCACGGTGGCCAGCATCCCCATGTAATCGGCCTGAGCCCTGTCCATGCCGGTAGCTGCGGGGGCAACACCACGAAAGATGTTGCCCCCGCCAATGACGACGCCAACCTGCACACCCATATCAACGACTGTCTTGATTTCCGCGACAATCTCGGAGATCGTCTGGCGATTGATGCCATAGGCGTCAGCACCCATCAGGGCTTCGCCGGATATCTTGAGCAGAATGCGTTTGTATTTTGGTGTCGTCTCGGTCATGGCCGTCAGTCCTCCGGTTGTTACTTCTGGGCAGCAGCAGCTGCCTGGGCAGCGACTTCGGCAGCGAAATCGTTAACCTTTTTCTCGATGCCTTCGCCCACCATGAACAGCGTGAAGCCGGCAATCGAAGCACCCTTGACCTTGAGCAGCTGCTCGATGGTCTGCTTGCCGTCTTCCGCTTTCACGAACACCTGGCCGAGCAAGGTCACTTCCTTGAGGAATTTCTGCACCGAACCTTCGGCGATCTTCTCGATCATTGCTTCCGGCTTGCCTGCTTCCTTGGCCTTCTCGATTGCCACGCGACGCTCGCTCTCGATCAGATCGGCAGAAACACCGGTCGAATCCAGGGACTTCGGCTTGGACGCAGCAATGTGCATGGCCAGATCCTTGGCCAACTGCTCGTCACCACCGACCAGGTCGATCAACACACCGATCTTGGCACCGCCATGGATATAGGAAGCCAGCTTGCCCTTGGCTTCAACGCGAACGAAGCGACGCATCGACAGGTTCTCGCCAATCTTGCCGACCAGCGCGGTGCGGGTCGATTCGACCGTCCCATCGCCGAGGGACAGGGCCGAAAGGGCTGCGACATCGGCCGGATTCTTGGTAGCGACCAGTTCGGAACAATCCTTCGTGAGTTTGAGAAACTCGTCGTTTTTCGCAACGAAATCGGTTTCGCAGTTGACTTCGATCATGGCGCCGAGCTTGCCATCACCGGAAATATGGATGGCCACAACGCCTTCAGCCGTGATGCGGGTTGCGGCCTTGCTGGCCTTGGAACCCAGCTTGACGCGCAGAATTTCTTCAGCCTTGTCCATGTCGCCAGCCGCTTCGGTCAGCGCTCTTTTGCATTCCATCATTGGCGCGTCAGTTTTTTCGCGCAACTCTTTGACCATACCTGCGGTAATTTCCGCCATTTTTTCTCTCCAGTTGCGGACACGGCCGGGGTTGCCGGCCGTGCCAAATCAAAACAGTTCAAACAAACCGGACTGGGCAGCTGCGCCATCAGGCGCAGCCCACCCGAGCACCCGAGAATTACTCGGCCGCTTCTTCAACTTCAACGAAGTCATCACCGGAAGCCGCTGCAACAATCTCTTCAACAAACTGGCTACGGCCTTCGAGAATCGCATCGGCAACGCCACGAGCATAAAGACGGATAGCGCGCGAGGAGTCATCGTTACCCGGAATGACGTAATCGACGCCTTCCGGCGAGTGGTTGGTATCAACGACGGCGATCACCGGAATACCGAGCTTGTTGGCTTCGGTAATGGCAATCTTGTGATAACCGACGTCGATCACGAACAGGGCATCCGGCAGCGTGGTCATGTGCTTGATACCGCCGATCGACTTTTGCAGCTTGACAAGTTCACGCTGCATCATCAGCGCTTCCTTCTTGCCCAGCTTGTCAATCGAACCGTCCTCTGCCATGGCTTCCATGTCATTGAGACGCTTGGTCGATTGCTTGACCGTCTTGAAGTTGGTCAGCATGCCGCCCAGCCAGCGCTGGTCGACATAGGAAGAACCGGAGCGCTGCGCTTCCTCGGCGAGGATTTCACGAGCCTGACGCTTGGTGCTGACGAACAGGATATTGCCCTTGTTTGCCGACAGCTTGCGCACGAAAGACATGGCTTCGTTGTACTTGGCAAGCGTCTTCTCAAGGTTGACGATGTGGATCTTGCTGCGAGCGCCGAAGATGTACTGTGCCATCTTCGGGTTCCAGAAACGGGTTTGATGGCCGAAGTGAACACCGGCCTCCAGCATTTGACGCATAGTTGTGGACATATACGAACTCCATAAGGGTTAAACCACCATTCGCCCACCAACAGTCCGCCTGATTTTTTGGCGGACACCCTTGAAGAACAGGCGAATGTGAGTAATTGACGCACCGATATCGACACGCCTCACGCGCCAAAAGGCACGCATCAGTATTTTGCCGATACAAACCAGCAAAACCCGGCGATTCTATCATTAAAACCGACAAAAACTCAAGCGCCGACTGGTTTGCCGGCTCATTCGCCGAGAAGTTGAACCCTCGTTCCCGTAAATTGCCTAACCGCGCCGCTTCCTTTATTCTCCATCCTTTAGTCTTTCATCCGCGCAGAAAACAAATGGGCATTACGCTAAAAACCCCCTCAGAAATCGAAAAAATGCGCGTCGCCGGCAGACTGGCCGGTGAAGTCCTCGATTACATCACGCCGTACGTCAAAACTGGGGTCACGACCGGCGAACTCGATCGACTCTGCCATGACTACATGGTCGATATTCAGGGTTGCATCCCGGCGCCACTGAACTATGCACCGGCCGGATACCAGCCCTATCCAAAATCAATCTGTACTTCGATCAACCACCAGGTCTGCCACGGCGTTCCGAGCGACAAGCAGTTGAAAAACGGGGACATCGTCAACCTTGACATTACGGTCATCAAGGACGGCTACCATGGCGACACCAGCCGGATGTTCTGTCTCGGAGAGCCTTCGATTCAGGCCAAACGCCTGTGTGAATTAACCTTTGAATGCCTCTGGCTGGGCATCGCCCAGGTCCGCCCCGGCGCACATCTCGGTGACATCGGCAGCGTTATCCAGCGCCATGCAGAGAAAGCCGGCTATTCGGTGGTGCGCGAATTCTGCGGCCATGGCATCGGCGCAAAGTTTCACGAGGATCCTCAGGTCGTGCATTACGGCAAGAGCGGAACAGGTATTCAGCTTCAGGCTGGCATGATCTTCACCATCGAGCCAATGATCAACGCCGGCAAGCCGGGGATTCGGGAACTGGCTGACGGCTGGACCATTGTCACCAAAGATCACAGCCTTTCGGCCCAGTGGGAGCACACCATCCTGGTCACCGACAGCGGATTCGAGGTTCTCACCGTCTCGGCCGGTTCGCGCCCGCAACCCGAGTCGACCAAATCGCCCGCATGAAGCTGGACGAAATGGCTCGCAGCGCACTCCTCACTGACTACAAAGCGCGACTGAGGGAAGGCCAGAAAGCAATCCGCGCATCCTATCTGGCCAACACCGACGCGCCGCGCCTGTTGCGCGAGCGCTGTCGGCTGATCGATGAAATTCTCAGCGCACTCTGGAACGAACTCGACTTTCCCGCCTCACTGGCACTGGTTGCTGTCGGCGGCTACGGACGCGGCGAGTTGTATCCGGCCTCCGATGTCGATCTGCTGCTGCTCCTGCCAAAGTCCCCCGGTGCCGCACTCACCGCAAAGCTTGAGCAATTGGTCGGTCTCTTCTGGGATATCGGCCTTGAAATCGGGCATAGCGTACGCACCGTCGAAGAATGTCTTGATGAAGCGGCAGGCGATGTAACGATTCAGACCTGCCTGATCGAAGCACGCCTGCTTGCCGGCAACGAAAAACTCTTCGAAAAATTCTCGTCAGGCCTGAAAGCCCGGCTGGACGCCCAGGCATTCTTCCACGCAAAACGGATAGAACAGGATGAACGCCACCTGCGCTATCTGGAAACGCCGTACAGTCTCGAGCCAAACTGCAAGGAGAGTCCGGGCGGATTGCGCGACCTGCAGACCATTCTGTGGATTGCCCGCACGGCTGGCTATGGTCACAACTGGCATGATCTGGAGCGAAACGGTTTCATCACTGCCGAAGAAGAGCAGCACCTTGAACGCAGCGAAGGATTTTTGCAGCGCCTGCGAACGCAGTTGCACATTCATCTCGGTCGGCGTGAAGACCGGCTGCTTTTCGATTACCAGACCGCCCTCGCCGAACAACTCGGCTTCAAGGCTACAGCAACGCGCCGGGCCAGCGAACAGCTGATGCAGGAATATTACCGTACAGCCAAAACGGTTACCCAGATCAACACGATTCTCCTGCAGAATATCGGCGCTGCAATTTTTCCGCCCCCCGACCAGGCGCCACGGCGAATCGACGAGCACTTCCAGAACACGCACGAACTGCTTGATGTCGTCGATGAGGATCTTTTCAACAAAAAACCCGGCGCCATTCTTGAAAGCTTCCTGGTGCTGCAGCAGCACTCCGAATTAAAAGGAATGACAGCACGCACGCTGCGCGCACTGTGGCGGGCTCGTACGCGGATTGATGACGACTTCCGCCGCACTCCGGAGAATCACGCCACTTTTCTTGCGCTGTTCAAACAAGCGCGCGGCCTGATCCATGAATTCCGGCGCATGAACCAGTTCGGCATTCTCGGTCGCTACCTGCCGAATTTTGGCAGGATTGTCGGCCAGATGCAGCATGACCTGTTCCATGTCTACACCGTCGATCAACACATCCTGCAGGTGATGCGCAATCTGCGCCGCTTCACCATGGATGAATTCGCACACGAATACCCTGCCTGCAGTCGGCTGATCAGCGATTTTGAACGCCCCTGGGTGCTCTATATCGCCGCTTTGTTCCACGACATTGCCAAGGGGCGCGGCGGCGATCACTCCGAACAGGGGACCGTTGATGCACAGGCATTCTGTGACAGTCACGGCATTGAGGCCAAGGATGCCGAACTCATCGTCTGGCTTGTTCGCCAGCATCTGGTGATGTCCAACGTCGCACAGAAGCAGGACACATCCAACCCCGAGGTAATTGCATCCTTTGCCGCCATCGTACGCGATGAGCGTCACCTCACGGCACTTTATCTATTCACCGTCGCCGATATTCGTGGCACCAGCCCCAAGGTCTGGAACACCTGGAAAGGCCAGCTCCTCGAGCAGCTGTTCAGCACGACCCGGCAACTGCTGCTCGCCGGCGGACAAGCCCCCGTGACACAGGGCGTCATCCAGGAACGCCAACAAGAGGCCATGCGCCTGTTGCGCTACTTTGCACTGTCGGACACGGTACATGAACGGCTGTGGAAGCAACTCGATACGGTCTATTTCCTGCGACATTCTGCGGACGAAATTGCCTGGCACACACGGGCACTGCACTACCGCATCCACATCGACCAGCCGGTCGTCAAGGCGCGCATCAACCCGCACGGCGACGGGCTCGAAGTCATGGTCTACACCCGGGACCAGCCCGACCTCTTCGCACGGCTTGTCGGTTTTTTTGGCCGTGCCGGCTACAGCATTGTCGACGCCAAGATTCACACGACGCGCCACGGTTACGCACTTGACAGCTTCATGCTCCTGGATGTCAGTGGCCGCGAAAACGATCGCGAAATGATCAGCTATATCGAGCACGAACTGAACGAACGCCTCAAGCACCAATCACCGCCCGAAATACCGTCCAAGGGGCGCATTTCACGCCAGGTCAAGCACTTCCCCATTCAGCCGCAAGTCAGCATCGAACCGGACGAAAAAGGAGCGCTCTTCGTCATGTCGGTGATTGCGGCCGACCGCCCGGGCCTGCTTTATACCGTCGCACAAACACTGGCCGGGCATGGCGCCAATCTGCACACGGCCAAAATTGCAACACTTGGCGAACGTGTCGAAGACACCTTCCTGATCAGCGGCGGCGACCTGAATGACAGCACAAGCCGCATCAAGCTCGAAACAGAGCTGCTGGAAGCACTCCAGCGCTAGCGGCTGGCGCACCAAAACCGTTCACCCCGCATCGTGCGGCCGAGCAGATTCGCCACGCCAGCGCAACCACAGGCGAAGCACCCGAAACTGATCGGCCGGCATGCTGTCTGGAAGTAGCGCAAGACTGGTGATGGGTCGCGCACCGCCAATCCGCATGCGCAATACGATCAATCGGCTGAAAGCAGCGCTATCCGGCAACAGCAAGACCTCGGCCGGTTCGCCGTCAGCCAACCGGCACACCAGACGGCCATCGGCAGAAAGCCGCAGACCGAGTATTTTCGGCGCCCGCAGGGCATTCCACAACGATAGCCCGAGCAGGAAAAGCAGCGAATATCGTACCGGCCAAGCCCACGGCAGTCCGATCACGCTACTGGCCGCAAGCGCATGAAACAACAAGAGGAGAGCGACGAGAAGTCGCGAACGGTGCAGTGCGATATGAATCGGAAACTGCACCGCTCGGAAAATCTAGACCCGCTTGAAGACAACGGTACCGTTGGTGCCGCCAAAGCCGAATGAATTCGACAGTGCCGCGTCAATCTTCATCGGCCGCGCCTCGTTGGCGCAGTAATCGAGGTCGCACGACTCGTCCTGATTGAAAAGATTGATGGTTGGCGGTGAAATCTGATGGTAAATCGCCAATGCCGAAAAAATAGCCTCAATCCCGCCGGCGGCACCGAGCAGGTGTCCCGTCATGGATTTGGTCGAATTGACCACCAGTTTTTTGGCGTGGTCGCCGAAAGCACGCTTGACGGCAATCGTCTCGGCCTTGTCGCCCAGCGGGGTCGAGGTGCCATGCGCATTCAGGTACTGGATATCCTGCGGATTGAGCTGTGCGTTGCGCAAGGCATTGACCATACAGCGCGCAGCGCCTTCGCCATCCTCGCAAGGAGCCGTCATATGGTTCGCATCGGCACTCATGCCGAAACCGGCCAGTTCGCCGTAAATACGGGCACCGCGCGCCTTGGCGTGTTCGTACTCTTCGAGCACCACGACACCGGCGCCCTCACCGAGCACGAAACCGTCGCGGTCCTTGTCCCACGGCCGACTAGCCGTTTTCGGATCATCGTTGCGCGTGGACAAGGCACGCGCCGCGCAGAACCCGCCGAGACCAAGTGGCGATACCGTGGCTTCGGCGCCACCGGCAATCATGATGTCCGCATCGCCGTACTCGATCAGACGACCGGCGTCACCGATACTGTGGGTTCCGGTCGAACAGGCGCTGACCAGGGCAACGTTGGGGCCCTTGTAGCCATACATGATCGACAGGTTGCCGGAAATCATGTTGATGATCGAGCCGGGAACAAAAAATGGAGATATCTTGCGCACGCCACCGGCAAGAAACTCGTCCCGGGTATCCTCGATCAGCGGCAAGCCGCCAATCCCGGAACCGATGGCCACACCGATCCGCTCGGCATTGGTGGGGTGCGCTTCCAACCCGGCGTCCTTGATGGCCTGGATTCCGGCAGCCATCCCGTAATGGATGAATCTGTCCATACGGCGGGCATCTTTGGCCGACAGGTATTGAGTGATATCGAAATCCCTGACCTCACCGGCGATTTGCACGGGAAAGGTCGAGACATCAAAACGGGTGATCCGGTCAATTCCGGAGCGTCCGGCAAGAATGTTCTGCCACGCTTGTTCGACGGAATTGCCGACTGGCGAGACGATCCCTAGACCGGTGATGACGACTCTACGACGTGCCAACTTTTGCTCCGGGAAAAATTAGAATGATGCCAAATTGACGGAATGCCACCCGGAACGAATCCCTGCCACAAACGACTGGCGATCAAGCCAGTCCACAGGGAGGTTCCGCTGACAAATTACTTCTTGTGGCTGAGGACGTAATCGACAGCTTGCTGGACGTTGGTGATCTTCTCGGCTTCATCATCCGGAATCTCGCATTCGAATTCTTCTTCGAGCGCCATCACCAGTTCGACTGTATCCAGCGAATCTGCGCCGAGGTCATCGACAAACGAGGATTCGTTCTTGATGTCCGCTTCGTTAACGCCGAGTTGTTCAGCGACGATTTTCTTGACGCGTTGTTCGATATTTTCCATTGAGGGCTCCTTCCCAGAGTTCAGGTGTGAAACAAACCTTGTAATTCTACCAAAATGACCGGCGCTTACCAAGTCGGCAATCTAACCGGCCGCTATTGCCCAAACAGGCATTAGTCCATGTACATGCCGCCATTGACGTGAATCGTCGTTCCCGTGACATAGGCAGCACCAGGCGACGCCAGGAAAGCAACGGCAGCAGCAATGTCTTCAGGATGGCCGAGACGAGCCAGCGGAATGCTCGCGACCAGCGATTCCTTCTGCTTCTCGTCGAGCTCCTTGGTCATGTCGGTATCGATAAAGCCGGGTGCAACACAGTTGACCGTGATATTGCGGCTGCCCAGTTCGCGCGCCAGCGAACGGCTCATGCCGGCCACGCCGGCCTTGGCCGCACAGTAATTGGCCTGTCCCGGATTGCCGGAATGCCCGACCACCGAGGTGACATTGATGATGCGACCGCTGCGCGCCTTCATCATTCCGCGCATGACCGCTTTGGAAAGACGGAAAACGGCCTTCAGATTGGTATCGAGTACCGCATCCCAGTCGTCGTCCTTCATGCGCATCGCGAGATTGTCGCGTGTGATGCCGGCGTTATTGACGAGAATGCTCACCGCACCATGCGCCTTGTCGATTCTTCCGATCAGGGCGTCGACCTGCTCAGGGTCGCGCACCTCCAGCACAGCGCCCTCGCCCTTGATGCCGGCAGCAGCAAGATAAGCGGTAATTTTCCCGGCGCCTTCAACGCTCGTTGCCGTGCCGATGACGGTAGCGCCGAGCCGGCCGAGTTCGGCAGCGATTGCTTGGCCGATCCCGCGCGAGGCGCCGGTCACGAGGGCAACTTGTCCGCTAAGCATGCAATTACTCCAGAGTCAGAATCGCTGCATCAAGCGCAGCAAGATCGGCCAGTGCCAGGCCAACGACGCCTTCGGCACAGCGCTTCGAAAGACCGGACAAAACCTTGCCCGGGCCGCATTCGGCAACCGTCGTCGCACAAAGCGCCGCCATCTTCTGGATCGTCTCGACCCAGCGCACCGGTGAATAAGCCTGACGAATCAGGGCATCCTTGATTTTTTCCGGATCCGATTCAAGCGCCACATCGACGTTGTTGATCACCGGTATTTTCGGCGCAGCGAAGCTCAATTCAGCCAGACGAACGGCAAGCTTTTCAGCTGCCGGACGGATCAATGAAGAGTGAAACGGTGCGGATACCGGCAGCAGCACGGCGCGCTTGGCGCCACGCGCCTTGCAAGCCTCGCAGGCACGCTCGACTGCAGCCTTGCTGCCGGCAATCACCGTCTGGCCAGGCGCGTTGAAATTGACCGGCTCGACCACCTCACCGTTACCAAGCGACGCAGCCGCTTCGGCACAGGCCTCAAGGATCTTTGCATCGTCAATACCAAGAATCGCCGCCATCGCGCCGGTACCTACCGGTACGGCTTCCTGCATCGCTGCAGCGCGCAAACGCACGAGAGGAACGGCATCCCTGAAATTGATGACGCCAGCGGCCACCAGTGCCGAATATTCGCCAAGACTGTGACCCGCCAGCAATGCCGGCAAACGACCGCCCTTGTCGAGCCACAGGCGATAAACCGCAACTCCGGCAGTCAGCATGACCGGCTGCGTATTGACGGTCTGCGCCAATGCTTCGGCCGGACCATCGGCAAGCAACTGCCAGAGATCCTGGCCGATCGCTGCCGACGCTTCGTCGAAAGTCGCGCGAACTACCGGCGTCTCGCCATAGGCGGCCATCATGCCGACCGACTGCGACCCCTGGCCCGGAAACACGAATGAAAAAGACATATTTTCCCTTTTAGAACTCGAGCAGCACGGCGCCCCAGGTAAAGCCGCCACCGACGCCTTCGAGCATGACTTTCTGCCCCCGCTTAATCCGCCCATCGCGGACAGCCGTGTCGAGCGCGAGCGGTATCGAGGCTGCCGAGGTGTTGCCGTGTCGATCAACCGTGACGATCACCTTGTCCATGGGCAAGCCCAGCTTTCGTGCGGTTGCTTCGATGATACGAATATTGGCCTGATGCGGAACCAGCCAGTCCACCTCGGCCGGCGCAATACCGGCGAACGTACAACACTCCTGCGCCACATCGGAGAGTACGCGAACGGCAAACTTGAACACGGCCTGGCCGTCCATGCGCAGGAAGGGATCGCCGGTTATCTGGCCGCCGCAGACGCTGCCCGGAACCGACAGGATGCCATGGTGCGCGCCATCGGCATGCAATGCCGAGGCAAGAATACCGGGCTTCTCGGTCGCTTCAAGAACCACAGCGCCGGAACCGTCGCCAAACAGCACGCAGGTGCCGCGATCGTTCCAGTCGAGGATGCGTGAAAACACTTCGGCGCCAACGACCAGCGCTTTTTTGTGACTGCCGCTGCGAATGAACTTCTCGGCGATGCTCAGCGCGTAGATGAAGCCGGCGCAGACCGCCTGTACGTCGAAGGCCACGGCGCCATGATTGCCGAGTTTGCTCTGCAATAGGCAGGCCGTACTCGGAAAGATGAAGTCCGGCGTCGAGGTCGCGACGATGATCAAATCGAGCTCAGCGGCATCGACACCGGCAGCCGCCAGAGCACGGCGACTGGCCTCAAGCGCCAGCTCGCTGGAAGTGCATCCCGACTCGGCCAGATGACGGGTCTTGATCCCTGTGCGACTGACAACCCATTCGTCGCTTGTTTCGATACCGCGCTCGACGAGGTCGTCGTTACTCACCGGCTGACCCGGCAGATAACTGCCAACACCACTAATCCGGGCAAACATCCTATGCATTCTCCTGAAGCGGTTGCTGTTGTGCTACACGTTCGGAGATACGGGCCAGAACGCCGCTTCGAACGGCCTCCGCGGCGCGCTCAAGCGCATTCGCAAAAGCGAAAACATCGGCCGAACCGTGGCTCTTGAGCACGATACCCTTCAATCCAAGCAGGCTGGCACCGTTATAGCGCCGATGATCGACACGCTTCTTGAAATTCTTGAGAACGGGCATGGCAATCAGCGCGGCCAGCTTGGTCAGCAAGTTGCGGCTGAATTCCTGGCGCAGAAAGGTGGCCAGCATTTGCGCCAGCCCTTCCGATGCCTTCAACGCCACATTCCCGACAAAGCCATCACAGACGATCACCTCGGCCTCGCCCTTGAACAGGCCATCGCCTTCGACGTTGCCGACAAAATTGAGACCGGACGCCTTGAGTAGCTCCGCAGCACGCTTGACGACATCGTTACCCTTGATGTCTTCCTCACCGATATTCAGGATACCAACCGTCGGCCGCTCCTTGTGCTCGATGGCCGAAACCAGCGATGCACCCATGATGCCGAATTGCAGCAGATGCTCGGGGCCGCAATCGACGTTGGCACCGAGATCCAGCACATGCGTGTGCCCGCTCGCCGTCGGAAGAATGGCGCAGATGGCCGGCCGGTCGATACCTGGCAGCATTTTGAGGACAAAGCGGGAAATTGCCATCAACGCACCGGTATTCCCGGCAGAGACGCACGCATCGGCCTCGCCTTGCTTGACGAGGTTGATGGCGACGCGCATCGATGAATCTTTCTTGTTGCGCAAGGCCAGTGCCGGCGGTTCGTCCATCGCCACCACTTCCGTCGCATGGCGAACGGAAACGCGGTCGCCGCTCGCGTTCGCGAGCAACGGACGGATATCGCCCTCAAGACCGACCAGAATGACGCGCACATCTTCGTGATCGCGCACGAAGCCGAGCGCCGCCGGCACGGTGACGCGTGGACCATGATCCCCGCCCATGCAGTCGATGGCGACAGTAATAGTCATCAGATGGCAGACAAAAGAAAAGGCAGGCAGTTCACCCTCGCGGGAAACTGCCTGCCTGATCTTGAAAAACTACTCGCCAGTGCCTTTTGCAACCTTTTTGCCACGGTAGTAGCCGGACGGGCTGACGTGGTGACGCAGATGAACTTCACCAGTCGTCGGTTCAACGGCCAGCGCCGGGCTGGTCAGGAAATCGTGCGCACGGTGCATGCCACGCTTGGAAGGGGATTTCTTGTTCTGTTGAACGGCCATAACTAACTCCTAAAATCAAATTTTCTACGCCTTGCCCTTGAGGCCGGTAAGCACGGAAAACGGCGAGACTTCTGCCGCTCCCTGCCCAGCCTGGGGCATGACACAACTTTCGTGATGCGGCACAACAGGAAGGGCGAGAATAATCTCGTCCTCGATCAACGCCACAACATCGAGTTCTTTCTGCGCAGGAAGAAAATCTTTCGAGTCATCCTCGATCTCTTCTTGCGTCAGGTCGTTTTCGTCATCAACGAACTCAAGCAAACTGCGCACCGCGAGGGGATACTCGATCCCGTCAAGGCAACGCTGGCAGCACAATGACAGCAGACCATCCACCTGCAGCAACAACTGCGAACGGCCGCGAGGTCCAACCCTGCCCTCAACCCGGTAAACCAGACGCCCGGCAGAATCCGCCAGCGAATCGAGCACCCGAGTCAGGTCGGCGACCAGCAAATCGCCTTGCAGCAACTGTGCTCCCCGCGCAAACGCCAGACTATCAATAAGAATCGGTTGCGACATAAGAGGCGCATGATATTATTTTTGGCTTTTGAAGTCAAAGCAGCGACGCATTTAATTCAGTTTTTTTATCAAATCTCCCTGAATTTCTCCAAATGCGCCGCGGACTTGGCGCAACTTCCTTACAGACTCCCTCATGTCCAACCCTAAAATTGTCCTCGCCTCGACTTCGCCATTTCGCCGTGAACTTCTTTCCCGCTTCGGTTTCGCCTTTGAAGTTGCCGACCCGGCAGTCGATGAAACTCCCCTGGCTGGCGAAAAACCCGAAGCCAGCGCGCTGCGTCTTTCCGAGGCGAAAGCCCGCGCCGTGGCCGAGCAGTTTCCGGATGCGTTGATCATTGGCAGCGACCAGGTCGCCTGCCTCGACGATCAGGTATTCGGCAAGCCGGGAAGCCACGAAAATGCGGTCCGCCAGCTGCAGACCATGCGCGGTCGCCAGGTCAATTTCTTCACCGGACTTTGCCTGCTCAACAGCAGAACGGGTAAAGCACAGGTGCGCGGCGTACCGACACTGGTCACTTTCAGAGAGCTCACCGATCAGGAAATCGAGAATTACCTGCTTCGCGAGCAACCTTACAACTGTGCCGGCAGCGCGAAATCCGAAGGGCTGGGCATCGCGCTGATCGAAAAAATGGAAGGCGATGATCCCAATGCCTTGATTGGCCTACCGCTGATCGCCCTGTGCGACCTCCTTCGAACCGAAAACTTCAACGTTATTTGAGCGCCAATCATGAACAAAGGAACGCTCTACCTGATCCCCGTCCCGCTCGGTCATTCGCCGATCGGCACGGTGCTGCCACACGCAGTCAGCGATTGCGCGAAAAAACTGTCGCAGTTTGTTGCAGAGAACGCCAAGTCGGCACGGGCTTTCCTCAAGGCACTGCCCGCCGACTTGCCCTTGCAGCAGATCGAAATCCATGAACTCAGCGAACATACGCCGGCCAGCGCACTGCCGGCGCTCCTGGCACCCCTGCTGGCCGGAAAGGATGTCGGCCTGATCTCGGAAGCCGGCTGCCCCGCCGTCGCCGACCCCGGCGCCAACCTTGTCGCACTGGCGCAGCGCGAAGGAATAAAAGTTGTTCCGCTGGTCGGCCCCTCTTCGATCCTGCTCGCGCTGATGGGCTCCGGACTCTCTGGGCAGAACTTTGCCTTTCACGGCTACCTGCCGATCAAGGACGAAGAACGGCAAAAAAAACTGCGCGACCTCGAAAAGGATTCACGCCAGGAAAGACGCGCGCAAATATTCATCGAAACGCCGTACCGCAACCGGCAAATGCTCGAAACGCTGATCAAAACGTGTGCCGATGGCACAAGGATCTGCGTTGCCACCGACCTCACCCTCGACAGCGAGTCGATCACGACACGCACCCCGGCAGAATGGCGCCGTCAGGGACTGCCGGAAATCGACCGCCGCCCGACGGTATTCCTGCTGCAGGCTTAGCGTATTACCGCGCGCTCACCACCGAACAGACGAAACGCCAGACTCTGCGCCATATCGGCGCCGAGCCGCTTGGCAAAACGTTCGGCTATATTTTCCTTGACCGAATAGTCGAGGATTTTTTCAGCCTTGATCACGTCACGCGCCACTGAATCCACGGTTCCATAACCATCGGCCAGACCAAGCTGGATACTTTGACTCCCCGTCCACATCAACCCGGAAAACATCTCGGGCGTTTCCTTCAGGCGCTTGCCGCGGCCTTGACGAACGACCTCGATGAACTGCTGATGAATTTCCCCAAGTAAAACCTTGGCATGTTCCTTCTGTTTCGCATCCTGCGGCGAGAATGGATCGAGAAACCCCTTGTTTTCTCCGGCAGTCAGCAGGCGCCGCTCAACGCCCATTTTGTCCATGGTTCCGGTAAAGCCAAAACCGTCCATCAAGACCCCGATCGAACCGACGATGCTTGCCTTATCGACAAATATCTTGTCGGCGGCGGCCGCTATGTAATAACCGCCCGATGCGCACAGGTCCTCAACAACCACGTAGAGCGGCACCTCGGCATACTTTGCCCGCAGACGGCGTATTTCGTCATAAACGATGCCCGACTGAACCGGACTCCCGCCCGGGCTGTTGATTCGCAGGATGACCCCTGCCGTTCCCTTGTCCTCAAACGCTGACTGCAGCGCGCCGTTGATTTTCTCGGCACTGGCCTCCCCATTCGGCTCGATGGTGCCCCGCAGGTAGATCAGCGCCGTGTGCTTACCATCGACCAGCTTCTCGGAAGCGCCCCAGTCAACGACCAGCATCAGTACGGCGACGAGATAGCCAAGCCCGGCCAGCTTGAAAAAAATGCCCCAACGACGCTTGGCCTTCTGCTCCTGCAAGGTCGAGAAGGCGATTTTTTCCAGTAACTGGCGTTCCCATTGCGGGTCGTTCTGTGGCGTTTCCAAGATATCTACTCGGTTGGGGTGAAATATACAGCGCCATCCCGCTCGGTGACGGGAATTGGCGTCAAGCCTTTGCCATTGCAGCGTCCGCCCAGACATCGGCCGGTTTCAGGCGCATAAAGTGCGCCATGCATTGCACAGATCAAGTATAGCTTGGATTGATCGAAGAACTCGGCGCGCTGCCAGTCCAGCTCAACGGGAACATGAGCGCAGCGGTTGAAGTAGGCAAACGCGCGCCCACGAAAACGGACGACGAACGCCGCTTCATCACGGCCATGCTGCCGGACCGTGAAGCGAAACCCAGAACCGCCATTGACCAGTGCAGCGGACGCGCAAATCAGGCATTCGTCCGCAGCCACGCCGCCAACTCCTCGACACTTTCGCAACGCGCGAGCGGAACGAGGGCATCAAGCGCAGCCGCCGGATGCGCCCCATAACTTACCGCCAGTCCGGCAACACCGGCATTGATCGCCATCTGCAAGTCATGCGTGGTATCGCCGATCATCAGCGTCTGCGACGGCTCGACGGCAAACTCCGCCATCAACTCATCGAGCATTTGCGGGTGCGGCTTTGAAAAGCACTCATCAGCGCAGCGTGAAACCTGAAAATACTTCCCGAGGCCGCTCGTTTTCAAGGCCCGATCCAGACCCAAGCGGCTCTTGCCGGTGGCTACCGCCAACAGGAAACCAGCTTCGGCAAGCTCGGCAACCAGCGGAGCGGCCCCTTCAAACAACTGCAACTCGTGGTCACGGGACAAATAATGATGGCGGTAGCGATCAACCATCTGCGGATAACAGTGTTCAGCCAATTCCGGCACCGCATGGCGTAGCGCTTCGCCCAGCCCCAAGCCGATCACGTGCCGTGCCCTCTCGTCGGATGGCTCCGGCAAATCCAGATCGCGGCAAGCGGCCTTGATCGCGGCAACAATTGCGCCAGCCGAGTCAAGTACCGTACCGTCCCAGTCGAACACCAGCAGTTCAAATCTTTTCGCCATAATCCTGCTTTTCCCTTACCGACACCAGCTGCATAAACCGCTGAAG
>JBAQRB010000053.1:0-22392 GCA_049295655.1 Rhodocyclaceae bacterium
GGTTTTCCGCGCAGCCAGCGGTTCAGCTGAGCGCCGTCGCCGAAACGAGCACGCCGTCTTCGTCGGCGTAGATCCAGTCTCCGGTCTTGAACGTCACGCCACCGAAGGCGACGTTGATGTGGCGATCGCCGGCGCCTTTCTTGACGCTCTTGAGCGGGTGGGTATTGAGCGCACGGACACCGATGTCGATCTGGTTGATATCCGCTGAGTCGCGGATGCAGCCATTGACGATGACGCCTTCCCAGCCGTTCTTCTGCGCGAGGATGGCGAGCTGGTCGCCGACCAGGGCGCAACGCAGCGAGCCGCCGCCGTCGATGACCAGCACCTTGCCTCTGCCGTCTTCACCAAACGCCTCCCTGACCAGCGAGTTGTCTTCAAACAGCTTGAGGCTGACGACTTGGCCGCTGAACGCCGTACGGGCGCCATAGCGCTGAAACAGCGGGGCGACCACGCGCAGCGAGCCGTCGCCGGTTTTGTCTTCGTTGGCGTCGAGAAGGTCGGGTGTTTTGAAACTCATGCGTGCTCCCTGTCGAATGATGTCCTGCGGAAAATAAACAAGCCATGCCCCGGGATCGGGCGTCATCCGCCTGATCCCGGGGCATGGCGACTGGTGCTCAGGCGACGGCTTCGGCTTCTTCTTCGAAGACGAGCTTCACCTTCTCGTTTTCATCAAGATCGACCGTGACGTGACCGCCGCTGGCCAGACGGCCGAACAGCAACTCGTCGGCCAGCGCCGAGCGGATGGTGTCCTGGATCAGCCGTGCCATTGGCCGCGCGCCCATCAGGGGGTCGAAACCGTTCGCCGCCAGATGGCGCTTCAGCGCCTCGGTAAATATTGCGTCCACTTTTTTCTGGTGCAACTGCTCTTCGAGTTGGATCAGGAACTTGTCCACCACGCGCAGGATGACTTCATGGTCGAGGGCCTTGAACGAGATCGTTGCATCGAGCCGGTTGCGGAATTCCGGCGTGAATAGCCGCTTGATTTCGACCATTTCGTCCCCCGCCTGCTTGGCGGTGGTAAAGCCCATGTTGGTCTTCTGGATCGCTTCCTGGCCGGCATTGGTCGTCATGATGATCACGACGTTGCGGAAATCGGCCTTGCGCCCGTTGTTGTCGGTCAGCGTGCCGTGGTCCATCACTTGCAGCAGGATGTTGTAGATGTCCGGATGCGCTTTCTCGATCTCATCGAGCAGCAGGACGCAGTACGGCTTCTTCGTCACGGCTTCGGTCAGCTGACCGCCCTGATCGTAGCCGACATAGCCCGGGGGGGCGCCGATCAGGCGCGAGACGGCGTGGCGCTCCATGTATTCCGACATGTCGAAACGCAGCAACTCATTGCCCAGGCAATAGGCCAACTGCTTGGCGACTTCGGTCTTGCCGACGCCGGTCGGGCCGGAAAACAGGAAGCTGCCGATCGGCTTGCTCGGATTGCCCAGCCCCGAGCGCGCCATCTTGATCGCCTTGGTCAGGGCGTCGATTGCCGCTTCCTGGCCGAAAACGACGTTCTTCAGATCGCGATCAAGATTTTTCAGCGAACTGCGATCGTCGGAGGAAACGTGGGTCGACGGAATGCGTGCGATCTTGGCCACGATATCCTCGATATCCTGCTTGCCGATCAGCTTCTTTTGCCTGGACTTCGGCAGGATGCGCTGCGCAGCCCCGGCTTCGTCAATCACGTCGATCGCCTTGTCCGGCAGGTGGCGGTCGCTGATGAAGCGCACCGAAAGCTCAACGGCAGAGGTGAGGGCAGCGGCGGAGTACTTGAGGCCGTGGTGCGCTTCAAAGCGCGTCTTGAGGCCTTTCAGGATTTCGATGGTTTCACTGATCGACGGTTCATTCACGTCGATTTTCTGGAAGCGCCGCGACAGCGCGTGATCCTTCTCGAAAATTCCGCGATATTCATTGTAGGTCGTCGCACCGATGCACTTCAGCTGCCCTGATGAGAGGGCCGGCTTGAGCAGGTTGGACGCGTCGAGCGTGCCGCCGGAAGCGGAGCCGGCGCCGATCAGGGTATGGATTTCGTCGATGAAAAGTACGGCCTGCGGATTTTCGCTCAATTGCTTGAGCACGCTCTTGAGGCGCTGCTCGAAATCGCCCCGGTACTTGGTGCCGGCCAGCAAGGCGCCCATGTCGAGCGCAAAGATGCTGGCCTTGGCGAGGATGTCCGGAACCTCTCCTTCGACGATGCGGCGGGCCAGCCCTTCGGCAATGGCGGTCTTGCCGACACCTGCTTCGCCGACCAGCAGCGGGTTGTTCTTCCGGCGACGGCAGAGGGTCTGGATGACGCGCTCCAGTTCCTTGTCGCGCCCGATCAGCGGGTCGATCTTGCCCTGCAGGGCGAGTGCATTGAGGTTGATCGTATAGCTTTCGAGCGGGCCGGCTGCACTTTGCTGCTCCCCCTCGGTTTCAGCCTCCTGCTCGCTGCGCGGCGCGCTTTGCGGCACCTTGCTGATGCCGTGCGAAATGAAATTGACCACGTCAAGTCGCGTTACCCCCTGCTTTTGCAGGTAATAAGCCGCGTGCGAATCCTTCTCGCCGAAAATGGCGACCAGAACATTGGCCCCATTGACCTCCTTTTTCCCGGACGACTGGACGTGCAGGATGGCGCGCTGGATCACGCGCTGGAAGCCGAGCGTCGGTTGCGTGTCGATATCGCCATCGCCGGCGATGGTTGGCGTGTGTTCTCCAATGAAACGGGTCAAATCCTTGCGCAAGGGATCGATGTTCGCGCCACAAGCGCGCAATGCCTCCCCCGCCGACGGGTTGTCAAGCAGCGCCAGCAGCAGATGCTCAACCGTAATGAACTCGTGGCGCTTTTGCCGTGCTTCGACAAAGGCCATGTGCAAGCTGACCTCAAGTTCCTGCGCAATCATCTAATTCTCCTCCATGACGCACGCCAGCGGCTGCTGGTTATCCCGTGCGAAGGCCGTAACCTGCTCCACCTTCGTGGCAGCAATATCCCGCGCATAAATGCCGCAAATGCCTCGACCCTCCATATGGACTTTGAGCATGATTCGTGTCGCTTGTTCTCGATCCTGGTTGAAAAATTTCTGCAGAACGAGAATCACGAAGTCCATCGGCGTGAAATCGTCGTTCAGCAGCAGCACTTTGTAAAGTGGCGGTGGCGCCACTTTGGCGCGCGTGGCTTCGAGTAATGAGTCGTCCTGATGCTGTTTGGTCATTGCTGAATTCTAACCAGTCTTTCCTGATCGACGATACTGTTTTTGGCGGGCTTTTTCATTTCCGAGTGCTGGAAATTGTCAGGGGGGCGAAACGATTTTTTTCAAAATGCTTGACGCATCGCATCGAAGTAGCGTACAAAGGCCTAATGTTTTGGTTCAAGCAGGTTTGCGGTGTTTTTCGCTTCTCGAAATCTCTGCTAGGCCGTCGTTGAATTCAGAAACATGCAAGTCGGGCACCGCCCGGATTTAGTTTTTTCTTTAAGGAAGTCGCAATATGGCAACTGGTACAGTTAAGTGGTTCAACGACGCCAAGGGTTTCGGTTTCATTACTCCGGATGATGGTAGCGAAGATCTTTTCGCACATTTCTCCGCGATCACCATGCCCGGATTCAAGACCCTCAAAGAGGGCGAAAAAGTCTCCTTCGACGTGACGCAAGGCCCGAAGGGCAAGCAAGCTTCGAACATCGGTCGCGCCTGATCACTCAGGTGTAACCAGAGAAACCCGCCTGACGGCGGGTTTTTTTTCGCCATTTTTTCGGTGACGCAAGCTTGCGACCGGCACGGAATCCTCGGCTGGCGCTAGCCCGCGATAATCGGGGCCTCGTCGCTGCGCTGCTCGCCACGGTTGTCGGTCCAGCGGACGATCACCTTCTCGCCGGCCTGGAGGCCCTTGGCGTAAAAGGCAAAGAGCGGGTTGCGGGTGATCGACGTGTTGAGCTGGCCCTCGATCAGGGGCTTGCCGTTGGCGCTGACGGTAAAGGTCTGGATGAAGTGTGCGCCGATCGTTTGCGCGTTCACCGGGTCCTTGCGCAGCCCGGTTTCCATCGGATGCTGCATGAGGACGCGGATTTCGGTGCTGTCGCCGCGCAGCGTCGCGCGAATTTTTATGGCTTCGGCCATCGGATTCCTTGTCTACTTAGCCGCAGCCGCCGAGCGTTACCTTGATTTCGCGGCTGGCGTGGTAGGTTTTGCCGTCGGCGGCCTTGGCAAGCACGCGTATACGGGACGATTCGGCCATCTTGAGCTGCAGGCGGACCTGCGCAATGGCGCCGTTGGAAAAACTGAAACTCGCTGCCAGCGGCATCGGGTTTTTTTCGACAAAGACGGCAAGGCTCTGGCTGCCGGCAACATGGCTGACGATCTCGATCGGCACCTGGGCACCGTTTTCGGAAATCTCGGCGGCGTTGATCACGATGTCGCGGGTTTCGGCAGAGTTTTCCGCTCCCCAGGCTTTGAGCGAATCCTTGATTCCGTGCGCAGTGAACGCCTGACGCTGCCAGTCGGCAGCCAGCACCCGGGTCGGCTTCAGGAGGCCGGCAACGAGCAGAGCTGCGATGGTGCCGCTGCTGCCGACCGCTTTGAGCAGGCTGCGGCGCAGCACATTCATCGGGCGGCTTTCCAGTGCCCGGATTTGCCGCCGAGCTTTTCGAGCAGGCAAATGCCTTCAATGCGCATGCCGCGATCGACCGCCTTGCACATGTCGTAGATCGTCAGCAGGCCGACGCTGGCCGCAGTGAGCGCTTCCATTTCGACGCCGGTGCGGCCGTAGCAGTCGGCAATCGCGAGGCAGTGGACGGTGTTGTTTTCGGCGTCGATCTCGAACTCGACCGAAACCTTGGTCAGGGCGATCGGGTGGCAGAGCGGGATCAGTTCCGAGGTGCGCTTGGCGCCCTGGATCGCGGCGATGCGCGCGACGCCGAGGACGTCGCCCTTTTTCGCGGAACCGCTGCGGATCAGCGCCAGCGTTTCCGGCTGCATGACGATGCTGCCGGCGGCGCGCGCCTGGCGGCGGGTTTCGGCCTTTTCGCCGACATCGACCATGTGCGCCTGGCCATCGGCGTCAAAATGCGTGAGGGGGCTGGTAGGCATAGAGGTGAAATAATTGGAAATCAGTGTGCGCGTGGGAGCGGTATCATAGCACCATGAATTTCAGCCGGTTTTCGAATACGCTTTGAATCCCTTTGCCCAGATCAAGCGCGCCGCCTGGCCGCTCGTATTCGCCGCGGCATTCGGCAGTGCTGCGCTGGCCGACGATCTGCCGGATCTCGGCGAGTCGGCGCGCGCCGATTTCTCGCCGCAGCTCGAGCGCAAAATCGGCGAGAGCATCATGAACGACATCCGCTTGTACGAATCGACCTATGTCGACGACGCGGAAATCAATGACTATCTCAACAGCCTCGGCAACCGGCTGGTTTCCGGCAGTTCGAACCCCGGCGGCGAGTTCCATTTCTTCGCGATTCGTGACAATACGGTCAACGCCTTCGCCATGTTCGGCGGTTTCATCGGCGTCAATACCGGAACCTTGCTCACCGCACAGTCCGAGTCCGAGCTGGCCGGCGTCATCGCGCACGAAATCTCGCACGTCACGCAAAGCCACCTCGCGCGGCAGATTGCCAAGGAGAAACAGAACTCGATCGCCAGCATGATCACGATGGCGATCGGCATTCTGGCGGCCCGTTCCAATTCGCAGGCGGCCGGCGCGGCCATTGTTTCGGCGCAGGCCGGCTCGATCCAGTCGCAATTGGCGTACAGCCGCGATTTCGAACGCGAGGCCGACCGCGTCGGCTACCAGACGCTCGAGAAGTCGGGCTTCGACGTGCGCGGCATGGGCGATTTTTTCGAGCGTCTGCAGAAGGCCGGGCGGGTCTACGAGAACAATGCGCCGGTCTACCTGCGCTCGCACCCGATGACCGGCGAGCGCATTTCCGACATGCAGAACCGTGCGCAGGGCGCCCCGTACCGGCAGGTGCTCAATGGCGTCGATTTCCAGCTGGTGCGCGCCAAGCTGCGCGCACAGATGGGAACGCCGCGCGAGGCGGTCAGCGAGTTCGAGGCGCAATACCGCGAGCGTAAGTATGCTTCCGAGGCGGCGGTTCGCTACAGCCTGAGCTACGCGCTGCTGCGCGCCAAGGACGTGATCGGCGCGCAGCGGGAAATCAACGCGCTGAAGGCGCTCAAGCTGCCGTCGGCGATGGTTCCCGCCTTGGCCGCCGAAATCCGGGTGGCGGCGGGCGACCTGCCGGCCGCGCAGGCCATCTACCGCGACGCGCTGCAGCGCTTTCCGCAGTCCAGGGCGCTGGTCTATGCCTACGCCGAAGCGCTGCATGCCGGCAATCAGCACGAGCCGTTGCTGAAGTTCATCGATGCCCGGCTGCAGGATTCGCCGTCGGACTTCAAACTCTACGGTTTGCAGGCGAAAGCCTATGCCGCATTGGGCAAGCGCGTGCAGCAGCACCGCGCGCAGGCCGAGTTCCATGCGCTGCAGGGGCGGCTCGGCGAAGCCGTCGAGCAGCTGCTGCTCGCGCAGCGCGCCGGCGACGGCAATTTCTACGAGCAGTCGGCGGTCGATGCGCGGCTGCGCGAATTGCGCAAGCAGCAGGCCGAAGAAGCGAAACAGAAAAGATAGCGGTTAAAATGCGCCTTTTTCCCAGTTCAGGAACAGACCATGCATTTTGATCGGGAACTCGATGTCAAGGGGCTCAACTGCCCGCTGCCGATCCTGCGCACCAAGAAGACGCTTTCCGAAATGGCGTCGGGCGAGGTGCTGCGCGTGTTGGCGACCGACCCTGGTTCGCTGAAGGATTTCCAGGCATTCGCCAAGCAGACCGGCAACGACCTGCTGTCGAGCGCCGAAGTTGAGCAGATCTTCGAGTATTTCATCAAGCGCAAGTAGGCGCCGCTTTCGCCGCCCGCGCGATTCCCTGATTGACCGGCCATGCCAGCTGACGGCAGTTTTGCCCTGTTCGACGGCGACGACGGCAGCGCGCTGCTGCTGCGCGATTGCCGGCGCTGCGTCTGTTTCGACGCGAGCGGCGACCTGGCCGCGACCTTCGCGCAGATCGAAGCGGCGGCTGCGGCCGGCGAGTGGGTTGCGCTGGCGGCCGATTACGAACTCGGCGCCTGCTTCGAACCGGCGATTGGCTTGACACCGGCCGGCGCGCCGCTGCTGCGCGCGTGGATCTTCGGTCGCGGCGAACAGCTCGATGCGGCGGCAGTCGACGCCTTTCTGGCCGGGCGGCTCGCAGCGCTGTCCGAGGCTGAGCGCCGCGCCGGCATTGCCGAGTTGGCGACCGGCATGGATGCCGCGGACTACGCCTGTGCGGTCGAGCGGATTCGCGGCTGGATTGCCGACGGCGACTGCTACCAGATCAACTTCACCTTCCCGCTCGATTTTCGCGTCTTTGGCGACCCGCTGGCGCTCTACACCGGCCTGCGCCAGCGCCAGCCGGTGCGCTACGGCGCCTGTCTCGTCACCCCCGAAGCGACCGTACTTTCTTTCTCGCCCGAACTCTTTTTCGAGCGCAGCGGCGATCGCGTCGTCACCCGGCCGATGAAGGGCACCGCGCCGCGCGGCGCGACGGCGCAGGAAGATGCCGAACGCCGTGCGGTGCTGCTCGCCTCGGCGAAGGAGCGCGCCGAGAACGTGATGATCGTCGACCTGCTGCGCAACGACCTCGGGCGCCTCGCGCCGCCCGGGCGCGTACGCGTCGAGGCCTTGTGCGCGACGGAGCCCTATCCGACGCTTTGGCAGATGGTGTCGACGGTCAGCGCCGACGTGCCGGGGGCGCGGCTGATCGACCTCTTTCGCGCGCTGTTCCCCTGCGGCTCGATCACCGGCGCGCCGAAGATCCGCGCCATGCAGCGCATCGCCGAGCTCGAATCCCGGCCGCGCGGCTTGTACACCGGCGCGCTCGGCTGGTTGGCGCCGGGCGGCGATTGCCGTTTCAACGTCGCGATCCGTAGCGTCGAGCTTGAACGCCGGGAGGACGGCTGGCGCGGGCGGCTTGGCATCGGCAGCGGCATCGTGATCGATGCCGAGCCGGCCAGCGAATACGCCGAGTGCCTGCTCAAGGCGAGTTTCCTGACCGGCTTCGATCCGGGCTTCGGACTGATCGAAACCCTGCGTCTGGAAGCGGGAGCGTACCCGCTGCTGCGCCTGCACCGCGAGCGTCTGGCCGCCTCGGCACGTGCCCTCGGCTTTGCCTGCGACGAGGCGCAGGTTCTGGCGCAACTGGCGGCGGAAGCGGCACGCTGTGGTCCGGGGCTGTTCCGCGTTCGGCTGACGCTGGCGCACGACGGACGCTGCCGCATCGTATCGGCGCCGCTCGCGGCTGACGACGGGCGAGCGTGGCAGGTCGTTCTGGCCAGCGAGACGCTAGCCGCCGACGACTACCTGCTGCGCCACAAGACCACCGCGCGCGGCCGCTACGACCGCGCGCTGGCGCAGCTCGCCGACCGGCCGGCGGTGTTCGACGCGATCTTTCTCAATGCGCGCGGCGAAGTCTGCGAGGGCGCGCGCAGCAACGTCTTCATCGAGCGCGACGGCCTGCTGCTGACGCCGCCGCTGGCCTGCGGCCTGTTGCCGGGCGTCATGCGCCGGCAGTTGCTCGAATCGGGGCGCGCCGTCGAGCGTATTTTGACGAAGGACGATTTGCAGGCGACGCCGGCGTTGTACATGGGCAACGCCCTGCGCGGCTTGATTCCGGTAACCTTGGCGAGTTGAACGGGTGCTGCTCTGCAGGGTGCACCGAATGGCGATCTACAACGCTGCTGCCCGGAGAGCCAATATTGATGCCAGCATTTGTTTCTGTGGCAAAAACGCCAGTCTCCAGAGGTATGCTCCGGAGACTGGCGTTTTATAAGGCTTGCAGCCCTGCTTAGCTGCGGCTCAGGCGTTCGAGTTGCGGCTTGAGTTTGTCGACGGTGGCGATGAAATCGGCCAGGCGCTTCTTCATCTCCTCGACGACCGTTGCCGGCGCGCGGCTGACGAAGCGCTCGTTGCCGAGCTGGGCCTGCGCCTTGACGATCTCGCCTTCGAGGCGGGCGATCTCCTTGGCCAGGCGCTCCTTCTCGGCGGCGAGGTCGATCTCGATCTTCAGCATCAGGCGCGTTTCGCCGACCACGGCGACCGGTGCGCTGGCTTCTTCGGCGAGGCTGTCGAAGCCGTCGGCGACGATCTGCATGTCGGAGAGCTTGGCCAGCGCCTTCAGGTAGGGCATGAACTCGGCGAGCGACTCGGCGTTGCCCGAGGCGACCAGCGGCACTTTCAGCGCTGGCGAGAGGTTCATCTCGCCGCGCAGGTTGCGGCAGGCGTAGGCGAGATCCTTCAACGCCTGCACCTTGGCTTCGCTGACGGTGTCGATTTTCTCGGGCTGCGCCTGCGGGTAGGCGGCCAGCATCAGCGAGTCGTGCGTCTTGCGCCCGGCGATCGGCGCGACGGCCTGCCAGAGTTCCTCGGTGATGAACGGGATCAGCGGGTGCGCGAGGCGCAGCACGGTTTCGAGAACGCGCGCCAGCGTGCGCCGCGTGGCGCGCGCTTCCTGTTCCGTCCCCGACTGGATCTGCACCTTGGCGAGTTCAAGATACCAGTCGCAGAACTCGTCCCAGACGAATTCGTAGATTTCGCGCGCCAGCAGGTCGAAGCGGTAGTCGGCGAAGTGCTTGGCGATTTCGGCCTCGGTGCGCTGCAGGCGGCTGACGATCCAGCGGTCGGCGAACGAGAAGCTGAGCTTCGGCGAGCACTGCTCGGGCGTGCATACGTCGAGGCCGAGGTCCTGGCCGTCGGTGTGCATCAGCACGAAGCGCGTCGCGTTCCACAGCTTGTTGCAGAAGTTGCGGTAACCCTCGCAGCGCGAGAGGTCGAACTTGATGTCGCGGCCGGGGCTGGCCAGCGAGAGGAAGGTGAAGCGTAGCGCGTCGGTGCCGAAGGCCTGGATGCCTTCCGGGAATTCCTTGCGCGTGCGCTTTTCGATCTGCTCGGCCTGCTTCGGGTTCATCAGGCCGCTCGTGCGTTTCTTGACCAGATCGTCGAGGCCGATGCCGTCGATCAGGTCGATCGGGTCGAGCACGTTGCCCTTCGACTTCGACATTTTCTGGCCTTCGGCGTCGCGGATCAGGCCGTGCACATAGACGTGCTTGAACGGGATCTTGCCGGTGATGTGCTTGGTCATCATGACCATGCGCGCGACCCAGAAGAAGATGATGTCGAAACCGGTGACCAGCACCGTCGACGGCAGGTAGAGGTCGAGCGCCGGATTCGATTTTTCCGGCCATTCCGGCGTCCAGTCGAGCGTCGAGAACGGCCACAGCGCCGAGGAGTACCAAGTGTCGAGGACGTCCGGGTCGCGCACCAGCGCGCCGCTGTAGCCGGCCGCCGTCGCTTGCGCCCGGGCATCCGCTTCGTCGTGCGCGACGAAGATCTCACCGTTGTTGCCATACCAGGCCGGGATCTGGTGGCCCCACCACAGCTGGCGCGAGATGCACCAGTCCTGGATGTTGTTGAGCCACTGGTTGTAGGTATTGACCCAGTTCTCGGGAACGAACTTGATCTCGCCCGAGGCGACGCATTCGAGCGCCTTGCCGGCGATGCTCGTGCCATCGGCACCGGGCTTGGTCATCGCGACGAACCACTGGTCGGTGAGCATCGGTTCGATGACGACGCCGGTGCGGTCGCCGCGCGGCACCTTGAGCTTGTGCTTGTCGGTCTTCTCGAGGATGCCGAGCGCTTCGAGGTCGGCGACCACCGCCTTGCGCGCGTCGAAGCGGTCCATTCCCCGATATTTTTCCGGCGCGTTGTCGTTGATCTTCGCGTCGAGCGTCAGGATCGAGATGATCGGCAGCTTGTGGCGCTGGCCGACCGCGTAGTCGTTGAAGTCGTGCGCCGGCGTGACCTTGACGCAGCCGGTGCCGAATTCGAGGTCGACGTAGGCGTCGGCGATGATCGGGATTTCGCGCTCGCAGAGCGGCAGCTTGACGCTCTTGCCGATCAGGTGTTTGTAGCGCGGATCTTCCGGATGCACCATCACGGCGGTGTCGCCGAGCATGGTTTCCGGACGCGTTGTGGCGACCGTCAGGCTGCCCGCATCTTTTCCATTTGCGTCGGCCAGCGGGTAGCTGATGTGCCACATGAAGCCGTCTTCTTCCTCGCTGACCACCTCGAGGTCGGAGACCGCCGTGTGCAGCACCGGGTCCCAGTTGACCAGCCGCTTGCCGCGGTAGATCAGGCCTTCCTGGTGCAGGCGGACGAAGGTTTCGGTGACGATCTTCGAGAGGCCGGCGTCCATCGTGAAGCGCTCGCGCTTCCAGTCCGGCGAGGTGCCGAGGCGGCGCATCTGCTGGGTGATGGTGTTGCCCGAGTACTCCTTCCACTCCCAGACCTTTTCGAGGAACTTCTCGCGACCGAGGTCGTGGCGCGAAATGCCCTGCGCGTCGAGCTGGCGCTCGACGACGATCTGCGTCGCGATGCCGGCGTGGTCGGTTCCCGGCTGCCACAGCGTGTTGTCGCCGCGCATGCGGTGGTAGCGCGTCAGCGCATCCATGATCGCCTGGTTGAAGCCGTGCCCCATGTGCAGCGTGCCGGTGACGTTGGGCGGCGGCAGCTGGATGCAGAAGGCATTTTCTTGCGCGTTCGGGCGGGTGGTGTCGAGGCCGGCGTCGAAATAGCCTTTGGCTTCCCATTCGGGATACCAGCGACGTTCGATGTCTGCCGGTTCAAAGCTTTTGGAGAGTTCCATAGGGGCGGGGAAGAGGGGATGGCGAAAAGCGGCGATTATACCGGATCGCATCAGCCCCCTGATTGCCCCCCAAGCGAAGCCCTATTCAGCGGGCTCCGTTGCGCCAAGCGGCAGGCGCAGTTGCTGGCGGCGGGCAATGAAGTCGGTCAGCGCCGCTTCGGTCGCCGCGAGGACGCCGCGCCGCAAATCCTGCTGGAAGCTGTCGAGCGTCGCTTCGATCAGGCTGGGCAACTCGACCGCGAGGCGCGTCTCGATCGAGTGCGCAAGATCGGCGGTCAGGATCGAGAGCAGCGTTTCGTCGAAATGCTGGGGGCTGGCTTCGGAAACCTCGGCTTCGGGCGAGATCTCTTCGGTGAGGATCGGCAAGTCGTCTTCCTCGACGGGGCCTGCTGCTGCCGGAAGGGCCTCGATCAATGGTTCTTCGGGAAGGGGGGGGGCTTCCTGTTGCGGCTTGGCGGCTGCGAGGAAGGTGCGCCGGCGGCGTCCGCCGAAGGCGTCGGCGCGGCTAGGCGTGTTGTCGGCCATCAGTTTTTCCGGGAGAGATCGAAATACTTGATCTCGTAACCGCGATCCTTGTAGTACTTGACGCGCTGGCGACCGGCCTGGCGCTCGTCTTCGTCCTGCCCGACGACCTCGATGACGCTCGTGAAGCGCGAGAAGCCGGGCGGGATTTCTGCCGACAGGTTGATCAGGCGCTCGTCCTGCGCCGGCGACTCGAGGTTGTCGGCGATCTGCACCGGCGTTTCGGCGGCCAGCGGCGAAGCGCAGCGCACGTGCGGAACGAAGCCGGTCGGCGGCTGCATCCACAACTGACGGTCTAGCGTGTCGGCGACGCCGGCGTCCGGCGCGTAGACCAGCAGGGCCTTTTTCTGTGCGTAGGCCTTGCCGATCAGGGCGACCGTGGCGGCGATCCGGTCGGCCGCGTTGTGGTAGAAAAAAATCTGGGTCAATTGAGCTTTCCGGCGCGCTTGAGCAGGTAGTGCGTGAGCAGCGGTACCGGGCGGCCGGTGGCGCCCTTGTCGGCTCCGGATTTCCAGGCGGTGCCGGCGATGTCAAGGTGCGCCCACTCGAATTTCTTGGTGAAACGTGAGAGGAAGCAGGCCGCAGAAATGCTGCCGGCGTAGCGGCCGCCGATGTTGGCCATGTCGGCGAAGGGGCTCTTCAGGAGTTCCTGGTAGTCGTCCCACAGGGGCATCTGCCAGGCGCGGTCATGCGCCTCGTCGCCGGCATGCGCCAGTTCGCGCGCCAGTCCGTCGTCGTTGGCGAACAGCCCGGTAGCGACCTGTCCCAGCGCGACGACGCAGGCGCCGGTCAGCGTGGCGACGTCGATCACGGTTTCCGGCTCGAAGCGCTCGGCGTAGGTCAGCGCGTCGCACAGGATCAGGCGGCCTTCGGCGTCGGTATTGAGGATCTCGATGGTCTGGCCCGACATCGAGGTGACGATGTCGCCGGGCTTGCTCGCCGCACCGCCCGGCATGTTTTCGGTCGCCGGGACGATCACCGTCAGGTTGACCGGCAGCTTCATCCGGGCCACCGCCTTGATCGTTCCGAGCACGCCGGCTGCGCCGCACATGTCGTACTTCATCTCGTCCATTTCGGCGCCCGGCTTGAGCGAGATGCCGCCGCTGTCGAAGGTGACGCCCTTGCCGACCAGTACCAGCGGCTTCTCGCTGGCCTTGCCGCCTCTGTAGTGCATGACGATCATCTTGGGCGGCTGGTGCGAGCCTTTGGCGACCGAGAGCAGCGAGCCCATGCCCAGCGTTTCCATGTCCGAACGTTCGAGCACCTCGATCTCGATGGCGTGCTCCCGGGCCATCTGCAGCGCGGTTTCGGCGAGGTAGGTCGGCGTGCACACGTTGCCGGGCAGGTTGCCGAGGTTCTTCGCCAGTGCCATGCCCTCGGCGATGGCCAGCCCCTCGATCAGCGCTTCTTCGGCGGCGACCAGCTCGTTGCGCCGTTCGACGGCGAAGGTGAGTTTGCGCAGGGGGCGGCGGACTTCGTCCTTCTTGCTCTTGAACTGGTCGAAGCGATAAACGGCTTCCTGCGCAACAATGGCCGCCTGCCGGATGCGCCAGGCGGCGCTGCGTTTCTTGACGGCGATTTCGGTCAGAAAGAGGGCGCCGTCGAAGGCGCCGGTTTCGTTGAGCGTCTTGACCGCGCAGCGGATGGCGTCGCGATATTCCTTTTCGCGGAATTCCTTTTCCTTGCCGAGGCCGACCAGCAATACCCGGTCGCACAGGGTGCCGGGAACGTTGTGCAGGAGCAGCGTCGATCCTGCCTTGCCCTCCATGTCGCCGCGCCGGATGATGTCCGAGAGATAGTTGCGCGCGGCGTTGTCGAGCAGCTCGGCGGGCAGGGTCGGCTTGCGCGGTTCGAAGACACCGACCACGACACAGGCGCTGCGTTGCTTTTCCGGGCTTCCGCTTTTTATGCTAAATTCCACTTAGCGCTCCTCGAACAGTTCAGTTTTGTTCCAAAAGTCGATTATCACAGCAGTTTTTCGTTAAAGTCAAAAAATGATCTTTCAGCGCGCTGTCCGGCGCGAGTTCACGCACGTCGCTGCCGGCATATTTGTTGCGCTTTTCTCGATTCTGGTGACAACGCAGCTGATCCGCCTGCTGACCGAAGCCGCAGGCGGCAAGGTCGCTCCCGAGGCCGTCGCGGCGCTGCTCGGCTTCGCCGCACTCAACTATCTGCCCATCCTGCTGTCGCTTTCACTGTTCATCGCCATTTTGCTGACGCTTTCGCGCAGCTACCGCGATTCGGAAATGGTCGTCTGGTTTTCTTCCGGCCTGTCGCTGACCGCCTGGATCCGTCCGGTGATGAGCTTTGTGTTGCCGCTGGCGCTGGCCATTGCGTTGCTTTCCTTGTTCCTGTCGCCCTGGGCGCTGTCGAAAAGCGCCGAGTTCCGGCAGCAACTCAGTACGCGCAGCGACGCCAGCCAGGTCTCGCCGGGGGCTTTCCAGGAGGCCAGTTCCGCCGAGCGCGTCGTTTTCGTCGAGGCGGTCGCCGACGATGCTAGCTATGTGCGCAATGTTTTCGTCAGCACGGTCCAGCACCAGCGGCTGGGCGTGACGATGGCCGCCACCGGACGTCAGGAGTCGGCGCTGAATGGCGACCGCTTCATGGTGCTGGAGAACGGGCGCCGCTACGAGATCGAGCCGGGCACGCCCGAGTTCCGGATTCTCGAGTTCGCCCGCTATGCGGTCAGAATCGAGACGAAGGAGTCGCAGGGGATCGAGCGCACGCCGCGGAACATGTCGACCTGGGATCTGCTGCAGGAAGAGCAGTCGATCTATCGCGCCGAGCTGCTGTGGCGGCTGGGGATTCCGATTTCGGCCGTTGTCCTCGCGCTGCTCGCCATTCCGCTTTCCTTCGTCAACCCGCGTGCCGGCCGGTCGGCCAACATGTTGCTGGCGATTTTCACCTACATGCTCTACAGCAACCTGATTTCAATCAGTCAGGCGTGGGTCGCGCAAGAGACGTTGCCATTTTCGGTCGGTCTGCTGCTGGTTCATGTCGTGATGCTGGCGCTGCTGCCCCTGCTCTTTTATCGGCGGATCGCCGTTCTTTCCTTTGCACGGATGTGGCGATGAAGATTTACCGCAGATATCTGGCGCGCGAGGTCACGGCGGCCATCCTGCTCGTGCTGGTCGCCTTTCTCGCGCTCTTCGGTTTCTTTGACATGGTCAATGAGCTGAAGGACGTCAAACCGACCGGCTATCAGTTTGGCCATGCCGTCGCCTACGTGCTGCTTCGTCTGCCTGGGCGGGTCTATGAGCTGATGCCGGTGGCGGTGCTGATCGGCACGCTCTATGCGTTGTCGACGCTGGCCCGGCATTCCGAGGTGACCGTATTGCGCGCCTCCGGCCTGTCGACCAAGCGGCTGTTGTACAGCCTGTTTCAGGTCGCGGGCGTTTTTGCCGCGCTGACCTTCCTGTTTGGCGAACTGGTCGCGCCGCCGGCCGAGCGGGCTGCCAACCAGCTGCGCATGAAGGCGGTCAGCGCCGTCGTTGCGCAGGAGTTTCGCAGCGGTCTGTGGGTCAAGGACGAGAGCAGCTTCATCAACGTGCGCACCGTGCTTCCCGATGCGCGGCTGCGCGGCGTGCGGGTTTACGAGTTCGACGAGAAGGCGCGGCTGCGCTCGGTCAGCGAGGCCGAGGAGGGCGAGTATGTGCCGCCAGCCAGTTGGCGTTTGAGCGGGGTGGTGCAGACCGTGCTTGACGGGGAGCGCGCCCGCATCGAAAAGAAGCCCGACATGCTGTGGTATTCGGCGCTCAACCCGGACATCCTTTCGGTCCTGCTGGTCGTTCCGGAACGCATGTCGCTTCTGCATCTTTCCGCGTATATCAAGCACTTGTCGGAAAACCGGCAGAAGACCGAGCGCTATGAAATTGCCTTGTGGAAAAAGCTCGTCTATCCGCTGGCGGCCTTCGTGATGGTCGCCCTCGCTTTGCCCTTCGGCTATACCCACAACCGGATGTCTGGCGTCAGTCTGAAGATTTTTTCCGGCGTCATGATCGGCATCTTCTTCCACATGCTGAACGGCCTGTTCTCGAGCCTCGGGGTGATCAACAGCTGGTCGCCTTTTTCCAGCGCGATTGCGCCTTCCGTCCTCTTCCTGCTGGCGGCAATGGGGATGATCTGGTGGGTTGAACGGCGCTGACTATTGGTCACAGCGCACGTGATCAGGTCATGATCAGCCGGGTGCCGGCAATCCGGTCGTGCAGGAATTGTCCGTCGCGATCAAGCAGTGCCCAGAGTAGCCCGACACCCGCCAGTGCAATGCTCGGCCAGCACAGCAGGTAGCGCAGCAGCGCCTGCGCTGGGCGAACCGGCAAGCCTTCCGCCGTGACCAGGCGAATTTTCCAGGTCTTCATCGCCAAGGTTTGCCCGCCGTTGCACCAGAGCCACAGGAAATAAATCAGCAGGGCTAGGAAAAAGTGGGCCTGAAAGGTGGTCGGTGTTGCGATGCGATGGGTGAATGCACCGATCAGGATGTGGGGAAGTGCCAGCAGCACCGCGAGTACCCCGATCAGCAGCAGTATTTCGTAGAACATGCTGGCCATGCGGCGCATGAATCCTGGCGTTCTTGTCGGGGTTGTTTCCGGTGTTTGCGGCATCGGGTCAGGGGCGAGGATGGAGTTCGGTGGCCGCTTCAGCGGCTTGCGGCGAACCGGGCGGCACTGTAGCAGGTGCCGTGCTTGTGGCGGGCGGGGTAAGCGTTGTGGCGGCTGCCGCGGCCGGTCGTCCGGGCTTGGCGGTCGGGCTGCCGGTTGCCTGTTGCTTGTGCTTTTCTTTTTCTTCTTCGGGCAGATTGGAGTATTCCTGCCATTTCTGCCTGAGTTCCTGCTTTTTTTCGGTCGATAGCTGAGTGACAGCCTGGTATTTTTCGCGCGCGAGCCGCCGCTGCTCGGGGGTCAGTTTTGTCCATTCCTGCATCTGCCGCTGTACGCGGCGCTGTTCATCCGGCGTCATCAAGGGAAAACGCACGGCGATGCCCAGCCATTTCTTGCGGCGATAATATTCCAGCGCATCCCAGTCGGCTGCGAGTGGCGCGAGGACGGTTTTTTGCTGTACGGTCAGTTCGGTCCACGCCGGCTGCGGCGGGGTCACAATGACCGACGGGTTGGGCGTTGCCGCCCAACCCGCAACTGTCAGCAGACTGCCGAAAACTACTCCGACGAGGCGTTTTTTAACCATGCATCGAAGCCCTTGTCGGTTAAGGCGCCAATCGGCAGATCGTCGGCAAGCAGTGCGCTATCGAGCGCTTCAAGCTCGGCAACCTGCTGATCTGCGGTCCACAAGGTGTAGGAAGCGACGCTAACCAGTACCGCAAGCGCCATGGCGATCTGCTTCAGGTGCAGGCCGTCGATTTGATGCTGAACGAAGCCGCCGACTGCTGCCAAGACCGATTGGTGCGCAACCACCTTCTGGTGAGCCAGCGCGACTTGCCGTGCCGACTCGAGGCGGGCGAGCGTGGTCGACGGCAGGTCGTGCAATCCCCTGTTCAGGTGCTGCCTGACCTTGTAGCCAAAATGTAGTTCATTCATAGTGAAATTCCTTTTGCTTTCAGTGCTGCCGCCAGCGTGTGGTTGGCGCGTGAGCAATGCGTCTTGACGCTGCCTTCCGAGCAACCCATCGCCGAAGCGGTTTCGGCAACATCCATATCTTCCCAATAACGCATGATGAACGCTTCGCGTTGACGCGCCGGCAATGCTTTTATTTCTTCTTCAATCAAACCAAGGATTTGCGTTTGCTGAAGCTGGCCGTCCGGGGTGTTCGGCGTATGAGACCCCGATTCGACCGCAATGGTTTCCAGTGGATCGTGGTCTTCGTCGTCGCTCGGCGAGAGTGCCGAAAGCAGCGTGGTCCACAGCGAGCGTACCTTGCTGCGCCGGTAATAGTCGCGAATCGTGTTTTGCAGGATGCGCTGGAAGAGCATCGGCAATTCTTCCGCCGGGCGGTCGCCATACTTCTCGGCGAGCTTCATCATCGCGTCCTGTACGACGTCGAGTGCAGATTCTTCGTTGCGCACGGCAAACATCGCCTGCTTGAACGCCCGGCGTTCGGTGGCGACGAGAAAATCCGACAGTTCGCGTGGGCTGGCCAGAGCGGGAGTCCTTTTTGTTGCGGTTGAATGGGGTGGTGTCACTTCGGCGCGGGCATTTTTGCCGACGCCTTGACCAATCGAGGTCTAAGCTTTAACGTTACGGGTTTTCTCGAGCAATCAGATTGGTAGGGCGACGGCAATGATGATGACCGGTGCGGAGATTGTAATCAGGTGCCTGCAGGAAGAAAAGGTCGAATATGTATTCGGCTATCCCGGCGGGTCTGTCCTTCATATTTACGACGAGCTGTTCAAGCAGGACAAGGTCAAGCATATTCTGGTCCGCCACGAGCAGGCGGCAGTGCATGCGGCCGACGGTCTGGCGCGCTCTTCGCAAAAGGTCGGTGTCGCCCTGGTGACCTCCGGGCCGGGCGCAACGAATGCCGTGACCGGGATTGCCACGGCCTACATGGATTCGGTTCCGCTGGTCGTCATCTCCGGGCAGGTGCCCACCGCCTACATCGGCCAGGATGCATTTCAAGAATGTGACACGGTCGGTATCACCCGTCCCTGCGTCAAGCATAATTTCCTGATCAAGGACGTGCGCGACATCGCGGCAACGATGAAGAAGGCTTTCTATATTGCCAGCACCGGCCGTCCAGGCCCGGTTGTCGTCGATATCCCGAAGGACATCACGGCCGACAAGTGCGAATTCGATTACCCGAAGACGATCCATCTGCGGTCGTACAACCCGGTCGTCAAGGGGCATCTGGGGCAAATCAAGAAGGCGGTTCAGCTGCTGCTTGAAGCCAAGCGGCCGATGATCTACACGGGCGGCGGGGTGATCCTTTCCGACGCCGCCGAGCAACTGACCAAGCTTGCGCGCCGCCTCGGTTTTCCGATCTGCAATACGCTGATGGGGCTTGGCGCCTATCCGGCGACCGATCCGCAGTATCTCGGCATGCCGGGAATGCACGGAACGGTCGAGGCCAACATGGCGATGCAGCACAGCGATGTGCTGCTGGCCATTGGTGCGCGCTTCGACGACCGGGTGATCGGCAATCCCGATAATTTCAGTTCGCGGCCGCGCAAGATCATCCATATCGACATCGATCCCTCGTCGATTTCCAAGCGGGTGCGCGTCGATGTGCCGATCGTCGGCAATGTGCCGGATGTGCTCGAGGAAATGCTCAAGCTGCTCGATGCCGAAACCGCCAAGCCGGACGCCGTGGCGCTTGCCGACTGGTGGAAGGAGATCGAGGGCTGGCGTTCCAAGCAGTGCATGAAGTACAAGCACAAGAAGAACGTCATCATGCCGCAGTTCGTCATCGAGAAGCTCTACGAAGTGACCGGCGGCAATGCCATCGTGACGTCCGACGTCGGTCAGCACCAGATGTGGGCCTCGCAATATTACAAATTCGACAAACCACGCCGCTGGCTCAATTCCGGCGGCCTGGGTACGATGGGGGTCGGCCTGCCGTATGCGATGGGCGCGGCTTTTGCTCATCCCGAGATGCAGATTGCCTGCGTAACCGGCGAAGCGTCGATCCAGATGTGTATCCAGGAATTGTCGACCGTCAAGCAGTTCCGCTTGCCGATCAAGATCATTTGCCTCAACAACCGCTACCTCGGCATGGTGCGCCAGTGGCAGGAAATGTTCTACGGCAGCCGCTACTCCGAGTCGTACATGGATTCGTTGCCCGATTTCGTCAAGCTCGCCGAGGCCTACGGTCACGTCGGCATTCGTGTTGAAAAGCCCGAAGACGTCGAGGCCGCGCTGAAGAAGGCCTTCATCGATCACAAGGACGAATGCGTTTTCCTCGACTTCCTCACCGACCAGAAGGCCAACGTCTTCCCGATGGTGGCGGCGGGCAAGGGACTGTCCGAGATGATCCTGGCCGAAGACCTGTAAGGAATGACCATGCGACACATTATTTCGATCCTGCTGGAAAATGAATCCGGTGCGCTTTCGCGGGTGGCCGGGCTGTTTTCGGCGCGTGGCTATAACATCGAGACGCTGACCGTGGCGCCGACCGAGGATCTTTCGCTGTCCCGGTTGACCATCGTGACCTCGGGCTCCGACGAGGTGATCGAGCAGATCACCAAACAGCTGAACAAGCTGGTCGATGTCATCAAGGTCGTCGATCTGTCCGAAGCGGCGCATATCGAGCGCGAACTGATGCTGATCAAGATTCGCGCTGCCGGCAAGGACCGCGAGGAGGTGAAGCGTCTCGCCGACATCTTCCGCGGTCGAATCATCGACGTCACCGAGTCCACCTATGTGATCGAACTGACCGGTGCCGGCGCCAAGCTCGATGCCTTTATTCAGGCGATCGACGCGGCGCTGATCATCGAAACCGTTCGCACGGGCGTCAGCGGCATCGGGCGCGGCGACCGTATCCTAAAAGTTTAACCAGACCATTCTCCAGAACAAATTTGTACGAAAGGAAATCCCCATGAAAGTTTATTACGACAAGGACGCCGACCTCTCCCTGATCAAGGGCAAGCAGGTCACCATCGTTGGTTATGGCTCGCAGGGCCATGCGCACGCACAGAACCTGAACGACTCCGGCGTCAAGGTGACGGTCGGTCTGCGCAAGGGCGGCGCTTCGTGGAGCAAGGCCGAGGCGGCTGGCCTCAAGGTCGAGGAGATCGCCAAGGCGGTCAAGGACGCCGACGTCGTCATGATCCTGCTGCCGGACGAGAACATTCCGCAGGTGTACAACGAGGAAGTCGCTCCGAACATGAAGAAGGGCGCCGCGCTGGCTTTTGCGCACGGCTTCAACGTGCATTACAACCAGGTCATCCCGCGTGACGACATCGACGTCATCATGGTCGCGCCGAAGGGCCCCGGCCACACCGTGCGTTCCGAGTACCTGAAGGGCGGCGGCGTCCCGTCACTGATCGCCGTGCATCAGGACAAGTCGGGCAAGGCCAAGGATATCGCGCTTTCCTACGCGGCGGCCAACGGCGGCACCAAGGGCGGCGTGATCGAGACCAACTTCCGCGAAGAAACCGAAACCGACCTGTTCGGCGAACAGGCCGTTCTGTGTGGTGGCGCGGTTGAACTGGTGAAAATGGGCTTCGAAACACTGACCGAAGCCGGTTACGCTCCGGAAATGGCGTACTTCGAGTGCCTGCACGAACTGAAACTGATCGTTGATCTGATGTATGAAGGCGGGATCGCCAACATGAACTACTCGATCTCCAACAATGCTGAATACGGCGAATACGTGACCGGCACCGAAGTCATCAACGAGAAGTCGCGTGAAGCCATGCGCAATGCGCTGAAACGCATCCAGACGGGTGAATACGCCAAGATGTTCATTCTGGAAGGCAAAACCAACTATCCGGCAATGACAGCACGCCGTCGCCTGAACGCAGTACATCCGATCGAAGTGGTCGGTGGTCAGCTGCGCGACATGATGCCTTGGATCAAAGCCAACAAGCTGGTTGACCAAAGCAAGAATTAATCGGCTTACCGATTGGCATAAAAACAGGTGTATCGCTCGTCGATGCACCTGTTTTTACTTTCTACGCCCAGAACCCAAAAATGAATCATCCGTACCCACTTTTTACCGACGAAAGGTAGCACTCATCTCCGTATCATCAAGCACTGAAAATCTGCGCCCCCTTGGCTTTTTTACAAACACGCGATCATTGGCCAATTGATTACATGCATTGAACGGATGAAATCTCTCATGCTACGCTCACCAATTCAGCTGATAACAACCCCACCAAAGCGGACACCGACACCCCCTCCGCAGCAAGAGACCTTATTACTCCCGGCCAGATGCAAGCAGGCGACATACCAAAACTGCGCCAATATGATGAAATATTCCAACCTGGTTCGAAAATTGATGTATATCTGCCACTCGACACAAACGCCAACGCAAGCGCTGGCAACAAGATATCCGTAACGTCGACGATTCTGGCAGAATTACGCTAACCACTTCACTCGGTCAAAAAATGTCACAGACACCCCAAAATCAGTCGATTCAACAACAGAAGACACTGCGACAACAAAGCATTTATCTATTACCGAATCTGTTTACCACAGCAGCCTTGTTTGGTGGTTTCTATGCCATTGTTCAAGCCATGAATGGTAAATTTGAACATGCCGCAGTAGCCATTTTCATCTCAATGG
>JBAQRB010000054.1:0-1939 GCA_049295655.1 Rhodocyclaceae bacterium
GGTCGAAGCCAGGGAGGCCGCGCGCGCGGCCGATCGGCCGCAACGCGAGGCCGAGCAGCAGGCGCAGGCCGAACGCTATCGCGCGGAAGAAGCCGCGAGGGCCGCCGAACGCGAAAGCAAGCTGGCCGACAAGGCCCGGCAAGCCGAGGAAGGCCGCCGCAAGAGCGCCGCCGAACAGGCAGCCCGGAACGAAAAACAGGCGCAACGTACGCGGGACGATGCCGAGCGAGCGGCGAAAAAGGCGGCAACGCAGGCGGCGGAAGCCGGCAACGCAGCCGCCCGTTAAACGTCACTGGCCGCAAGCCGCGCCAAATGGCGTTCTACCGACAGGCTACCGGGAGAGCCAGCAAATACGCCACTCTCCAGTCATAGGCAGACCGGATCGCCGCTCAGCGCCCCTTGTCCGGAATCGCTTCGAGCAATGCGGCCAGATCGGCATCGCTGAACTTGACGCTGCCTTCGTGATCCTCCGAGAGAATCCCGGCCGCGAGGTCGGCTTTCTTCTCCTGCAACGCGAGAATTTTCTCTTCGATACTGCCGGCGACGACGAGTTTGTAGACGAATACTTTTTTGGTCTGGCCCAGCCGGTGCGCGCGGTCGGTGGCCTGGTTCTCGACTGCCGGGTTCCACCACGGGTCGTAGTGGATGACGGTATCGGCGGTGGTCAGGTTAAGGCCGGTGCCGCCGGCTTTCAGGCTGATCAGGAAGATCGGCACTTCGCCCTCCTGAAAGCGGCGAATCGGCGTCTCGCGGTCGGTCGTGCTGCCGGTCAGCGTGACGAAGCCGATCTTCCGCCGGGTCAGTTCGGCAGCGATCAGGTCGAGCATCGTGGTGAACTGCGAGAAGAGCAGGACGCGCCGGCCTTCCTCGATCATCTCGGGCAACATATCGAACAACAGATCGAGCTTGGCGCGCTCCTTGACCTTTTTCGCTGCATCGATCCTGACCAGGCGCGGATCGCAGCAGACCTGACGCAGTTTCAGGAGCGCGTCGAGAATGACGATCTGGCTGCGCGCAAAGCCCTTGGCGGCGATTTCCTCGCGCACGCGGGCATCCATCGCGCTACGCACCGTCTCGTAGAGATCGCGCTGACCGCCCTCGATTTCGACCGTGCGCACGATAATCGTTTTTTCCGGCAACTCCTTGGCCACTTCGTCCTTCTTGCGGCGCAGCATGAAGGGTTTGATCCGGCGGGCGAGCAGGGTACGGCGCAGGTCGTTGCCCTGCTTCTCGATCGGCGTGCGCCAGGTGCCGGTGAAATGCTTGCCGTCGCCGAGAAAACCGGGCATCAGGAAGTCGAACAGCGACCACAGCTCACCCAGATGGTTTTCCAGCGGCGTGCCGGTCAGGCACAGGCGATGCGTGGCGCGAAACTGGCGCACCGCGATCGACGCCTGACTCGCGGCATTCTTGATCGTTTGCGCTTCGTCGAGAATCAGCAGGTGATAGGCGTGCGCGCCGAGCGCTTCCTGATCGCGCCAGAGCAAGGGATACGTGGTCAGGCAGACGTCGTGGCCGGGAATGTCGGCAAAGCGTTCGGCGCGGCTCGGACCGTGCAGCGAGAGCACCGACAGGCCGGGGGCGAAACGCTCGGCTTCGCGTTTCCAGTTGAAGATCAGCGAGGTCGGCATGACGATCAGCGCCGGCTTCGTGAGGCGACCGGCCTCCTTCTCGGTGAGCAGATGAGCGAGCGTTTGCGCCGTCTTGCCAAGCCCCATGTCGTCGGCGAGCACGCCGCCGAGTTCATTCTCGCGCAGGTATTGCAGCCAGCCGAGCCCTTCGAGTTGATACGGGCGCAGCGTCAGCGCCAGCCCGGCGGGCGGGTGGGCCGTGTGCGTGCTGCCGGCGCCTTGCAGGCGACGCGCCAGTTCGCTGGCGCTGTGCGTGCCGTGCAGCTGCCAGCCCGGCAGATCGCCGAGCGCGGCGAGCCGCGCCGCAT
>JBAQRB010000055.1:0-6471 GCA_049295655.1 Rhodocyclaceae bacterium
GCAAGGCCTTGAGCGCTGGCTGGCTTTGCCGCCGGCGCCGGGCGTTCGGCGCCTGATGCTGGCGCCCGGCGCGCTGCATACGCTGGCCAGCCTGCCGCCGCCGGCAGCGGATGAGCGCATCGAGTTATTGATCGGCGCCGAAGGTGGGCTGGCGCCCGAAGAAATGGAATTGGCCGCAGCGGCCGGTTTTGTTGCAGTTCGTCTCGGGCCGCGCATTCTGCGCACCGAAACGGCAGGTCTGGCCGCGCTTGCGGCAATGCAGTGTTTGTGGGGCGACTTCAAGGGGGAAGTGGATCATGTTTGAATCGGCAGAGCTGGGACATACGATCGACAAGGCAACGTTTCGCGAGGCGGTTCCCAAGCTGCGTGCGGGCTTGCTCGACGCACAATTCGAGTTGCGCGAAAACGGCAAGTTCCCGGTGGTCATCCTGATCAGCGGCGTCGATGGCTCCGGCAAGGGCGAGACGATCAACGTGCTCTACGAATGGATGGACCCGCGCTACCTGTCGACGCTGGCCTTTTCGGCGCCGAGCGACGAAGAGCGCGAGCGCCCCTACATGTGGCGCTACTGGCGCGCGCTGCCGCCGAAGGGGCGGACCGGCGTGTTCGCCGGTTCCTGGTACTCCGACCCGATCCGCGACCATATTCTTGGCCAGCTCGGCAAGGGCGATCTCGACCAGCGCATGGATCAGATCAACCGCTTCGAGGCGATGCTGGTCAATGAAGGCGCGCTGGTCCTCAAGTTCTGGTTCCACCTCTCGAAGGACGGGCAGCGCCAGCGCCTCAAGGCGATGGAGAAAGATCCGCTGAACGCCTGGCGGGTGACCAAGGCGAGCTGGGATCGGCTGAAAACCTACGACAAGCTGCAGGAAGCCGCCGGCCACGTCCTGCGCATGACCAATACGCCGTGGGCGCCGTGGATCGTCGTCGAGGGAACCGACGACCGCTATCGCTCGCTGACCGTCGGCAAGGTGGTGCTCGACGCGCTGCAGAAGCGCCTCGCCGATACGCGCGACCAGGGGTTTCCGGTGGCGCCGCCGCTCGCGCCGAAGATCGACAATCTCGACGTGCTGACCGCGCTCGACCTGACGCAGTCGCTCGATCGCAAGGATTACGAAACGCAGCTCGCCAAGTGGCAGGGCCGGCTTTCGGAGCTGGTGCGTCATCCGGAGTTCAAGAAACGCTCGCTGATCGTCGCCTTCGAAGGCTCGGACGCCGCCGGCAAGGGCGGCAGCATCCGGCGCATGACGGCGGCGATGGATGCGCGCCAGTACCAGATCGTCCCGGTCGCCGCACCGACCGAAGAGGAGCGTGCGCAGCCCTATATGTGGCGCTTCTGGCGGCACATGCCGCGCACCGGGCGGGTCTCGATTTTCGACCGCACCTGGTACGGCCGCGTGCTCGTCGAGCGCGTCGAGGGCTTCTGCACCGAGGCCGACTGGCTGCGCGCCTACACCGAGATCAACGATTTCGAGCACGAGCTCAAGCAAGCCGGCGCCATCGTCATCAAGTTCTGGCTGCAGATCAGCGACAAGGAGCAGTTGCGGCGCTTCAAGGAGCGCGAGAAGATCGAGTTCAAGCGCTTCAAGATCACCGAGGAAGACTGGCGCAACCGCGAGAAGGGCGAGGCCTACCACACGGCGGTCTGCGACATGATCGACCGGACCAGCACCGGGCAGGCGCCGTGGACCATCGTCGAGGCCAACGACAAGAATTTTGCCCGCGTGAAGATCCTGCGCACGATCTGCGAGCGGCTGGAAGACGCCTTGAAGATCGAAAAATCCGACAAGGCGGAGAAAACGGTCAAGCCGGCCAAGGTCGAGAGGGCGGAGAAAACCGAAAAGCCGCTGGAGAAGCCGGAGAAGGCAGCCGTCAAACCCAGGGGCAAGAGCAAGGATTGAGCACGCAATGTCCGAAGAATTGAGTTCCGCCAATTTCGTTGCGCTGTTCCGTTCGGTCGCGCCCTACGTCAATCTGTTCCGCGGCAAGACCTTCGTCATCGCCTTCGGCGGCAAGGCGATTTCCGGGCCGCTGGCGCGCACGCTGGCCTACGACGTCAATCTGCTCGCCGCGCTCGGCGTGCGCCTGGTTCTGGTGCACGGCGCGCGGCCGCAGATCGAGGAGGAGTTGCGCGAAAAAGGGATCGAATCGGTCTACCACGGGCGCTACCGGGTGACCGACGCGGCGACGCTCGACTGCGTGATCGATGCGGTCGGCAGCGTCTATCTCGAGATCGACGCGCTGCTCTCGCAGGGGCTGCCCGATACGCCGATGGCCAACAGCACGATCCGCGTGGTCGCCGGCAACTTCATCACCGCCAAGCCGGTCGGCGTGCTCGACGGCGTCGATATGCAGTACGCCGGCAACGTGCGCAAGATCGACGCCGAGGGCATCCGCGCGCAGCTCGGGATCGGCAACATCGTCCTCCTGTCGTGCATCGGATCGAGCCCGACCGGCGAGATCTTCAACCTGGCGATGGAGGAAGTCGCCGAATCGGCGGCCACGGCGATCGGCGCCGACAAGCTGATTTTCCTGACCGACAGCCGCGGCGCCACCGACATCGACGGCAGCCTGCTCGACGAACTGACGGCGGATGCCGCCGAGCGCCTGATGGCACTCGGCGAGTGGCTGTCGCCCGACCTCAAGCGCTACCTGCCGTGCGCCGTGCGCGCCAGCCGCGCCGGCGTCGGCCGCGTGCACCTGATCGGCTACGACGAGGACGGCACGCTGCTGCGCGAGCTTTTCTCGCGCGACGGCGTCGGCACCATCATCACGCGCGAGTCGCTCGAAAAACTGCGCGATGCGCGGCCCGACGACATCAGCGGCCTCGTTGCGCTGATCGAGCCGCTCGAGGAGGAGGGCGCGCTGGTGCGCCGCTCGCGCGAATTGCTCGAGCGCGAGATCACCCGCTTTTCGGTCGTCGAGCACGACGGCATGATCGTCGGTTGCGCGGCGCTCTATCCCTACGGCGAGGACCAGGCCGAACTCGCCTGCATGGCGGTGCATCCGCATTTTCGGCGCTGGGGCTACGGCGAGCAGTTGATCAAGCGCATCGAGACGCGCGCGCGCGCGGCCGGCATCAAGCGCCTGTTCGTGCTGACCACGGTGACTTCGCACTGGTTCAAGGAGCGCGGCTTCGCCGAGCGCCCGATCGCCGAACTGCCGGCCGAGAAGCGCCTCGTCTACAACCTGCAGCGCCGTTCCAAGGTGTTGGTCAAGCCGCTGTAGCGATCCGGCGCGCGTAGTGGCGGTATAATCGGCACGTTGTTTTGTGATGCGGTCTACAGATTACGGAGTGAATGTCATGGCAAGAATGGTCAATTGCATCAAACTCGGTCGCGAGGCCGAAGCGCTCGATTTTCCGCCTTATCCGGGCGAGATCGGCAAACGCATCTTTGAAAACGTGTCGAAGGAAGCCTGGCAGCAGTGGATTCGCCAGCAGACGATGATCATCAACGAAAATCGCCTGAACCTCGCCGACGCCGCGCATCGCAAGTATCTGGCCGAGCAGGTCGAAAAGCACTTCTTCGGTTCGGGTTCGGATCAGGTCCAGGGCTACGTGCCGCCCAAGTCCTGAGCGCGGGCTCGCAGCGTCGCAACGAAAAAGCCCCCCGGACTTTCCGGGGGGCTTTTTTCGTATTGACGTCATTGCGTAAGTGGCAACCATGCCACTCTCAAAACCGCCGCGGGGTGATTGGAATGGCGCTGATCACAAAGCCCCGCGAAACAGGTGAAGAGCCGCCGGGGCGCTTGCCGCCCGACGTTCATGCTGGAGGAGCCGGCCGGCGACGCCCGCAACCGCATCTGTCGCAAGCGATAATGTTCGCCTTGGCCGTCGTCAGACCGCTTCGTTCGGATTGCCGCTGCCGATACCCTCCGGGGCAATCAATCCATCCTCGATACATTTCTTGTAGACCCCGGCGCAGTGCTTGGCCAGTGCGTGTGCTGGCGCGTTGGGTGCCACTTTCAGCGCCCCTTCCAGAATGGCCTCCAGCGCATGGACACTGATGGCTGGCGAGGCCGTTGCCACTGCTGGCGGCACCAAGTCAGCCAAAAGCATCGGGCCTTTGCCCGTCAGCAGCCAATTGGTGTTAATCCCGGCGCGGATCAGCGAAGCCAGCGCATCGCCGCCAGGCATGCGTTTGCCTGCCTCATAATCCTGCAGCGACGGAACCGGCATTTCAATCAGCACAAAAAGCTCTTTTTGGGTCAGGCCAAGGGCGGTACGCGCCTTCTTCAGGCGTTCGCCAACGGCCTTTTTCTCAAGCATCGGGGCGACGACCGCGAAACTGGTTGTCAACCTGCGCAACGCACTGAATGGGAATCATAAAACACCTATTTTGGAATTGGCGTGCAAAAGCATGTCAATTACCGGAAATACGGTTGACATTGCAGTGCAATTGCATGTCTAATGCATCTCACGGCAACCAACTGAGAGAAACTAGACATGAACGCCTAAGCCTCAAAAAAACAGTCAAGAGGACTGGTATCCCGTTGATGTGATCGCATCACGGCACAGCATGGCGCCGCTTTCCGTGCCTTGCTATTCAGCGCGGACCGAAGGGCGGTAGCCGCATACCGGCTGCTCTTGTGCGTCCGCTGCCGGTTAACGAAAAGCGTAACGTCGACGCCCCTGGCATTCACCCGACGGCGACTCGGCCCCGCCGCAAGACCCAAGAATTTCGTGCCCGCCAGTCTACCGCTGCCATGCGTTAATGCAATGGCAATGTTGTGCCGACGGCGTAGTCATTGTGCCGCCTAAATCCATAGCGCCTGCAGGTGCCGCTCCGGCACGTGCGGCGACGGTGGCCGCTTCCCGTGTGGCGGCTGTTTTTTGCCCTGTCCGATTTTCGGGGGGCACCTCGCTTTAATGAGCGTTTTTTAGAGTTTTGTCGTTGTTTTGTTCTGTATTCTCGATAACATTCCGTAAGCATGGCAGGGGCTGCACATATGACCACGACCGGCTACGGTAGAACAATGAGACTACAAAAATCACCAATCGTTCATTGCGTCGAGGAATCCTCTGTGGGAAATACTTCACCGAACCCTTTTCAAAGTTTGGATTTCAACGATTTGTCATTGCTGGCCATGGCTGATCCGGCTAAATTTGAAGAATTACGCACTGCGCTCATCGAGCGTGTGATTAATATTCCCGGTGGCAATCCCGATCGATTGGCAGCGCTTCAGAGTCGCCTGACCGAGGCAATGGGGAGCGGAACGCCGCGTTATATTTCCTGCCTGCATTTGTCGGAGTGGCTTGACGAACCATTTCAGCGATTGAATCAGCTTTTATCCACCGGTGATTAGAAGCCAAAGCGGTTGAATGTTCGTATCACCCTACCTCATAACTCCTCCGGGCCTGGTAAAAAGATTTTTTCGCGCGCCCGATTGCATATCACAAAGAACAATTCAGGACAGACAATGTCGAATCGGCAAATCTCGGTGGCGTTAAAACTAAGCGTGGTGCTGGCCGCCTGTATCGCCACACTGCTGTTGCTCACCGCGTTTGCACTGTCACATTATCTGACCGACAAGCTCGAACAGAAGTCGCTCGATGGCCTCAAGGCCAACAACCGCATGGTCATCGACATGGTCGACAGCTATAACAGCGCGCTGCAGCAGAGCCAGCAGCGCCTGGGCCGCCTCTTCGCCGGAAGTTATCCCGAGCGCTTCAGCCTTGACGAAGCGAGCGGCATCCTCAGGCACGGCAATACCCCGGTCACCCAGCAGAACACGACGATTCCCGACCAGTTCACCAGCCTGTCGGGCGTCGCCGCAACGGTGCTGACGCGCAAGGGCGACGATTTTGTTCGCACCTCGACCTCGCTGAAGAACGAAAAGGGCGAGCGCGCCTCGGGCCTGCCGCTCGGCACGGACCATCCGGCAATTCCGAAACTGCTCAAGGGCGAGCCCTACACCGGCAAGGCGAAGATGCTCGGGCGCGACTTCATGACGCACTACATCCCGATCAAGGATGAAAGCAGCAAGGTGATTGGCGCCTTTTTCGTCGGCGCCGATTTCACCGAGGGTCTCGCCGCGCTCAAGAAAAAAGTGCTGGCCATGAAAATCGGCAGCACCGGCTACCCCTACGCGCTCGACATGGGCAAGAACCTGGGGCAGCTGGTGATCCACCCGGCCAAGGAAGGCACCGTCCTGCTCGGAACGAAGGACAGCAAGGGCAAGGATTTCGTCGGCGAAATGATCGCCCAGCGCGATGGCGTGATCAGTTACTGGTGGAAGAACCCCGATGACTCCGCCGTACGCGAAAAAATCGTCGTCTTCAACCACTATCCCGAATGGAATTGGCTGATCGCTTCGGGCAGCTACCTCGAAGAATTCAACGCCGAAGGCAAACAGGCCGGGCGCGGCCTGCTGCTGGTCACCCTGCTGCTCATCCCGATCGTCGTCGGTCTGGTGTGGACATTCTCGCGCCACTGGGTGGCCGCACCGCTGCAGGAGGCCGTCAGGCAG
>JBAQRB010000056.1:0-3370 GCA_049295655.1 Rhodocyclaceae bacterium
GTGCCTGACCGCGCATTTTGAGGACCTGGATCTTGCGTACCATCGAATTGCGCTGGACCCTCTGCTCGAGGAGCAGCAGGCCGTCGGCGACCGTCTGAATCGGGTGGATATTGGGATCGGCAAGCGACTCGCCAATCAGGAAGGTGGTCGCCTGCCAGGCGGACAGATACACGCCGAGTTGCTGGATAAACAACTGCTGACTGATAACGCTCGTGGCTTGCTGCTGCGCTTCGAGCATGATCGCGCGAAAGGAGTCGACGATGACCAGTGCCGGCGAGAACGCTTCGATCTCCGCCGTGATGCGCGCCAGTACCTGCTTGAAGTTGCCCGTCGCGACGTCGTCGCTCAGATTGACGAAGCGAATCGACTGATCGAGCTTGGTGAAGTCGAAAAAAGAGAACTGCTGCTGATAGCGCAACATTTTCAATGGCGGTTCGCCGAGTATGGTGAAAAACAGCGCCGGTCGCGCTGGTGTCGCCAAGGCAAACATGATCTGGTGCGCCAGCGTCGTCTTGCCAGAGCCGGGCGGCCCGCCAATCAGGTTGAAGGAGAATTCGGGCAAGCCGCCGCCGAGGATCGCATCGAGTCCCGGCACGCCGGTGACCAGACGGCGTATGGTTACTTTCTTGTTCATGGCGCATTCTCCTGTTCGGACGCCGATGGCGCCGGCGTCCATATCGGGTCCAGCAAACGGGAGGTCAAGGACTTGCCAATCATGCTTGCCAACAAGTCGATGAAGGTCGTCAGCAAGGCATAACTCGCCGCGCGGGCAGAATCGACGGGACGGGCTTCGAAGCACGCCAGCAAGCCGGCAAGCTCGATGCTTCCGTTGTCGTTTCCGGCAACGATCAGCCACGGAAAATCCTTGCCCGCCAGGTGCAACGCGCGCTTGAACAGGATGTGCACGCCGCGCGAACCGATCACCGGTGCAAGCCGCGCAGCGACTTGCTGCCAGATGCCGAGGGCGGCTTCCGCAAATGCCCTTGCATCAGGCGCCTCCCCGGCACGCTGCGCCAACATTTGTTCGATCGCTCGGTAACGCGTGTCGTCATTGACCGCAGGCATCGATTGACCTCCTGAGCGCTTGGGCGCCCCCCTTGCTGCCAGTAGCCATTCGGAATGGATGCGTCAAGAAACAAGGGGATCGCATCAAAGTGGCTCTACACAATGCGAGAAGTCTCGCTCAGTGTTTTTTGCCTGTCGGTGCGTTGCAGTACACAGGCGGCAGAAAGATGAAATCAGTGCGGATCGAGGCATTCAGGCAGGTTCCGCAGGAGGATTGGAATGCCGCGAAGCATCAAGATCCGGCTGCGAGAAAGTTCCGCTCGAATTCGCTCGCCGCTTGCGGGCGGCCGAACAGGTAGCCCTGCGCCGTGGTGCAGCCCAGTGTTTCGAGAAAGGCGCGCTGTGCTTCGTTCTCGACGCCCTCGGCGATCAGCCTGAGCCCCAGGCTGCCGGCCATGGCGACGATTGCCTGGACGATGGCCGTGTCGTCGCCGTCGCCTGGAATGCCCTGGATGAACGAGCGGTCGATCTTCAGCTTGTCGATCGGGAAGCGCTTCAGGTACGAGAGCGACGAATAGCCGGTGCCGAAGTCGTCGATCGCCAGCGAGACGCCCATCGCACGCAGCTGACGCAGCGCGGCGACGGCGCAGTCGGCGTTCTGCATTGCGGCGCTCTCGGTGATTTCGAGTTCGATACGGGCCGGGTCGGCGCCGGTTTCGGCGAGGATGCCGGCGATCACCGCGACCAGATCGGGCTGCTGAAACTGGCGCGGCGAGAGGTTGACCGCGACCGTCAGCGCTGGCAGGCCGCGCTGTTGCCAGTCGACGATCTGCCGGCAGGTACTGCGCAGTACCTGCTCGCCGAGCGCGACGATGAGTCCGGTTTCCTCGGCGATCGGGATGAAGTCGGCCGGCGGGATCAGCCCCTTCAGCGGATGCCGCCAGCGCACCAGTGCCTCGGCACCGAGCAGCCGGCCGTTCGTCATCGCCACCTGCGCCTGGTAGAAGACTTCGAGTTCGCCGCCGTCGAGCGCGTGGCGCAGTTCGTTCTCCAGCGTCAGCCGCTGCAAGGCGTGCGCGTTCATTTCGCCGGCAAAGAAGCAGAAGCGCCCGCCGCCGGCCTCCTTGGCGCGGTACATCGCCGTGTCGGCGTTCTTCAGCAAATTCTGCGCATCGCACCCGTCGCGCGGATAAAGCGCAATGCCGATACTCGCCGCGATCGGCAGTTCGCGCCCGCCGACGATCAGCGGTTCGGCGAGGCGGCTGGCGATTTTCGCGGCGATGCTCGCCGCCGTGTCCGTACCGGGCAGGTCCTCGAGCAGTACGACGAACTCGTCGCCGCCCAGGCGCGCCACGGTATCCTCGTTGCGCAGGCAAGCGGCAAGACGCGCTGCCGCCGCCTTCAGCAGTTCGTCGCCGACGTCGTGGCCGTAGCTGTCGTTGATCAGCTTGAAGCGGTCGAGGTCGAGGAAGAGCACCGCCGCCATGCCATCGCTGCGCCGCGCGATGGCATGCGCCAGACGGTCGTTGAGCAGGTTGCGGTTGGGCAGCCCGGTCAGCGCATCGTGGTTGGCGAGATGGTTGAGGCGCTCCTCGGCGTCCTTGCGGAAGGTCACGTCGTTGAGCACGCCGACGAAGTGCGTGACGCTGCCGCTTTCGCTGCGTACCGGTGCGAGAAATAGCTCGACCCACAGCTTTTCCCCGTCGGCACGACGCAGGCGCAGCACCGTGCTGCCTTCGCTGCCGCGTGCGATGGCCAGGCGTATCTCGCGGTAGCCATCGTCGTTTTCGTGGTCGCCGCCCTGGCAGATGCACGGCTGGCCGACGATGCAGCCGGCGCCGACGCCGAGGACGCGCTCGAAGGCCGGGTTGACGTAGATCAGCGGGTAGTCGTTCTGCCCGGCGTCGGCGATGAAGATGCCGTTCACGCTCGACTCGATGGCCCGGTCGCGCAGCGCGATGCGCCGCTTGTCGGCGTGGATGTAGGTGTCGAGCGTCAGCCCGAGGTCGAACATGGCGACCTTGAGCAGCGCGTCGAAGGCAGGAATGAAGGCGTCGCGCTCGCCGCCGCTGTGTTCCCAGACGGCGTCGAGCATGCCCGAGAGGTATTTGCGGAAGGCGCCGACGTACCATTTCGGTTCGAGTCCGATGCGCGCGTGCGTCTCGCCGACTTCGAGCCGGCGCGCGACATAGTCGGCGCCGTAACTGCCGGCCGTCAGTTCACGGAAATAGCGCTCGTGCGCGGCCTTCAGCCGGGTCAGCGTCGCTTCGTCGCGCAGCAGCGCGGCAAGCTTCGGGTAGGTTTTCAGCTGATCGTAAAAACTGCCGGCAAAGCCGTGGCCCGACTGCGCCAGGCTGGCGTGGAC
>JBAQRB010000057.1:0-27178 GCA_049295655.1 Rhodocyclaceae bacterium
CAAATCCCGTGGGACAGCGAAAAACATTCCTTTCTATTTGGCGCAACTTATTGTTTTTTCGCCATGTTCGCCGTGTCGCCGTGGTTAACTGCTTTTTCCAGGATGATACAGCAGGAGCGATTCTCCGGTCATGACGGCGTCCAATCAGCTCATTCAAAAGCGCAGGCCGCCCCTTTCGACGATGGTATTGCGCTGTATGCTGTGCTGCCGCCCGCGGAGTTTCAGCCATGCGAAGAATCGACCGGTTTCTTGCCTTTGCCCTCCTGCTGATCCCGCTGAGCGCGCCGGCGGCCGACCTGCCGCTCGAGCGCATCAGCTTGCCGCCGGGCTTTTCGATCGAGCTCTGGGCGCGCGTGGACAACGCCCGGCAGATGGCGCTCGGGCAGCACGACCGCAACGGCGGAACCCTGTTCGTCGGTTCGATGCAGGCGGGAAAGGTGCATGCGCTGCGCTTTGGCGCCGACTTCAAGGCGGGCAGCGCGATGACAATCGCCAGCGGACTGCAGCTCCCGGTCGGCGTGGCCTACCGCGATGGCAGCCTTTACGTCTCGGCAGTCAGCCGCATCCTGCGCTACGACGACATCGAACGGCGCCTCGAGGATCCGCCGCAGGCCGTGCCGGTGACCGACCGGCTACCCGGCGAGACGCAGCACGGCTGGAAATTCATCGCCTTCGGCCCGGACGGCAAGCTCTACGTGCCGGTCGGTGCGCCCTGCAACATCTGCGAACCGGACGCGCAGCGCCACGCCAATATCCTGCGCATGAATCCGGACGGCAGCGCGCAGGAAACCTACGCACGCGGTGTGCGCAACAGCGTCGGCTTCGACTGGCAGCCGCAAACCGGCGAGCTCTGGTTCACCGACAACGGCCGCGACATGCTCGGCGACGACTTGCCGCCCGACGAGCTCAACCATGCGCCGCGTGCCGGAATGGATTTCGGCTATCCCTACTGCCACGGCGGCGACCTGCCCGATCCGGATTTCGGCGCCAGGCGCCGCTGTAAGGACTTTGCCGCGCCGGTGCAGAAGCTCGGCGCGCACGTCGCCGCGCTGGGCATGCGCTTCTATCGCGGGACGATGTTCCCGCCCGACTACCGTCAGCAGATCTTCATCGCCGAACACGGCTCGTGGAACCGCTCGAAGAAGGCCGGCTACCGGGTTTCTCTGGTGCGCCTGCAAGGCGGCAAGGCCGTGAGCTACACGCCCTTCGCCAGCGGCTGGCTGCAGGGCGAGAAGGCCTGGGGCCGCCCAGCCGACGTGCTGGTGCTGCCCGACGGCTCGCTGCTGGTGTCCGACGATCACGCCGGCGCGATCTATCGCATCACCTACCGTGGCTGAACTGCAACAGTGACCGCTCCATAATGGAACACCTGTTCAGCAACGAAACAGCGGGGCACGAGCAACGCACCCGTCACGGAACGCAGCAGCCTCCCGTGCGCCCGGCGTTGCCCGTGTCCGCTCAGCCTGCCCGGCCGCGCCAGGGCTGCATGCGCGACATCACGCCGTCGCGGCGCAGCGCATGGTGCAAAGCGCCGGCGACGTGCAGGAAAAGCAGGAGCATCAGCGCCCAGACGGCACCCTTGTGCAGGAGATTGAAAAACGCATTGAGCCGCTCGTCGGGCCAGCCGATCGAAGGCAGCAGCAAGCCGAAGAATTTCATCGGATATTTGGTAAACGACGCCGACAGATAGCCGGCCAGCGGCGCAACGAAGAGCAGGAGATAGAGCGCCGCATGCGTCGCCACGGACAGGCAGCGCTCCCACGGCTTGAGATGCCCGGACGCAGGCGGGGGCGCCCGATGGCGCCGCCAGGCGAGGCGGATCAGGATCAGCGCCAGCGCACACAGACCGAGCGATTTGTGCAGGGCAAAGGCCGCCGAACGCTCCGCCCCCTTGGGCAGATCGACCATCGTCCAGCCGATGGCCAGCAAGGCGGCGATCAGACCCGCGTGCAGCCAGTGCAGGGCCACCGCCGGCTGGCCATAGCGTTCGCTGCTCATCGGATCGCCACGCCCCAGGGAAACTCGCCGACCGGCACGTCGAGGCGCCGGAGCAGTGTCGCCGTGTCGATCACCGAGACGCTGGCGGAACGGCCGTTGGCCACATAAAGAAGCCGCCCGTCTAGCGTCACGGCCATGTTCCACGGTCGCTTGCCGACCTCGATGGTCGCCAGCACGGTATTGCTCGCGCTGTCGATGGCGCTGACCGTGCCGTCCTTGCCGTTGGAAACGAAGACCCGTTTGCCGTCGGGTGTCACTGCGACGCCGTTGACGAACTCGCCGGCGCGGATCCTGGCGACGACCGTGCGGCTGGCCACGTCGATCGCATAGACCGTGTTCGACAGCTCGCACGCCACGTAGGCGCGGCTGCCGTCGGGCAGGAAGGCAATGCCGCGCGGCCGGCGGCCGACCGGAATGCTGCCGACCTGCTGGCGCCGGCCAACGTCGATCACATCGACCTGCTCGGCCTCCTCGGCGCTCACGTAGATCCAGCGGCCGTCCGGGCTGAACACGGCATGCTCGGGATTCTTTCCCTGCACGCCGATCTCCGCCACGCGCTGCCCGCTGGCCGCATCGATCAGCACGATGCTGTTGCTGCCTTCGACGGCGGCGGCCAGCCAGCGGCCGTCGGCCGACACGGAGACGCCCTCGGGCGATTGGCCGAGCGGCACGTGCTGGACGACCTTGCCTTCCGGCAGCCCGATCAGCAGCAATTCGCCGTGCGCCGCATCGGTCACGTAGAGGCGTTTTCCGGCCGGGTCGGCGGCGATGCCGCGCGGCCTGCCGCCGGCCGGGATCGAGGCGACGACGGTATGGGTCGCCGTATCGATGACGCTCAGGCTGCTTGACTTCTCGTTCGGCACGTAGGCAAAAGGCTGGGCCATGAGCAGCGTCGGCGAGGCGAGGAAGAGCGCCATCAGCCTGCGGAAAACGGGTTTGGTCGACATTTTCAGCCTCCGGGCAGCTGATGGGTCACGCCGTAACGCTTGAAGATGCGGGCAACCGTGCCGTCCTGCTGCAGCCCGATCAGCGCGCTGCTCAGCGCCTCGGCCAGCGGGCCGTCATCGTGCTTGACGGCCATCGCGAGCGGCCAGTGGTCGGTGCGCAATTCCGGCATCTTCACGGCGCTGATCGGGTAGTGCCGATCGCCCTGCAGCGCCGCCTCGAGCTCGGCTCTCGGCGCCATTACCGCCGCCACCTCGCCGGCCCGCAGCCCGGCTGCGGCCAGGGCGACGCTGCGGTAATGCACGACGTTCTCGCGCAATCGGCCGTTCAGCACGCCAAGCAGGAAGCCATCGGAGCCGGACGCCACTTCGACGCCGATCTTCTCGCGCGTGAAGACGTCGAGCGCCACGGCCGCTGAGCCCGAGGGTTCCGGGACGCGCGAGGCGACACGGGCCAGGGCCAGCGCCTCGACGTGGTAGGGCGCGACGATCCGCACCTTGTCGTTCTGCGCTGCAAGGTGCTTGTCGAGCGGTACGTGCAGCATCACGTCGGCCGGCTGCGTGCCAAGATAATGGCCCTTCCAGACCATGTTGCGCAGGTCGTCGCTCATATCCTCGTCGGCGCTGAACCAGGCGATCTCGGCCGAGACGCCGAGGCGCTCGGCGAGCGCCCGGCCGATCTCGACATCGATGCCGCGGCCCTCGAACGAATACGGGGCGAAATCGTTGTAGACGGCGACGCGCAGGCGCCCTTTCTGACGTAGCGTATCGAGTCCGTCGGCCAGCGCCGGCAAGGCCGCCGTCAGGCCCAGCGCCAGGAGGCCGGCCAGCCACTGGCGGCGACGGGCAGGGCGGCTAGTGCCATAGAAACTACGGCTGGCATCAATCTTCACGGACGGTCTCCAGCCAGCTGCGCAAGGCCCACATCGCCTCTTGCGAGAGGATGCCATCGAACGGCGGCATATAGACCCGGCCATCGCGTGTCGCGCCGCGACGGACGCGCGGGATGAAGACTTCGTCGCCCTCGTCGCCGGCCGGCAGGAAGCGCAAATCCGGGGCGATACCGCCGGAAATGGCGCCCAGACCGTGGCAGCGCGCACAATTCTGGTTAAAGGCGGAATCGCCGATGGCGATTGCCTTCTTGTCGCCGCGATAGGGATTGCTCTTCACCCAGTCGCCGCCGATCTGCTTCAGGGACGAGGTATCGACCGCCTGCGGCGTCACATCGCCGTGCGCCATGACGGCAGCGGAGGCCAGCACCAGTGCGACGGATACGAGCCGGCGGAAAATGGTATTTTTTACATCAGTCACTTTGTCACCTCGGGTATGTTTTTGGTTGATGGTCTTTATGGCGGCCGGTACGAAACGGCGATGCACGCTGTTCCATCTGCAAGCGCTGTGCCATCGCCAGGAAAGGGCGTGGCAAAGTGCCGAGATGGACCGGCGCCACCCCGGCAAAGCCCATGATTGCGGGGCGAGGCGAAAACATGGCACCAATTTTGCATAACGGGGACTGTGTCGAGCTGAAGCGACTGATTGCTTAAAGATGGCCCAACTGCTACGTTGTGAAGCAGTACCGGAAAAGGATTGATACGGTTCAGGATAGATCCGGTCATTTGATGCAGTGGAGGAGGAGTAAATATGAGTCTGATATCGACGACGCTGGAAGCGCGCGGTCTGCGCAGCCAGGAGGCGAGGGAATCGTTTTTCGATCGCGGCGAAACCCCGCACGGACTGCTCGAGCGCACGCTGCTGCGCTCCTGGGAACGCTGCCGGATGGCCGGACTCGACGCCCACGTCACGAGCTACAACAGCGAACTGGTCGAGGCCGCGCAACTGAAGCAGGCGCACGAACAATACGCAACCTTGATCGCCCATTCGCGCTCGATTATGGCGCATGTGCATGAGCAGATCCGGCGTTCGGGCAGTGTCGTCGTTCTCGCCAACAAGGAAGGCCTGCTGCTGCACTCGGTCGGCGATGCCGATTTCATCGAACGCGCCGGCCAGGTGGCACTGCAGCCGGGCGCCGGCTGGGGCGAAGGGTTGCGCGGAACCAACGCGGTCGGCACGGCGCTCGCCGAACGTTGCGCGGTCGAGGTGGTCGGCGCCGAGCACTTTCTCGAACGCAACAATTTCCTTACCTGCAGCGCAGCGCCACTGCTCGACCCGTTCGGCAACCTGCTCGGCGTGCTGAACATCTCGGGCGATGCGCGCGGCTATCAGCGGCACACCATGGGTCTGGCCAGGATGATGGCCAGTCTGGTCGAAAAGCGCCTGTTCGAGGCTGAATTCCCGCGCGACCTGCTGATCTGCTTTCACACCCAGCCAGAGTACATCGGCAGCCTCGGCGAAGGACTCGCTGCCGTGGCGCAGGATGGGCGGATTCTGGCGATCAATGCGGCAGGACTGGAAATCCTCGGCCTGCGCCGCGACGAGGCGACACGCTGTCACTGCTCGATGCTGTTCGATGCGTCGCTCGGCGCACTGATCGATCGCGCACGGCAGGATGCCCAGTCGATCAGCGCCTTCGCCCTGCTCAACGGCCAGCAGCTCTACGTCCGCCTGCGCGGCAACCTGCCGCCGCAGACCATGGTTCAAACCGGCAGCGAGCGGCGCGAGGCACGCAGCGCACGGCCACGCCTGGCTGTCGAAGGCGAAAGCGCGCCGGTCACGCTCGACAGCCTGGCCACCGGCGACGCCCGTCTGCAGCTGGCGATCGACCGCGCCCGCCGCGTGCTCGGCCGCGACATTCCGATCCTGATCCAGGGCGAGTCGGGCGCCGGCAAGGAAATGTTCGCCAAGGCGATCCACAACAGCGGCCAGCGCAGCAGCGCGCCTTACGTCGCGCTCAACTGCGCGGCGATCCCGGAAAACCTGATCGAATCGGAGCTCTTCGGCTACCAGGGCGGCGCCTTTACCGGCGCGCGCAAGGAAGGCGCCGTCGGCAAGATCCAGCAGGCGCACGGCGGCACCCTCTTCCTCGACGAAATCGGCGACATGCCGCTCAACCTGCAGGCACGGCTGCTGCGCGTGCTGCAGGAACGCTGCGTGACGCCGCTCGGCGGCAGCCGCAGCATCCCGGTGGACATCTCGCTGGTCTGCGCGACGCACCGCCGCCTCAAGGACGAAGTGGCCAGCCGCCGCTTCCGCGAGGACCTTTACTATCGCATCAACGGACTGGCGGTTACCCTCCCCGCCTTGCGCGAGCGGACCGATCTGCGCCAGTTGGTCGACATCCTGATCCGCAGCGAAGCGGCGGGCCGGCCGATCGGCGTCTCGCCCAGCGCGATGGAGGCTTTTACCCGCTATTCCTGGCCGGGCAACATCCGCCAGCTGTTCAACGTGATCCGTGTCGCCATCGCCCTGCTCGACGACGACGAGGAGATGATCGGCGAAACGCAGCTGCCGGAAGAACTGCTCGAGGAACTGCCGGTCGCCATTGCCAACTGCGCGGCCTTCGTCGCCGCAGCCCCCGAAGCCAACGAAACGGGCAGCCTCGACGAAATCGAGCGCAACGTCGTGCGGCGAACGCTCGAAGCGCAGGGCGGCAATATCTCGGCCGCCGCCCGCCTGCTCGGCGTCTCGCGCAACACGCTGTACCGCAAGCTGGGACGCCTGTAACGCCCGGGCGGTGCCGCGCTCAGGGAATCAACGACCACTCGATCTGGTCGCTGCGCTGCACGCCGGCGGTCATCGTTTTGCACAGCACGACGAACTCGCGCATGCCGGCCGTCTGGAATTTCCGCCGCTGCCAGACGAAATTGAAATGGCGCCGCAAGTCGAGTTCCGGTGTTTCGATCGGCACCAGGCTGCCGCGCCGGAAGGCCTCGCGCAGCGCGAGGCGCGAAATGCAGCCGATGCCCAGACCGAACTCGACGGCGCGCTTGATCGCCTCGGTGTGCTCCAGTTCGAGCCGCACTTTCAGCGGCACAGGCCGGTGGCGCAGCGCCTGATCGAGCGTCTCGCGCGTTCCGGAACCGCTCTCGCGAACGATCCACGACTCGGCCGCGAGTTCGGCCAGCGTTGCCGAGCCTTTCCTGGCCAGCGCATGGCCCGGCGCACAGAAGACGACCAGTTCGTCCTCGACCCAGGGCTCGACGATGAGATCGGGGTGCCGGCAAGCGCCCTCGATCAGCCCGAGATCGAGCTCGTAGCGCGCGACCTGCTCGACGATGGTCGCCGTGTTATGCACCTGGAGCTGCACCTCGCTTTCCGGGTGGCGCTGGAGAAAATCGGCGACGATCAGCGTCGCGAGGTAGTTGCCGATGGTCAGCGTCGCGCCGATCCGCAGCCGGCCGAAGCCGGCGCGCCCTTCGAGCAGGGTTTCCACCCCCTCGGCCCGTTCGATCAGCTCGACGGCTTGCGGCAAGAGGGTTTGTCCAAGCTCGTTGAGGCGCAGCGCCTTGCCGACGCGGTCGAAAAGCTGGGTGTCGTACTGCCGCTCAAGCTCGCCGAGCGCGGTACTGGCCGCCGACTGCGAAAGCGACAAGGCTTCTGCCGCGCGCGAAACGCTTTCGTGGCGGGCGACCGCGACGAAGATGGCCATCTGGCGCAGGGTAAATCTCATATCTGCTCGCTAGATATTTGTTATCAACATAACCCATTTTACAGATATATCAGCACGGAATACGATTGCTCACATCCAATAGGCAACGGGGTCACATCATGAGCAATCTTTCCACCCAACGCGTCCTCTCGGTCCATCACTGGAACGATCACCTGTTCAGCTTCCGCACGACGCGCGATGCCGGACTGCGCTTCATCAACGGGCAGTTCGTGATGATCGGCATGGAGCAGGAAGGCCGGCCGCTGACCCGCGCCTACAGCATCGCCAGCGCCAACCACGACGAGCATCTCGAGTTCTTCAGCATCAAGGTGCAGAACGGCCCGTTGACCTCGAAACTGCAGCACCTGAAGGTCGGCGACGAGTTGGTCGTCAGCCGCAAGCCGACCGGCACGCTGGTGCTGCGCGACCTGAAGCCGGGGAAAAACCTCTACCTGCTATCGACCGGGACCGGACTTGCGCCCTTCCTGAGCCTGATCCAGGACCCGGAAACCTACGAGCGCTTCGAAAAAGTCGTGCTGATCCATGGCGTGCGGACGGTCAGCGAACTGGCCTACGCCGACTTCATCGCCAACGAGTTGCCGAATCACGAATATTTTTCCGACCTCGTGCGCGACAAGCTGATCTATTACCCGACGGTAACGCGCGAACCTTTCCGCAATCAGGGCCGTCTCACCGACCTGATCGAGAACGGCAAGCTGTTCGCCGACATCGGCCTGCCGGCGCTCGATCCGGCGCATGACCGCGTGATGATCTGCGGCAGCCCGGCGATGATCAAGGATTGCTGCACGCTGCTCGACCGGCGCGGCTTTCATGTCTCGCCGCACATCGGCGCGATGGGCGATTACGTCATCGAGCGTGCCTTCGTCGAAAAATAGCCGGCAAGCCGGTTGATCCGGAAAAAACAGCAGATTGCAAGTCCTTGCGTCAAGGAAGCGGAAAGTACAATCGACTATAATGCAGGCCCCTTGCCCAGGGTCGTGCCGGCAAACGTGCATGGCCCGGTTTTACACGGAAGCGCCTGACCGTCATGAGCAGAATCGTCGAAGTCCGTATCCCGAAATTTCCCGAGTGCTGGGATTCCTGTGGCAATTGTGGCAGCGGCGAGGTGATCGTCGATGACGTTCTGGTCCTGCCGGGCGACATGGTCGAACGGGAAGACAACCTGATCGTTCTCGAAACCGGCAAGGTGGCGCTCGACATTCCCACCCCCAGCGCCGGGCGGGTCGTGGCATTGCACATGGCACCGGGTGAGGTGGTGACCGAAGGCCAGGTCATCCTGACGCTCGAAGTGGCCTGAAAAGAACAACCGGCCGCCAGACGATCCGTCAGCGGACAGTCTGTCGCCGCGACAGGATTTTTCAAAAGATCAAGGCGCCGTCATCCTGCCGACCGGCGTTTTCTGCTCCTGCCGGCGCCATAGCGTCTGGTAGGCGGCGAGCAGCTTCGGCACCTCGTGGTGCCATGCCAGTTCATTGAGCACCCGCCGGCGCCCCGCCTCGCCCATGCGTTGACGCAACGGCTCGTCGTCGAGCAGGGCCACGATTTTTTCGGCCAGATCCGTGCTGTCGTTGCGCAGTGCGTACAGCGAGGCGTCCTGCGCCGATACCCGCCCTTCCGCAAGATCGAACTGCACGATGGGTTTTCCCAGCGCCATGTATTCCATGATTTTGTTCATGGTCGACTTGTCGTTCATTTCGTTGGCGATATCGGGATTAACGCAGAGATCCGCGCTGTTGAGCATGGCCAGCAGCCGGTCGTCCGGAACGCGGCCGGTAAAGGTGACGAAGGGCGCCACCTTGAGCGCCAGCGCCAGTTCCTTCATTTCCTGCAGCGACGTGCCGCCGCCAACCAGGCCGAACTGGATGTCCGTGCGCTTGAGGTCGACGACGATGTGACGGATGGCGTGCAGCAGGTAGTCGATACCCTCCTGCCTGCCCATCACGCCGACATAGCCGACCAGATAGCGGCGGCCACACTTCAGCCGCTCGTCGACCGGGCCGATCTTCATCCGCTCGAGGCTTGGCCCGCTGCGCACGACAAAAACCCGCTGCGGGTCCATGCCGCCACGCTCGATGGCGATGCGCCGGTACGATTCGTTGGTGGCGATCGACACGTCGGCGGTGCGAAAGGTCCAGCGTTCGAGCCTCAGCATCAGGCGATAGAAGAAGTCGCGCCGGCCGAACTTGGCCTCGTAGAGTTCCGGATTGATGTCGTGGTGATCGAACACGAATTTTTTTCCGAACAGCTTGAAGAAACCGCCAATCAGGAAGAACAGGTCCGGTGGATTGCAGGCATGGATGACGTCGAAGCCACGCGTGAGCAGCACCCGCCAGGCCAGCAGAAAGGTCCAGAACAAGGCAGCCGCGTATTCCGTCGCGTAGCCCGCAGCGCCCTCGGCCTCGATCGGCAGCTTGTAGCGATAAATGCCGATCCTTTCAAGCACCTCGAAGCGGCGCTCATAGCCGCGCCCGGTCGGGCAGATGATGCTGACTTCGTAGCCCGCGTCGCGCAGCGTGGTCGCCTCCTGCCAGACCCGGCGATCGAACGGGCTGGGCAGGTTTTCGACCAGGATCAGGACACGTTTTGGCGCTTTCATGGGGGATTCCTTCCGGGATGGCCCTGCCCTACCAGCAGAGGCCTTCGTAAATGCCGGCAACGCTGCGCGACGAATTGATGCGGACAAAATCGATGACGTTCTGTCCATGCTCGATCCGGGCGGAGATGTCGCTGAATTCCGGCGCGGCGTTGCCGATCACGATGGTGCGTGCGTGGCCGAGGACTTCGCCGATGGTGGGCACCATCAGGCGAGAAATATGGGGAATGTGATTGAGGATGTAATCCCGATTGGCGCCGTGGATGCTCGCGATACTGACGTTCCGGTCGTAGATTTTCAGGTCGTAACCCTTGCCGAGCAGGCGCTCGGTCAGCTCGACCACCGGGCTTTCGCGCAGATCGTCGGTGCCGGCCTTGAAGCTGAAGCCGAGGATGCCGACCTGGCGATGCCCCTTGTCGACCACGGCACGCACGCCGCGATCGATCTGCAACTCGTTGCTCGGCAGGATGGCCGAGAGGATAGGCAGCGAAAGATCGAGTGTCTTCGCCTTGTGGAGCAGCGCCCGCAAGTCCTTCGGCAGGCAAGAGCCGCCAAAGGCGAAGCCGGGCTTCAGGTAATACGCCGAGAGGTTGAGCTTGCTGTCCTGGCAGAAGATGTCCATGACCCGGTGCCCATCGACGTCCACACTCTTGCAGATGTTGCCGATTTCGTTGGCGAAACCCACTTTCAGGGCATGCCAGGCGTTGTCGGCATATTTGACCATTTCGGCCGTTTCGATGTCGGTGCGGATCAGCGGCGCCCGCATCGCGACATAAAGGCTGGCCAGCAGATCGCCGCTCGATTTGCCCAACTCGCCGATTACCGTCTTCGGCGGATTGTAGTAGTCATAAACGGCCGTTCCCTCGCGCAGGAACTCCGGGTTGATGCAGACGCCGAAATCGGCGCCGGCGCGCTTGCCGGAGGCCGCTTCGATGGCCGGAATGACGACCTGGCGCATCGTACCGGGCAGCATGGTGCTGCGGATGGCGACAATCGGCGCATTGTCCTGTTTGCCCAGCGACTCGCCGATCTGCTGGCAGACATGGCGGATGGCCTTCAGGTCGATTCCGCCGTTTGGCAGGCTCGGGGTGCCGACGCAGACGAACAGCAGGTCGGAATTGGGAATGGCGGCTGCGGCATCGGTCGTTGCCGACAGTCGGCCGGCGTCAACCTGCTCCTTGATGATTTCACCGACCCCTTTTTCGACGATGGGGGTTTTGCCGGCGTTGATCAGATCGACTTTCGTCGGCTCCGGATCGATGCCGATCACCTGATGACCATCCTGGGCAAGACACGCCGCAGAAACGGCGCCAACATAACCAAGGCCAAAGATACAGATCTTCATTTCGGCTCCCGCGATCGCAACAAGACATGAAAAACCGGAAAACGGACTGACGGTTTTGCCGCCGATGTTTCCGTCGATGGATATCAGCTAGCGTCGTGGTTTTTCTTTAAGTCCGGTCTCGTGCGGAAACGTCGTTTTTGGCCCGATCGGATCAGCAGAGAATCTCGCTGCGCAGGACGACGTTCCCGCACAGGCGCCCCGACCAAGCGATGGTCGTCGTCGGCTGCTTGTCGTCGAAATGCCGCGAGACCCAGCCCAGCATCGGCGCGCTGCTGCCGGAATAAACGCTGTGCCAGCCCGCTTCGGGCAGCTTGAGCCTCAGGCGGGTCTTGCCCTGCTCGAGGAGATAGCCATCGCTACCCGGCTCGACGTGGCAGCGTTCGCTGCAATGGAAAAAAAGCTCGATCTCGTGCGCATCGCGCATCTGCAGGGAATCTTCGATGAGCACCCGGCGCCGTACCTTGTCGAGGGTGATCCGCCGTTGATGCGTGACCGGATCGGCAAGCCGGCGGTAACCGTCGTGCCAGCCCTCGAAAATGTCGCTTTGTGCAGAACTATGCCAGTCACTGCAGATGGCGACCGCCTTTTTGAGCCACATGAAGTTTCCCCCGGCCTGCGACTGGTCCTCACCATCCACGCGCAAGGTGTTATGCGCCGAAGTCCCGCGGAAATACTGGCGCCACGGGCCTTGCGTGTGATAGGCATAGGTTCCGGGGTCGATCAGGAACTCGTCGCCGCCGACCGACAGCGTGAAGGAAAGCGCGTCGGCATGACCGTGCGCGGCAATGCGCTGATAACCCAGCGGGCCGGCATCGGCGACCAGCCGGATTTCCTTTTTGCTCTCGAAATCGCAACCCAGGATGTAATAACCGCCCTCGGGGAATGCCCGGCGCAGCGGCCACGACGTAGGCAGCGAGCGGGTCGGCAGCTTCTGCCCGGGTTCCAGGCCGAGCAGCCAGCGGGTCTTGTCGTCGACATAGCCGGCCTTGCTCCAGAAATCGCCGCGCTGGAAGAGAAATGCGCCGGTCGCGAGCACCGAGCGGTAACGACAGAAATTGCCGCCCTGCGCCAGCCTGACCACCATGCCGTCATCGGCATCGCCGAACATCGGCACATTGCCGCCAAAATCCATGATCGATGCGAGGTACTCGAGCATCCGCTCGATGTTCGCCACATAGCCCGGCGAGAACCTCAGGCCAACGGCCCTGCCGGCCAGCAGGGGGAGCAGCAGCAGGTCGATCTCGTACTGCTGGTAGGAAACCGATTGCTCGCGATTGACCCCGTCGGCGGCATTCTGCAAGCGGGCTTCGCGCTCGAGGATCAGCAAAGACTCCTCCCGCCACGAACTGGCCTGCGGCCACTGCGGCCAAGTCAGCGCGGCGATGAACAGGCCGGCGGCTTCGCCGATCAGGTGATTGTTGGCGGACGAGTGGAGCGAAAAATAGCTGCGGATGAATTGCGCGTGTTGATAGACCGAATCCAGCCAGCGCTGCCGGAAAGCCCTGCCCGCTTCATCGTCGAACAGCGCTGCCTGCGCACCGCCCAGCAGTTGCCAGGCCAGCGACCAGTTGATCAGCCGGATGCCGGCTTCGAGCGCGCTCGACCAGTTGAGCCCCCGCCCGCACGGGCAACTGACAAACCAGTCGTCCAGATGCAGACGGAGGGTATCGGCGTATTTCGCTTCGCCGCTCAGGGCATGGGCCTGGGCCAGCGTGACGAGGTGCATGTGGCGATTCGGCTCCCAGAGATACTTGATGTCGCCGACCTGTTGCGGATCGCGATAGTCGATCAGCTTGCCGAACGACAGCGGCGCCTCGATGCCGCTTTTCGGATCGCGGTTCCAGCGGGGCGGCGAACCGAGATCGAGATCGTGCCGGGCGAAGACATCGAAGCGCCCGGCCAGCAGGCGATCCGCAGCCGCCAGATACGGCGCCTCGTCGATGCCGGCCGGAACGCGAAACCACGTGCCGGCAGCGGCGGACAGATCGGCCGAGGGGACGCGCAGCGCGCCAAGCCCACCCCAGTGCTCGACCTGGGTCGCCACCGCACGCTGCAGGCGATAGCCGACTTCGGCGCCCGACATGCAGCGCAGGCGGTTGATCCGCCATGCCAGCCGGTTCAACACGGCAGGGAGGCTGGACAAGCCGATGCCGGGCTCAATTTGCGGCATATTGGCGGTGCCAGACTTCGAGGTTGAGCAGCGACCAGAGCAGCTTCTCGTGATTCTGCTTGCCGGTCAGATGATCCGCCAGCAGGCCGTCGAGGATGGCCGGCTCGAAATAGGCGCGGGTCAGCGACTGCGCCCCCTGCAGATGGTCGAGCAGGAAATCGCGCATCGTGCCGCGCATCCATTCGTTGACCGGTACCCGAAAGCCGACTTTCGGCCGCGCGAGGATGGACGGCGGAAGCAGCTGTTTTCCCGCTTCGCGCAGAATCCACTTGGTGCGTGTTCCGCGAACCCGGCAATCGTCGGGCAGCGTCGAGACGAACTCGGCCAGTTGGTGGTCGAGGAAGGGAACCCGCGCCTCGATCGACGCCGCCATCGACATCCGGTCGCCGCGCTCGAGCAGGTTGTCGGGCAGCCAGCTGGTCTGGTCGAAATAGAGAATCCGGCGCAGCGAACCGATGCCGGGGTCCGCATCGAAGGGCGGCGCGCCGGGCGGCGGCATGTCGCTCCCGCGCAGGACCGAGAGCCGGTCGCGCTCCCGGTGGCTGAGCGCACCGAACCAGCGGACCTGGCGCTCGCGCCAGTCCTCGATATTGAGGTTGGCCATCGCCGTCTTGGCGCGCCGGAAGCGGTAGGGCAAGGCCTGCACCAGCGGCGCGATCAAGCCGTTGCGCAGCGCACGCGGCAAATGCTGATAGCCGCCGGCCAGGCGTTCGAAAACATGCTTCGGGTAGCCGCCGAGAATTTCATCGCTGCCCTCCCCGGTCAACACCATCTTGACGCTGCGCGCCGCCTCGCAGGCCAGCAGGTAAATGGCGATGTCGGACGGCTCGGAGACCGGCGCATCGCGAAAGGCGACCAGCTTCGGCAGTTGTTCGACGAGGTCGCTGGAGGAAACCGTCAGTTCATGATGCGTCGTTCCGAATTGCCGCGCCACTTGGGCCGCGTAGGCCAGCTCGCTGTAGCGGTCTTCACCGAAACCGACCGAGAAGGTATTGACCAGCGGGCAGTGCCGCGTCATCAGCGCGACGATCATCGACGAATCGAGGCCGCCGGAGAGGAAGGCACCAAAGGGAACGTCGCTGACCATCTGCAACTTCACGGCGCCATCGAGGCGTGCCAGAAAATCGCCGACGACATCGGACGCCGCCGGCTGCGGCACGCAGGCCTGGCCGTCCGGCGCCTGCCAGTAACGCCGCTCGCTGAATTGTCCGCCCTGCCAGACGGCGCATGTACCCGGCATCAGCTTCCTAATCCCGGCGAACAGGGTCTTCGGAGCCGGCACGTAACGGTAGGCAAGGTAATCCCGCACGGCGGTGACATCGACGCGCGCCTTGCAGTCCGGAACGCAGAGCAGCGCCTTGACCTCCGAGGCGAAATACAGGCTGCCGCCGTTTTCGTAAAGGTAGAGCGGCTTTTCGCCAAAACGGTCGCGCGCCATGAACAGCCGCTCGCGGCCTTCGTCCCAGATCGCGAAGGCGAAACTGCCGCGCAGGCGATGCAGCAGATCGTCGCCCCAGTGCTGATAGGCGCGCAGCAGCACTTCGGTATCGGAATCCCGGCTGAAGGAATAGCCGTGCTGGACCAGCGTATCGCGCAGTTCGCGGAAATTGTAGATCTCGCCGTTGAACACCAGCGCCAGACCGGCAGCGCACATCGGCTGCCGCGCGCCGTCAGGATCGATGATCGACAGCCGCCGGTGACCGAGAAAGACCCGCTGCCCGGTGGCGCCGGCGGGTGCGTCGTACATGCCCTCATCGTCCGGCCCGCGATGGGCGATGGCGCGCAGCATCGCGGCCAGCGTGGCGCGATCGAGCCTTGCCGTCGACGACGCAATCCATCCGGCTATTCCGCACATAGGATTCCAATCACGGTGTCTTGTTGCGCAGGCGGGCAATCGCCCCGCGCCGGCTGGCATCGACGTCCGAATAGAGACGGGAAAACTCCCCGGCAAAATACTCGATCGAATAGCGCGTGGCGATCCGCTTCCGGCAGGCAGCGCTCATCTGCGCGAGCAGCGCACGATTGCCGGCCAGCTGTTCAATCGCTCGCGCAATCGCCTCGGGATTCTGCGGCGGAACAAAAATGGCATGCACCCCGGCAAAAGCGACGTCCGGGATCGCCCCGACACGCGTGGTGATCGGCGGCACGCCGGCAGCCATGCATTCGAGCAGGGCATAAGGCAGCCCCTCGGAATGGAAGGTGGGCAAAAGAAAGACATCGGCGGCGCCAAGCAGCTTTATCTTGGCCTCGTCGAAAACCGGCCCGGAAAACGTCACCAGCTTGCCGAGTCCCAGTCGTTCGACGAGCTGGTGCAAGGCGCTCTCCTCGGGGCCGCTGCCGGCGATGGTCAGATTCGCTTCGATGCCGTGCAGGCGGACCAGCTGGAGACCTCTCAAGACATCGGAAAGCCCCTTCTGGTAGCTAAAACGGCCGATGTAGAGCAGCCGCAGCGGCTTCTCGCCATCGCTATTCTCGCGGCGCAGCGCAGCATACGGCGCAAAGTCGATGGCATTGGGCAAAACCCGGATGTCGGCGCCGGGAATAAAAACCCGATAGGCCTCGAACTCGCATTTCGCGAGCAGGACGAGGGCATCTGGAAGCGACAGGGAGATGCGCAACAAGGCTCTCATGATGCGACTGCGCCCGGCGAACTGCCGTGGCAAGTCGCCGCCGTGCACCTGGTAAATGACCCGCGCGCCACAGACCCGGGCCACCAGCATATAAACCAGATCGCGCCAGTAGGCACGCTGATTGAGCGACGTATTCAAATGCACGATGTCCGCGTGCTTGGAAAGAATGCTTGCCGCCAGCGAAAACGGGCTGAAAATCAGCCTCGCGCCCCGGCCAACGACATTTTCCTTGCGCCCCTCGCTGCCGACTTGAAAGTGTTTCAGATCGAATTCCTGCGCCAGGCTGGAAGCAAACAAAAGATTCAGGTGCGTGCTGACGCCGCTCAGCGCCGACCGCTCGGGGCCAGCCAAAAGAACCACCGGTTTTTTATCGTCCATATCGAGTTCATTCGCGGGAATTTTCCGATTGATCGGCACGGCGGCGGGCGTCAAACGCCTCGTCCGCCCATACCGAGCAGGATTCCCGGCCCCAGAAAAATGATGACCGAGCAATTTTGCGGGCGGGGTGTGAACGCTCTTCGAGCCAGAATGGTCTGAACGGACCTGGGGATGGGAAATCAGGAAGGGGGTATCCGCATCGCATGCCGCAATGCCGTGAATACGGGCGACAGGAGTAATATGACGTATGGCGGTTCGGCCACAACCGGACGGTGGCGGAATTGCCATAAAGCAGTCTTTCAACAGATCTCCGCGTATGCTCTTGCCGTATTCTGCAGAGCTGGTTTGACGGTGAGCATTCCGCCATGACGCAAAACAACCTGTCATTTAGGTTCCACTAATTAACGTTAGTCATATCTGCCATGAAATATCGTGAGAGCAAGAAAGATAAAAAGCTGAGGCAGCGATTTGCCAATGACAACTCACATGCTTTACTTCGACGAATTGTCTTGAGGGAGGGAAAGCTCAGAGGGATCAACTCGCTCGATATTAACTTTGAGTACCCAATTACCGCTATCGCGGGGAAAAACGGTGCTGGGAAATCAACAATACTGGCGTTAGCCTGCTGCGCTTATCACAACAACAAGAATGGCTTCAAATTACCAAAAAGGAAATTTTCCTATTACACGTTTTCCGATTTCTTTGTACAGCACCCCGAAGAGGTGCCTCCAGAGGGAATTGAAATCCAATATGGCATTGCATACAACAACTGGAGAAAGACCGAGGCGCTTCCCGATCCTGTAGGCGTACGGTACCAACGCAGATGGAAGAGCAAGGGTGGCAAATGGAACGACTACGCCGACCGTGTGCGTAAAAATGTAGTGTTTCTCGGAATTGAAAGAATAGTCCCACACAGCGAACGCAGTCAGTCTCGATCATATTCGAGAGTTTTTAAAGACGCACAGCCAAAGGGCTGGGAAGACAAGGTTAAGGACGCGGTCGGGTATATCCTTGGAAAAGCTTATGAGAAATTCCGGTATCTCGAACATTCTCGTTACAACCTTCCTATTGTTCAAGTCGGAGACACAATCTACTCAGGATTCAACATGGGGGCCGGAGAGAACGCCCTGTTTGAAATATTTTCGACAATTTATTCGTGTGGAGAAGGCACGCTTCTAGTGATGGATGAGATTGAGCTCGGTCTTCACGCCGAAGCACAGAGGAAATTCATCGAATGCTTAAAAGACGCCTCCCTCGAAACACATACGCAGGTTATCTGTACCACTCACTCCAAGGAGATATTTGACTGTCTTCCTTACGACGCTCGATTTTTTATAGAGTGTATCAATGGAAAAACCAAGATAACTGATTCCATTTCCTCAGATTTCGCTTTCTCTAAAATGTCTGCCGTTTCTGGTAAGGAAATGGATATCTATGTAGAAGACGAAGTCGCAAAATCTTTATTGCAGTCCGCACTTCCAACTGTAGTTCGTTCGCGCATTACCATATCGGTGATCGGCTCAGCTACTGCGCTCGCTAGGCAACTCGCCGCTCTCTATGTAAGGGGAGAGGAAAAACCAACACTGGCAATTTTTGATGGCGATCAACGAGCCAAAGAAAAAGACAACTTGCTGCATGCGCAGAAGATGGCGGAAAACGTAGTTGTCGATTTTTCCAGTTGGTTTCAGGCTCACATTAGCTATCTGCCGGGCGATACATGGCCAGAGGCTTGGATTGTTCAAAAAAGTACTGAATGCATTGATGAAATCAGTAGCATGACTTCATCTGACCCGGACACACTGGCAGATGTATTGGAGTACGGCCTGCAAGCAGGCAAACACAACGAGTTTTTTGAGATATCCAGAAATCTTGGGCTAGATCGTGCCACCTGCCTTAATCTTTTCACCATCAACGTTTGTCGTAAATTTCCTTCTGATTTAGAGCCTATTGCTAGTCGTATTGTCGAAATACTTACGCAAAATGGATAACCTTGCGTTGCATGGAACGCTCCGCCTACCGGCGGCGCATCCCGGAACCTGAGCGTCCGCTTTACCTAACTGGCTACTTCCGCTTAGGGCACGAAGTTAGCGTAGGGACTACCTTTTCTTGAACGGCTGAAATGGGTCGATTCCGGCCTGACAGCCGCAAAATCGTCACCTTGCCTTCAGCAGGCAAGCCCCAACACTCACAAAACAGCACTGTTGTCGTAGTCCCGCTGGACAACCCGCCCCGGGTTTCCCAGCACCAGGCAGTGATAGGGAATGTCCTGCTCAACCACGGCGCCGACGCCGATGGCGGCACCGTCGCCGACGCTGACATCGGCGAGAATCCGTGCATTGGCGCCGATAAATACCCGTTCGCCAATCACCGGCCCCTTGCCTGTCGCCCCGGCCGGCCCGAGCTTGACCTGCTGATAGATGGCGCAGTGCGGCCCGATGCGGCAATTTCTCACCTCGATTCCCCCGAAGTGCGAAATATAGAGACCCGGCGCGATATCCGCACTTTGCTTCAGATGGATGTCGTAGGCCTTGCGAACACAGGCCGTCAGTATCCAGTAGGCCGGATAGAGGGGCATGGCAATCGCCCACCCGAGCCGGCGTTCGCGGACACGCCCCAGCCAGCGGCCAAAGCGGTAGACCAGCAGGGTCTGCAGTCCGTAGCTGCGCCAGATCACGCGCAGGTCGCCGCTTGCCCGGACGCGCTTTTCCTTGCCATAAGCACGCGCGATGTCTAGGCGGACATTCTCAAACATTCCGGTGCCCCCTTCTTTTTCATATATTGCATCACATCGACCTCCTGCTGCGCCCGCAACTCGGCGTTGTCGAAATCGTGCATGATCAATTGCGCCGGATTGCCCTGCATCACCACGCCGGGCGGGATGCTCTTGGTCAGCACGGTTCCCGGCAGCAGCGTGGCGCCATCGCCGATGCAGATCGCACCAAAAACCACGCAGTCGGAGCCGATCCAGACGTTGCGTCCAACCTCGGGGAGGCCGTCATCGACGTGGCTTTTGCCAAAGGTCACCCGCGTACCGACCACGGTTCCCGCGCCTGCATTTTTGGGTCCAAAAATGAAAAACCCCTGATCCGAAAAGCAAACCCCGCCTTCAAGGTCGCAGTCGTTGCTGATTTCGCTCTTGGCACTGACCTGACACACCCACTTGGGCAGCGCGACGGAAAGCTTCACGACGCGCCAGAGCCCTGCCCGCCAACCGCCGGGCGAGCGGTTGGCGTGCAACCAATGGACAAGGCGATGGATCAGCAACAGGCGCAAGCTGGCGCTGCTTGCCAGCAGCCAGGCGCGTGACGCGTGACTCACGGGGCGCCGGGGCCAGCGCCGTCGATGGGCGAAGTCGAGATCCTGGATCAGTCGCATCATTTGGCCGCTCCGGCGTGAACAGGGTTTTGCACACGCTCCGGATTGAGCGTGGCACATCGCGCGCGTCATGACAGCGGTGGCCGCGCGTGCGGCTCGGCGACCGGTTCGACGAGGAGCGCCGACCAGTGCAGCATGGCGGTCGTGCGTCGCTTGGCTTCGATATCCCGGCAGACGTGCGCGGCCTGCTGAGCGCTGACCCCCAGTTCCCTGGCCAGAAGATCGACCGGCATGCCCTGGTTGAGGCCATAGATGGCGAGATCCATTTGCTGGTAAGGGAGCGCGAAGTAGAACTCGTCCTGGCCCTGCACCATGCTGTAGGTGTCGGTCGTCGGCTGGGCATTGCAGATTTCCGCCGGCAGGCCGAGATGGCGGGCCAGCTGATAAACCTGCGTCTTGTAGAGGTGCGCAATCGGCTTGAGATCGGCGGCACCATCGCCATTCTTGACGAAGAAGCCCTGATCGTATTCGAGGCGGTTGGGCGTGCCGACCACCGCGTAGTGCAGGCGGTCGGCATGGAAATACTCGATGTTTTTCCGGGTACGCTGCTTGAAGTTGGTCGCCGCGACGATCTGCAGATAGTTCTTGTGGTCGAGCCGGGCTTCCTGGATCTCGCCATCGGGCCGCTGCACCACCAGCTTGAAGTAATTGAAGCCGCCTTCCCGGCCGCCGCCGATCACAATCTTGCTCTTCCAGTCCGGCCCGTAGTCCGGGAAGGTGGCGCGTATCGCCTCGTCGCGCCAGCGATAGCAGCCAAGCGCCTCCAGCGCCGGGGCAATGTCGAAGAGCTCGTGGGCAATACCCAGCTGGTCGACCACCATGCGCCCACGCAGGCTGCTCTCCGGTGCCGAGTCGTGCTCCGGCAAGAGCAGGCCGAAAACGCGCTCCGGGCCGACGGCCCGCACGGCCAGCGCGGCACAGACGGCACTGTCCACCCCGCCAGAAATGGCCACAACCAAACCGCGCCGGTTCAGGTCGTGGCTGAGCATGTGGCGCAATCGGGTGCAAATGCGCAGGACTTCGGTTTCCGGTTCAAGAACCAGTTTTTTAGGCAGCGACATGAAAACTCCTCGATCCGTTAATTGATTAGCAGGGCCGCCAAAGCCTTGTTGTCGATCTTGCCGTTGGCGCTTTTCGGCAGCTCGGGCAGCAGAAGAATATTCGTTGGCACCATGTAGTTCTCGAGCCGGCTGGCACACAGCTGCCGGATCTTTTTCTCATCGAGATCCGTGCCTTCCTTGAGACTGACGACCGCCTGTATGGCTTGCCCAAGAAGGGGATCGGGTACGCCAAAGACGACCGCTTCACGCACGCCGGGCAGGCTGTAAAGCACCGCCTCAACCTCGACCGGGCTGACCTTTTCTCCCCGGCTTTTGATGATGTTGTCGCTGCGTCCGAAGAAATAGAGATAGCCGTCCTTATCGGCGGTGAAGTAATCCTGCGTGCACAGCATCGGCGCCCCCTGCGTCGTGCTGCGATGAAACATTTGCGCCGTCTTGTCCGGCTGCTGCCAGTAGCCCAGCATCACATGCGGCCCGCGCACGTAGAGTTTGCCCGGCTGCCCCGGTGCAACGGGCTTGCCCTCGTCATCGAGCAACAGCGTTTCGGTGCCGGGAATCGCCTTGCCGACGGAATCCGGTTTCTGGTTGACCAATGCCGGCTCCAGATAACAGACCCGCTTGCACTCGGTCAGACCGTACATGCGATAAAGCTCGGCACGCGGGAAGATCGCCTGCAGCCGTTGATTGAAGCTGGCCGGCAAGGCCGCGCCGGCGTTGGTCACCTTGCGCACATGAGGGAAACGGAGGGGCGATTTCTCGTCCGCCGCCAGCAGCATGCTGTAGACGGTCGGTACGCTGGGGAAAACCGTGATCCGTTCGCTTTCCAGCAGACTGAAGATCAGCGCCTGGTAAATAAAGGACCGCTCAAGGACCAGCGTGGCGCCGACCTGAACCGCCATCAACAACTGATAGAGGCCATAGCCAAAGGATAGCGGCAGCATGCAGATGATGCGGTCTTCACCGCCCAGCTTCAGATACTCGACGACGCTCTCCAGGGCAAAGCGCATCGACTGGTGGCTGTGCATCACGCCCTTGGGGTCGCCGGTGCTGCCCGAGGTGTAGATCAGCGCCGCCAGGTCCAGTGCGATATTGGACGTCGCCGGCACGTCGACACCGGCACCGATCAATGCCGTCTGCAGCGACTCGCCCGGGGCGCCCGCAGGCATCGCGCCAGCGACCAGGAGATAAGGCAGCGACTCGATCTGTGCCAACGCCGGCTGGACGAAACGCAACAGGGCCGACTCGGCAAGCAGTATCCGCGCACCGCTGTCCTTGAGGATGTAGGCAAGCTTGTCGCTCTTGGTCTGCGCATTGATCAGCACGAAGGCAGCGTCCGCCAGTACGGCACCGAACACCGAGGCGGCGCATTGCCAGGTGTTTTCGAGGTAGATGGCAACGCGGTCGCCGCGGATCACCCCGCGTGCCTTCAGCACGTTGGCGATCTGCACGCTGTGCTGCCACAACTCGCCGTAACTGATCCGGTCGGCCCCGGATACGATCGCCACCTTGTCGGGCGAGGACCGCGCAGTACGCTGCAGACTATCCTGCAACAAGCGTAGCGGTCGCTGGGATGATGCCTGGAACACGGGCGATTCCTTTCCGTTTGCTCTCGACGAAGGCGACCAGGTTATTTACCGAGTCCAGATTTTTCGGGAGCATTTCCTGATCGCCTACGGCGACACCGAAATCCTCCTCGATGAACAGTGCGATCTCCAGCGCGCCCACCGAGTCGATGATCCCCAGCTCGAGAAACGACGCGTCATCCGTGATGACGGAGGGATCGTCGGTAAATAGAAAGTTTTCAAGAATGTAGTTACGAATAACTTGGCGCGCATCCATGGCATCTCCGAGACGTGAACAAGAAGCGGATAAATACCCCCCGGGGTGCAGCGTGGCGACATTCATCAGCCAGCCCTTGCCTCGAGTTGTTGTATTGATTGTGTACGTGGCGTTTGAACTGTTGCCTATTCGCTCTAGTCTGTTTGGGCCAGTTGCTTTGGGCGAGCCTGAAATTCAACGCGGTCGCCGCGCATCACAACGCACGATTTGAGGACATTGGTCATCTGCGCGCTGCGCCTCCAGAATTCCCGGTGCCCGAGACGCTCGCTACGCGAAACAATCGCGCGCTTGTCGGGCATGGCCGTCGACGAAATGGTGGTGCCAGATCTGGGTGGAAAGTATGCCGACCAGGGCCATGTTGTCCCGGTACGCAAAAGCGCGCCCCTGGCGGGCCTTGTTGACCAGCAGGCCGACCTTTTGCGGATCGAAATAGCCCGCATCCCGGACCTTTTTTTCACTCAGCAACTCGCTGACATACTCGGGCGGCGTACCCGTGAAAAATGCCGGAATATCCGGTGCGCGATAGGGCTGTTTGTGGCGGTCGATGATGCTCGACGGCACCAGTCCGGCCATCGCCCGCTTGAGCAGATATTTTTCGTTCAGACCGCGCATCTTGGCCGAGGGATGCAGCCGGGCGGCAAATTCGATGACTCGATGGTCGAGAAAGGGGAAGCGCCCCTCCACCGAATTGCCCATCAGCATGCGATCGCCCTGGGCGTTGAGCAGATAGCCGGGCATCAGGGTTTTCATTTCCAGGTACTGGCTGCGATTGAACGGGTGCCAGCGGCTCATTTCGCTCGGCAGGGACTCGGTCAGGGCCTGCTCGGCACTCATGCCGAGGGTTGACTGCAGTTCCTTCGAGAAGAACTGCTTGCACTGCGCCGTAGTCTGAAAACGGGTCAGGTGACTGAACAGGGGGGCATCCGGCCGATCCATGCCGACGCCGTAGAACTTGCGCAGATAGGCAATACCCTGCTGCCCCGAGCTGTCCAGCCAGGGATAGAGGCGACCCAGAAGGTGCGCACGCCAGCACGAATCGGGCTGTTGCGCCCAGAATTGACGGATTTTCGCTTCCTTGAAGATGTCGTAGCCGCCGAGCACTTCATCGGAGCCCTCGCCGGTGAGCACCACCTTGTAGCCCTGCGAGCGAACGAGGCCGGAAAGCAGTCGCATGGGCACCGGCGCGGTGCGCAGCACCGGGCTTTCGGTGTGCCGGATGGTGTCGAAAAAGGTGACGCCGATATCGGTATTGCTGCACAGCGTGCGGTGATGCTCGAGATCGAGCGCATTGATGAGCGTTTGCTGGTGTCCGCTCTCGTCGAGCGACGTATCCGTAAAACCGATGGAAAAGGTCTTCAGCGGCGCACTGGAGTGCCGGCGAATCAGTGCGACCAGCGCCGAGGAATCAAGACCGCCTGAAAGATAGGCGCCGACCGGCACATCGGCCCGCAAGCGGATACGCGTTGCATCGGCAAGCAATTCGTAAAGCTCATCTGCCAGACTGGCATCGCTGCCCTGATGCCAGTTGCCAGCCACCGGGAATTGCCAGTCCCAATAACAGACGTCGCGAACCTGCCCTCCTTCGACGATCAGCATATGCCCCGGCGAAAGCTCCTTTATGCCGCGAAACAGGGTGCGCGGACTGACCGGTGCCCAGAAGCTGAACAACTGATCGAGCGCCACCGGGTCGAGCACCGGGGCGGCTGGCAAGAGCGGCAGCAAGCCCTTCACTTCCGAGGCAAACAGCAGGCGCTGATTGGCCTGCGTGAAAAACAGGGGCAGGATGCCGGTGCGGTCGCGCACCAGAAGCAGCCGCCGGCACTCGCTGTCCCACAGCGCGATGGCAAACTGGCCATTCAGGTGCTGCACGAAATCGTCGCCGAACTGCTCGTAGGCATGCACGATGACTTCCGTGTCGCTATGGCTGCGAAAGCGATGACCGGCGGCCTCGAGTTCGGCGCGCAGTTCGACATGGTTGAATATCTCACCGTTGAACGAAACGCAGATGCTGCCGGTTTCGTTGTAGATGGGCTGCGCGCCCCCGGCCAGATCGACAATGCTCAGCCGCACATGCCCCAGACCGATGCCAGGCCCGAGATGCACGCCGCTGCCATCCGGCCCCCGGTGCTGCAAGGGCGGCAGCATGGCGCGTATTTCACTCTCGACGATTGAACGCCCGAGTTCCAGCGCAACGATTCCAGCGATACCACACATGGCTTGCAAACCTTTCTGAAGCGCGCGGTCTGCACAGGCAGTTCGCGGCGGCGTACGAAACATTCGGCCAGGCCCCCTCTTTGATACTAACAACCCAAGTTCAAACCACGGCGACACGGCGAACACGGCGAAAAAATGAGTTGCGTCAGATGGATAAATCACCCACCGAGTGAGCCAACAAAACCCAGAAAGGCAGGCTTTTCGCCGTCCCACGGAATTTGCTTTGCGGCATGTTCGCCGTGTCGCCGTGGTTAACCGTTTTTTCCAGGTTCATCAATCAGGCCGGCAGTGACGTCACCCTGCACTACGCATTTGCAGGCCAATTGAATGGTTTTCCGCCCGGACATGGTCCGATTGAACCAGTGCATCGGGACTCGGCTTTTTTGGTGCATAAAAATCGGAATAGTCCGATCGGACCACGCTGGTTCGCAGATGGATCACAGTCGACATCCAGAATCGGCTCTGATATTTCTTCAGCGGGAGTTCCTCATGCAGGCCATAGCGCTAGTGCAACAAGGGAAGCCGGCAGGGACCAGCGACGTGCCGCCCATCCCGGCGGATCGTCCACGGTTGCGCATCGGGCTATTCGCGGCAACGCGGCTGCAGCCCCGCGCCCTCGTCGAGGCGTTCGAGGAAATCGCGCACTCGGACTACGCCGAGATCGTCCTGCTCGCTGTCAACAACCGGAATGGGGACAGGGTTCCGTGGTTGTGGCGGATCTATCGGCATCTCGATCGCTGGATTTTTTCTACCGCCCCCCGATCAGCCGAGATGGTCGATCTCGTTTCGCGTCTGCAGGCCATCCACAGTCTCAACCTGCCGGGGAACATCACCGGATCGACCGTCGTCAACATCTGGCAGGCCGAGATCGTCGCACTTCGCCTCGACGTTGCCTTCGTACTGGGCGATCTGGAGAGCAAGACTCTGGAGAGCGTCGCAAGATTCGGCGTCTGGCGCTTTCAGTTCGGGGAAGAGCGGCAACCGCACAATGGCCTGGAAGGGTTTCGCGAAGTCGCCGACGGACAAGCGATGACCATGACCAGACTGACCGCCGCGCTGGCTGCCGATGGTGAACAGCTGCTTTATGAATCCCGATCCCGCACCGCACCGTTCTCCGCAACGCGAAACCGGGAAAAACTGCTACGCAGGGCAGCAAAACTACCGGGCAGAGTGCTGAAGGAACTCTACCGTTCCACGGCTACAGGGCTACTTCAGCCACCCGGTCGCCCGCTCCCCTGCCCCGACCGGGCGCCGGCCGCCGACCTGAAGATGATGCCCAGCCTGATCAACATCGGCGGAAGGTTTGTCTCGAGGTGCCTGCAGAAGCTGTTCTACGTCGAGCAATGGTTCATTGCCTACAGCTTCAGCAACGATGAAGGAGAGACCCCGGCGCCGGGAAAATCAAGGTGCCTGATGCCGCCTACCGACCGCTTCTGGGCCGATCCATTTCCGCTGGTGCGCGATAGTCGCCATTACATTTTTTTCGAAGAACTGGTCTTCGCCGAGGGCAAGGCGCATATCTCGGTCATCGAGGTCGATCGCAACGGCCCCTGCTCGCCGCCGCAGCGTGTCCTGGAACGGCCTTACCACCTCTCCTACCCGTTTCTTGTCGAAGAAGAGGGGCAGCTGTTCATGGTGCCCGAAACGGGAGCGAACGGCACGGTCGAACTCTATCGCTGCCTTCATTTCCCCGACCGCTGGATCTTCGAGAAAGTATTGCTGAAGGCGCCTGGCTGCGTCGACGCGACCCTCCACTACGCCGACGAAAAATGGTGGATGTTCGTCAATCTCGGCGACGCCAGCGATGGCGACTACGACGAGATGCATATCTATCACGCCGACAATCTCTACGGCGAGTGGCAGGCGCATCGCCTGAACCCGGTCAAATCCGACGTCCGCAACGCGCGGCCGGCCGGCCGGCTGTTCGAGCGCAACGGCGCCCTCTATCGCCCGGCGCAGATCGGCGTCCCGCTGTACGGCTCCGGAATTTCAATCAACCGCGTCCTGAAACTGAGTACGGAAGAATTTCTCGAACAGGAGGTCGGGCGCATCCTGCCACAACGC
>JBAQRB010000058.1:0-29685 GCA_049295655.1 Rhodocyclaceae bacterium
GTCGAAGGTTTTCGCCGTGCCCGCCGTGTCGCCGTGGTCAACGCTTTTTCCCGCCTTCATGGCAGTGCATCCGGCAGCCGCCCGCGCAGCAGGCGGTCGAGCCGTTCGCGCAGCGCGGGCAGCGCGACGCGCTGCACCATCTCGGCGGCGAAGGCGTAGGTCAAGAGCGCGCGCGCCGCCGCTTCGGCGATGCCGCGCGAACGCAGGTAGAAGATCTGCTCGGCGTCGAGCTGGCCAACCGTCGCGCCGTGGCTGCACTTGACGTCGTCGGCCCAGATTTCGAGCTGCGGCTTGCTGTCGACTTCGGCGTTCGCGGAAAGCAGCAGATTGCGGTTGGTTTGCGCGGCGTCGCTGCGCTGCGCGTCGGGATGGACGATCACCTTGCCGTTGAACACGGCGCGCGAGGCGCCGCCGAGCACGCCCTTGTAAAGCTCGCGGCTGCGGCAGTCCGGCCGGAAATGGTCGATGCGCGTGTGGTGGTCGATGTGCTGGCGGCCTTCGCTCAGGTAGAGGCCGTCGAGCACGCATTCGGCGCCTTTGGCGTTGAGCCCGACGCCGATCCCGGTGCGCGCCAGCGCGCCGCCCACGGCGAACGAGGCGGAGAGGAGCTGCGTCTCGCGCAGCAGCTCGGCATTGATCGCGGCAATGTGGAAGGCCTGGCTGCTTTCGTCCTGCACCTTGTAGTGCGCGACGCGTGCCGCGCGGCCGAGAACGATCTCGGTCGCCACGTTGGTCAGGTAGCGCGGCGTACCGAGCGCGACGTGCTGCTCGACGACGCTCGCGCAACTGTCGTGCTCGGCGACCAGCAGATTGCGCGTATGGGTCGCCAGATCGGCTGTGCAGGCAACGAACAGCAGATGGATCGGCTCGGCCAGCTTCGCCCCGGCGGCCAGATGGAGGTAGGCGCCGTCGGCCAGGCAGGCCAGGTTCAGCGCGGCGAAACCGCTGCTCTGGCGGTTTCGCGGCTGGTCGAGGACGGCTTGCAGGCGCGCCGATTGATAGCCGGCTGCGCCGTCGAGCACGACCGCGAGGCTGCCGATGACGACGCCCGCCGGCAGCGCACCGAGGCGCGACAGGCCGGGCGTGTAGCGGCCATCGACGAAGACCAGCAAGTGCGCGCCGGGCAGGGCCAGAGCGTCGACCAACTCAGCCAGCCCTGCACCGTCGGCTGCGCTGCCGGTCGCCGCCTGCAGCTGGAAGTCGCCGTCGGCGATCTGCGCCACGCTGGTGTATTTCCAGTCCTCGTCGCGCAGCGTCGGAAAACCGCTGGCCGCAAAGCGCTGCAGCGCCTGCTCGCGCAGTTGCGCGAGCCAGGGCAGGCGGTGGCCCGGCAGCGTGCCCTTGAGGCGGTCGAAGGACTCGACATAGTGCCGCTGAAGTCCGCTCGCCAGGGCGTTCATGCGGCCCGTCCGCTATCGGCTGCCGCTTCAACCCAGCCGTAACCCCGGCGTTCGAGTTCGCGCGCCAGTTCCGGCCCGCCGGAGAGGGCGATGCGGCCGTGCGCCAGGACATGCACGCGGTCCGGAACGACGTAGTCGAGCAGGCGCTGGTAATGGGTGACCAGGATGATCGCCCGGTCGGGGCTGCGCATCGCCTCGATCCCGTCGGCGACGACCTTCAGCGCGTCGATGTCGAGGCCCGAATCGGTCTCGTCGAGGATCGCCAGCGTCGGTTCGAGCAGCGCCATCTGCAGGATCTCGTTGCGCTTCTTCTCGCCGCCCGAGAAGCCCTGATTGACCGGGCGGTAGAGCAGCGCCTCGTCCATCGCCATGACCCCGAGCCTCGCGCGGACCAGCACGAGAAAATCCAGCGCGTCGAGCTCGGGTTCGCCGCGCTGCTTGCGCTGCGCGTTGAGCGCCGCCTTGAGCAGGTAGATGTTGGCGACGCCGGGGATTTCGACCGGGTACTGGAAGGCGAGGAAGATGCCCTCGCGCGAACGCGCCTCGGGCGGCAGATCGAGCAGGTTGCGCCCCCGGTAGCGCACCTCGCCGGCGGTGACCGTGTAGCTGTCGCGCCCGGCGAGCACCTGCGCCAGCGTGCTCTTGCCCGAGCCGTTCGGCCCCATCACGGCATGCACCTCGCCGGCCTTGACGCTGAGATCGATGCCGCGCAGGATAGGCCGCAGTCCACTCCCATCGTCGATGCTGACGTGCAGATTGCTGATCTCAAGCATTGCAACTCCTGGAAAACCTGGTTTTCACCACGGCGACACGGCGGACACGGCGAAAAAACAAAGACTCGCATCGTTTTGGCATTGCCAGGCGGGTGAGCCATGAAAACCATCAAAGCCAAGATTTTCGCCGTGCCCGCCGTGTCGCCGTGGTTAATCGGATTTATCCCCTGGCCTCCTCCTGCCTAGCCGATCGCGCCTTCGAGGCTGACGCCGAGCAGCTTCTGCGCCTCGACGGCGAATTCCATCGGCAGCTCCTTGAACACCTCCTGGCAGAAGCCGTTCACGATCATCGCCACCGCGTCCTCGGCGGCGATGCCGCGGCTCTGGCAGTAGAACAGCTGATCCTCGCCGATGCGCGAGGTGGAGGCCTCGTGCTCGACCTGCGCTGTGGGGTTCTTCACCTCGATGTAGGGGAAGGTGTGCGCCGCGCACTGGTCGCCGAGCAGCAGCGAGTCGCACTGCGTGTAGTTGCGCGCGCCAGCCGCACTTTTGGCGACCTTGACCAGACCGCGGTAGGCGTTGCGGCCGTGCCCGGCCGAGATGCCCTTGGAAAGGATCGTGCTCCTCGTGTTGCGCCCGAGATGGATCATCTTGGTCCCGGTGTCGGCCTGCTGATAGTGGTTGGTCAGCGCCACCGAGCGGAATTCGCCGACCGAATTGTCGCCCTGCAGGATCACGCTCGGGTACTTCCACGTGATCGCCGAACCGGTCTCGACCTGCGTCCAGGAAATCTTCGAGTTGGCGCCGCGGCAGTCGCCGCGCTTGGTGACGAAGTTGTAGATGCCGCCTTTTCCTTGCCGGTCGCCGGGGTACCAGTTCTGCACGGTGGCGTACTTGATCTGCGCGTCGTCGAGCGCGATCAGTTCGACGACTGCCGCGTGCAGCTGGTTCTCGTCGCGCATCGGCGCCGTGCAGCCTTCGAGGTAGCTCACGTAGGCGCCCCGGTCGGCGATGATCAGCGTGCGCTCGAACTGCCCGGTGTTCCTCGCGTTGATCCGGAAGTAGGTCGACAGCTCCATCGGGCAGCGCACGCCGGGCGGGATATAGCAGAACGAACCGTCGGAGAACACCGCCGAATTGAGGCTCGCGAAGTAGTTGTCGCTATAGGGGACGACCGAGCCGAGGTATTGCTGCACGAGGTCCGGGTGCTCGCGCACGGCATCGGAAAACGAGCCGAAGACGATGCCCAGTTCGGCAAGTTTGGCCTTGAAGGTGGTCGCCACCGAGACGCTGTCGAACACCGCATCGACCGCGACGCCGGCCAGCAGCTCGCGCTCTTGCAGCGGCACGCCGAGCTTCTCGTAGGTGCGCAGCAGTTCAGGATCGACCTCGGCCAGGCTGCGCGGCCCGTCCTGTTGCGACTTTGGCGCCGAGTAGTACGAAATGTCCTGATAGTCGATCGGCGGATGGCTCACCGTCGACCAGGTCGGTTCGCTCATCGTCAGCCAGTGTCGGTAGGCCTTGAGGCGCCACGCGAGCATGAACTCGGGCTCGTTCTTCTTGGCCGAGATCAGGCGGATCACGTCCTCGGAGAGACCGCGCGGCACCGTGTCGCTTTCCAGCGTCGTGTAAAACCCCTGCCGGTAGTCCTGACTGATCAGTTCATCGAGCTGCAATGTCCGCGCGGCCATTTTCCTTCTCCATTAGCCCGTTCCCCGGCGACGACTGACGACACCCTCCCGGCCGACTCGCGCGCCAGCTCGCCGAGCCGGGGCAGCAACTCGGCGCAGGGCAGCGGCGGCGCGAAGAAAAAGCCCTGCCCCTCCTCGCACCCCATCTGCTGCAGCAGATCGGCCTGCGCCGGGGAGTCGATGCCTTCGCCGGTGATCGACATGCCCATCGCCCGGCTCAGCGCGACGATCGCCTCGACGATCGGACGCTGGCTGTCGTTGCCCGGCAGATCGACAATGAACGAGCGGTCGATCTTGACCCGATCGATCGGCAGGTCGCGCAGCACGCTGAGCGACGAATAGCCGGTGCCGAAGTCGTCGATGCTGATCGCCACCCCGAGCGCCTTGAGGGCGTCGATGATGACCCGGCTGCGTTCGGTCGCCTGCAGGGTGCTTTCGGTGATTTCCAGCTCCAGCGCGGCGGCCGGGAAGCCGGTCTCGTTGAGTACCGACGCGACGGTGGCGACGAAGTCGGCGCACAGGAACTGCCGCGCCGAGACATTGACCGCCAGATGGAAGGTCTCGCCGGCTGCCGTGGCCCGGATCAGGCCGAGCATTTCGCTGCAGGCGCGGCGCAGCACCCAGAGTCCGAGCTGTTCGATGATGTCGCTCTCTTCGGCGATCGCGATGAAGCTGCCCGGCAGAACGATGCCGCGCTCAGGATGCCGCCAGCGGACGAGCGCCTCGACACCGATAATCCGGCGCGTGGCCAGATCGACGCGCGGCTGGTAGTACACGACGAGGCCTTCGCTGGCGATCGCACGGCGCAGCCCCTGCTCGACGTCCATCCGCTCGGTCGCCCGTGCGGACATCGCCTCAGCGTAGAAATGATAGCGGTTGCGCCCCTCGGTCTTGGCCGTATACATCGCCATGTCGGCGGCACGCATCAGCTGCTGGCTGTCGGTGCCGTTGTCCGGATACAGCGCGATACCGAGGCTGCCGGTGACCGACAGCGACTGCCCCGAGAGAAGAATCGGCAAACGCAGCTGGCCGAGGATTTTTTGCGCGAGCTGCGTCGCGTAATCGGGGTTGGCGCTGCCGGCCAGCACGACGAATTCGTCGCCACCGAGACGGGCGACCGTATCGCTGCTGCGCAACACGCTTTTCAGGCGCTCGCCGACGATGCGCAGCAGGTCGTCGCCCACCGCATGGCCGAGCGTGTCGTTGATCACCTTGAAGCCGTCGAGATCGAGGAACAGCAGCAGGCAGCGCTGCTCGTTGCGGCGCGCGAGTTCGATCGCGTTGGCCAGCCGGTCGTCGAACAGCAGGCGGTTCGGCAGGCCGGTCAGCGGATCGTGATGTGCCAGGTGGTTGAGCCGTTGCTGCGCATCGTGAATGAGCGTCACGTCGGAAAAGGCCGTGACGATGTGGGTCAATTGGCCGTCGCCATCGCGCACGGCGCTGATGCTTTGCCACGCCGGGAAGGCTTCGCCCGTTTTACGCTGGCAGCACACCTCGCCGTGCCAAAAACCGGCTGCCCCGGCCTGCAGGCAGGAAAGATAGCGTTCCGGACCGGGGCTGACGTGCAGCAGAAGATCGGGGTCGAGGCCCGGCACTTCGTCTTCGCTGTAGCCGGTGATGCGGGAAAATGCCGCATTGACGGCGACGATCCGCCGCCAGGCGTCGGTGATCACGATGGCGTCGGCAGTGGTCTGGAAGACGACGCTCGACTGGCGCAGGCGCTCGTTGTCGCGGTGGCGCAAGGTGACGTCCTGCAGGATGCCGACGACACGACCGCCGGCTTCCGCACTGCCATAAGCCTTGGCATGCGCCTCTATGTAGCGTTCCGCCCCCGTGCTGCCGAGCGTGCGAAACTCGACCTGCACGGCCTGCGCGCCGACCCGTGTCGGGTTGAGCGCCGTTTGCACGCGCTCGCGATCGGCTTCATTGACGCGGGCGATGAACGCCTCCCACGGCTCGTCGAGCGGCTGCGACGGGCTGCCGAACAAGGCGCCGAGGTGGCTATCGCCGCGCAGCCGGTCGGCCGCCGGACACCATTCGAGGACACCCAGCGAAGCCGCGTCGAGCGCCAGCTTCAGGCGCTCCTCGCTTTGCTCGACGGCGACCTCGTCCTCGCGCCGGGCCAGCGCCATCTGGATCGTCGCGTGCAACTCGCGGCCTTCGCACGGCTTGACCAGATAGCCGAAAGGCCGGCTCTCGAGCGCGCGACGCAAGGTATCGTCCTCGGCGTAAGCGGTCAGGAAAACGACCGGCACCTGATGCCGGGAACGGATCTCGGCAGCTGCCTCGATACCGTCCATCACCCCCTCCAGGTGGATATCCATCAGCACCAGATCGGGCCTTTCCGCGGCAACCTGCCGGATCGCCTGCTCACCGCTCGCGACAACGGCAGCGACGTGGTAGCCGAAGCCCTGCAATTGCCTCTTCAGATCGAAGGCGACAATCCGCTCGTCTTCCACCAGCACCAGACTGGCCGGCAAGCGCGCACTCATACAACCTCCTTTGCGACAAAGCATTCCGGGAAACTCACGCTGAACCGCGTCCCGCTTTCCCGCTCGACCGTCAGCACCCCGTGCAGCTGATCGACGAACAGGGGAACCAGTTGCAGACCGAGCGACGAACGCAAGGCCAAGGCCGCCTCGGACGGCAAACCGACGCCATCGTCGGCAACGCTCAGGCGGATGTGACTATCGGCGTCCTCGCACAATTCGATCACGATTTCTCCGCGACGTTCCTCGGGGAAGGCATGCTTGAACGAATTCGTCACCAGTTCATTGACCAGCAGCCCGCAGGGAATCGTCCGCTCGAGGTCGAGCTGGACGCCGCCGTCCGGCAGCACCAGGCGCAAGGCGACACGGTCGCCGGCGGCACGGTAGGAGGCCCGGATCGACTGCACCAGGCGTTGCAGATAGTCGCCCAGATCGAGGCGCGAAAAATCCTTGCGCTCGTAGAGCAACTGATGCGTCAGCGCCATCGCCTTCACCCGCCCGCAGCTCTCGGCGAGGATGGCGCGCAGCCGCGGATCGGCCGCATAGTCGGCCTGCAGATTGAGCAGGCTGGTGATCACCTGCAGGTTGTTCTTGACGCGGTGGTGAACTTCGTTGAGCAGCACGGTCTTCTCGAGCAGCGCATCCTCGAGGCGCTGCTGCGCGCGCCGGCGCTCGGTGATGTCGATGATCGAGGCGAGCACCATCACGCCGGCTTCGGTATCGATCGGATTGAGTCCGATCTCGATCGGGAACTCGCTGCCGTCGGCGCGGCAACCGGCGAGATCGCGCCCGACGCCCATCGGTCGCGGCTGCGGATCGCCGAAAAACCCGGCGCGGAACTGCACGTGCTTGCCGCGGAAACGTTCCGGGACGAGGATTTCGACCGACTGTCCGATCAGTGCGGAACGGCCGTAATCGAACATCCGCTCGGTCTGCGCATTGACCAGCACGATGATCCCGGCGCGGTCGATCATGACCATGGCGCTGGGCGCCCATTCGACGACGCGGCGGAAGGAATCCTCGCCGAGCTGCGCGGCGGGCGGACCGGACGGCAAAACCGGAGAATGCGCGCGCGCCTCGTCGCACGGCGTGTGGCCTGGCAAGACACTCATGGCAAACGGCGCCTCCAAAACAAGCCGATCGCGGTCACCCCGGAGAAGCCCGGGAACCTCGAATCAACGCGAGTTGGACAGCGGAAACTTGAATTTGATCGGTGCCGGCGATCCAGCGCGGCAGGGATGGCGCTTACAGCACGCGATGGCCGAGCGCCGGCAGGCTGGCGCGGATTTCGGCGATGCGCAGGTGATCAAGTTCGCCAATCACGACGCCCGGCCCTTTCAGCTTGCGGTCGAGAATCTCGCCCCACGGGTCGATCAGCATGCTGTTGCCGTGCGTCTCGCGCCCGTTCTCGTGCCGCCCGCCCTGCGCGACGGCCAGCACGTAGCACTGGTTCTCGATGGCGCGGGCGCGCAGCAGGATTTCCCAGTGCGCGCGGCCGGTCGTTTCGGTGAAGGCGGCGGGAATCACCAGCAGGTCGGTGGCGCCGAGCGCGCGATAGAGTTCGGGAAACCTGAGGTCGTAACAGATCGACAGGCCGATGCGCCCGAATGGCGTATCGAAAGCGACCGGCTGGCTGCCGGCCTCGATCGTCGCGCTTTCGTTGTAACGCTCGTCGCCGCGCTGGAAGCCGAAGAGATGGATCTTGTCGTAGCGGGCGACGCGCCGGCCCTGCGGATCGTAAGCGACGCAGGAATTGAGGACCTTGCCCGGCTCGCTGGCGATCAGGGGAATCGAGCCGCCGACCAGCCAGATGCCCAGCGTCTGCGCGGTGCGCGCCAGAAAATCCTGGATCGGCCCGGCGCCGTCGCGCTCGCGCACCTTGACCTTGTCGCCCTCGTTCAGGCCCATGATCGGAAAGTACTCGGGCAGCGCCACGAGGTCGGCGCCCTGCGCCACCGCCTCGGCGACGAGGCGCGCGGCAATGCGCAGGTTGTCCTCGACGCGCGGCGTCGAAATCATCTGCACGGCCGCGATGCGGGCATTGCGCGGCGGCGAGGGAAGTTCACTGCGCGGCGGGGTCATGGGTTGGCTCCGGTCGGGTTGGCGGGATTCGGCTGGCGCGGGTCGATGCGCGATACCTTTTCGACCTTCGGATCGTCCCACTTGCCGGTCACCAGATAGTCGAAACCGAAGATCTGGTTCAGCGGATTTTGCAGGATCTTGTGCGCGAGCAACGCGGCAACGCCGGCCAGCGGGTTGACCAGGGCGACGCCGAGCGCCGCGCTGCCGCCCAGATCGGGCTGCACATTGACCTCGAGGCGCTGCGTTTCGTTCTTCAGGTCGGCCTCGCCGCGCATCAGCACGCGCGCCGCCGGCCCGTCGATCTGCAGGCGGTCGGTATGCATCAGCCCGTCCTGCAAGGTCAGCTTGCCGTTGATGCTGTCGAACGCGAAGCCTTCGCTGAACACGTCGCGAAAATCGAGGCTGATCCGCCGCGGCAGCGCCTGCAGGCTGATCAGGCCGATCAGCTTGCCGGCCCCCGGGTCGAGCTTGACGAACTGCCCCTTGCCGGCCTCGACGAGCATCTCGCCGCTCAGCGTCGGGTAGTCGAGATCGACCGGCGGACCGCTCCAGCCGATCTTGCCGGCCAGCAGCGCCGTTCCGGCGCGCAGCGCGCCCGGATAACCGAGCCGGTCGAGCAGTTTGCCGACGTCGCCGCTCTCGATCTTGAAATCGAGCTGCGTGCGGTTGCCGCTGCCGAACTGCCACTTGCCGCTACCGGTCAGTTTGCCGTGCGGGTTGGTCAGCTGGATGCGGTCGAGGCGCCAGACGCGACCTTCGTTGTGCGCCATCAAATCGAGCCTGCCGAAGCGGCGTGCGCCGACCGAAAAATCATCGGCGACGATGTCGAGCGCCGGCAATTCCTCGACCGCTTCGTCGTCCGGCAGGCTGCTTTCGATGGCGCTGGACGGCTCGAGCAGCAACTGCTTGAGCCGCGCCGTCAGCTTGCCGCGCCCGGCACCGTCCCACTGCAGATCGCCACTCGCCTCACGCGAGGCGAGGCGGATCTGCCAGCGCGCGGCATTGGCCGCAGCGTTCAGATCGACGTCGCGGTAGCGGCGGCCGAACAGGTCGAGCGCTTCGGTTTTCAGGCTGATCGCCGAAACCAGCGGGGGCTGGGCGGCGCTGGCGCTGCTTTCCCTGGCATTGCTGGCGGGTCGCGCCCGCAAGGCCTGTCGCCAGTAATCGGCGTCGATGCGCGGTGCCGTGATGCCGAGCAGCACGCCGCGCTCGGGCAGTTGCAGCGGCCGGCCAACGGCAATCGCACCGCGCTCGGTGACGAAGCCGTCGGCCTGCTTGCGCCGGATGAGCTGCAGCGCAAGCGCGCTGCCGAGCGTCGCACGCATCTGGTCGCGCGGCAGCGCTTCGCCGTTTTGCGACGTGCCGGCCGGCAGGACCGTCTTTTCAAAGCGCAGGGCGAGCGGCGCCGCGGCGTTCTTGTTGAACGGCTCGGGCAGGCTAGACGCGAGTCCGACCAGGTTCGATTCGACCGTCAGGTCGGCGCTGCGCTTCCTGACGCGAACTTCGCCGCGGTAGGTGAGCGCCCCGGACAGGCTCTCGAACAGCGGCAGATCGGCCTGCTTGCGCAACTGCGCGACGCTCAGCGAGCCGTTGGCCGTGATCAGCACCTTGCCTTCGCCGAGCGTGTTGCCCTTGATTTTGAGCGGCCCGCCGAACAGCGTCGCGTTGATTTCGGGGATGCGCAGGTCCTTCTCGGAAAACTGCAGCGTGCCATTGACCTGCTGCAGCGGCGGCAAACCGGGATCGACGGTCACTTCGTTGCCCTGGAAGTGATAGACGCCGTCGATCTTCGACTCGCCGAGGCGCGCCTCTTCGAGCGGAATGACCAGGCCCAGGTCAAGACGGCCGTTGCCGCTCGCCTGCATGTCTTCGGTAAAGCGGTCGATGCGCTCGCCGACCGGACTTTGCGCGATGAACCTGAGGAATTCCGAAGTCGCCCCCTCGGCCCGCCCCTTGACCTTGAGCATGGTCAGCGGCGCATCGAAATCGGGAATCTCGGCCTGAGTCTGCGCCACCTGCGCGCCGAGGATCAAGCCGCGCTTGACGTCGACGTTCATCCCGGCGCCCTCGAAGCGCAGATTGCCGTCGATGCCGGTAATCTTCGGCCAGCCCCGGGCGTAATCGAGCGTCACGTCGTGCGCCTTGACGGTGACGAGGAACTGGCCGTGCTGCTTGTCGACGAACGGAAAATGCGCGAGATCGCCCTTCAGCACGAGCTTGGCCTCGCTAGCCGTACCGGCGGTCAGCGCATCGCGCACCCAGCGGCGTGCCCCGGCATTGACCGCGTGCGGCATGAAGCGCCAGACGGCGCGCGCATCGCCACGGCTCAAGGCGGCCGTCAGATCGATGCGGCCCGGCCCGTCGCCGCTGTAGCGGTAAGTTCCCTGCGCCGTGCCCGCCGCCGCCGGGCCGGCAAACTCGACCTGCGACAACTCGGCGTCGAGAACCCCCTTGCCGATCTTCCATTTGGCCTGTGCGCTGAGCGTATCGAGCGCGATCAGGCGTTCGGGAAGGATGCTCGGCAGATCGAGACTCGACTTCTGCGCGAGCAGGGTGGCGCTGCCGCCCTTCTCGTTCGCCGCCAGCGTCCCGGAGAGCCCCGAAAAGCCGGGGAAATAGCCCTGCGCCTTGAGCGCCAGATCGTCGAAGCGGGCCTGCAGCGCGTAGGTTTGCAGGCGCTCGGCGTCGCCGCGCCAGTCGGCGTGCAAGCCGCTGACCCGGCCGCGCGGCGAAAAATCGCTGAGCAACTGCCGCGAATGCGCATCGAGCGGCAAATGCTGCGCCAGCGCGGACAAGACCTCGAGATCGAGCTGGCTTGCCGTTGCACTGCCGCGCACAGCCTTGCCTTCCGCCTCGGGTTGCCAGAGCAGCTGAAAATCGGTTGGCGCAATCACCAGTCCTGCGTGCGCGCTGCCGTCTTCGCTCGCCAGCGGACGCGTTACCAGTTCGACGCGCTGCCCGCGCACCTCGAGGCCGGCCGGCAAGAAGCGGGCGGCGAGACGACCCGCCATGCGCTCGAGTTCGAGCGCCGGCAGATCGCTCGCCAGGCGCAGGCTGACGTCCTGCAGCGCCAGATCGGCCGTCATCTCGCGCAAGGCGCCATCGGCAAATCCGGCCCAGGCGCGCAGTGCGCCGCGCCCGTGCGGCAAGGCGACGGGATAATCGATCCACTGCCGCCAGACGGCCAGATCGGCATAGTCGATCTCGGCATAAACCTGGCCTTTCCAGGACTCCAGCTGCTCGTAATCGAGGCTGAAATCACGGCCGCGCAAATCGCCGCGCAGGTCGATTTTTGCCGCCAGTTCGGGCGGCGGCAGCGCCGTCAGGCCGAAACGATGACGCCGCCCATTGTTGTCGAGGCCGAAATTGACATCCTCGAGCACCAGCGCCGGCGCGCCACGCAATGCGTCCTCCCAGACGATGGTCGCGCCGCGGATGCGGATGTGTTTCTGGGAAAAAATCCAGTCGGCAGCACCGCTCTCGCCGCCTTCCGGATTGAGCGGAAGGCCGGCGACAAAAAACCGGCCATCCGTTTCGCGCCGCAGATGCAGCACCGGCTCGTCGATCTGCAACAACTGCAGGCGAAGCTGCAGGCGCGGCACCGACCACCACGAGAGAACGGTTTCAACGCGCGCGAAAGCCAGCGCCGGACGCCCCTGCGCATCGGCGATGCGCACGTCGAAGAGGGCCAGATCGGGATTGACGCCCGCCCAGCTCGCCTCGATCCGCCCGATACTGACCGCCTGCCCGAGGCCTTGGCTGACCAGCGTCTCGATATCGCCGCGATAGCTCTCGATATTGGGCAGGATGCTGTAGCGCAGAACGAGGACGAGGAGGACGAAGCCGAAATAAAGCAGGCCGACCGTCCACAGAACGGCCCGCCACCAACGCCGCATCGCCAGCAACGGCAACAGGGCGTGAAAGCGGTGGTAAAGCGCCGGGCGCAGTTCGTCCTGGCGCATCAGGCAGCGGCTGCCGGCAAAGGCTTTTGCAAAAGATTGCTGAGCGTCACTAGAATGGCGGAATACTCGACAGACAATCGAAGCCGCAATTGTAACGGCTTTGCCAAGCGCTTTGCCGACGGCACCCGCGCAGCGGGCGCAAACGCCGCCGAGCAAGCGAAAACCAGCTGCACGCCAGGAAAAAGATGAGCCCTGCCAAGATCGCCGACCTGCTGCCCCGGATTACCCCCCTCGATCCGCACTGGCTGCCCGCGCTGACGCACAGCCACTATTTGCGCCAGCTCCTGAGCGCACGCCCGGAGGTCGTCGGCTGGCTGAGCGAATATGCGGACCGGCCGGTCGGCACCGACCGGATGCGCGCCTTTCTCGACAGTACGCCGCCGACCGACGAAGAGAGCCTCAAGCACGTTCTGCGCGGCCTGCGCCAGCGCACGATGGCGGCACTCATCGTGCGCGACCTCGCGGGCCAGGCGCCGCTCGCCGAAGTCGTCGAAACGATGACGCAGCTCGCCGACATCACGACCAATTTTGCGCTGGAACACACGCACCGCCAGCTGGCGGCACAATTCGGCGAGCCGCTCGACAGCCAGGGCCGGCCGCAACGCCTGCTGATCGTCGGCATGGGCAAGCTCGGCGGGCGCGAACTCAACGTCTCGTCGGACGTCGATTACATCTTCGTCTACCCGGAAGACGGGCAAACTGCCGGCAACCCCGAAAGCGGCCGGAAAATCGACACCTACGACTTCTTCGGACGGCTCGGCAAGCGCCTGATCGCCGCGCTCGGCGAAGTGACCGGCGAGGGGCAGGTGTTCCGCGTCGACATGCGGCTGCGCCCGAACGGCGACTCCGGCCCGCTCGCCTGCTCGCTCGACTCGCTGGAAAACTACTTCGTCACGCAGGGCCGCGAGTGGGAACGCTACGCCTGGATCAAGGCGCGCGTGATGAACGAGGGCAGCAACCTGCAGCCGGAATGGGCCAGCGCGCTCGAGAAAATCGCCCGCCCCTTCATCTTCCGCAAGTATCTCGACTACGGCGCGATCAACGCGATGCGCGGCCTGCACGCGCAGATCCGCCGCGAGGTGGCGCGCAAGGACATGGCCGACCACATCAAGCTCGGTCCCGGCGGGATTCGCGAGATCGAGTTCATGGCGCAGGTCTTCCAGCTGATTCGCGGCGGCCGCGATTCCGGCCTGCAGATCCGCCCGACGCTCAAGGTCCTGCCGCTGCTCGTCGAGCGCCGCCTGCTGCCCGGCGAAAGCGTGCGCGAACTGACCGCCGCCTACGAATTCCTGCGCCGCCTGGAGCACCGCCTGCAATACGTGAACGACGCGCAGACGCACATGCTGCCGGCCGCCCCCGACGAGCGCCGGCAGATCGCCGCATCGATGGGCTTTGCCGAGTGGACGGCACTGCTCGCCGTCCTCGACGCCCATCGCGCCATCGTCGCCCGGCACTTCGAGCAGATCTTCTCCAACCCCGAGGACGGCGTGCACAAGCTGGCCGGCCTGTGGTGCGGCCAGACCGACGGCGACGACGCGCTCGAAGCCCTGTCCACCCTGGGCTTTCGCCAGCCCGGGGCAATGCTCGAACGGCTGCAGGTATTCCGCCAGAGCAACCGCTACCTGCAACTGCCGGCCAGCAACCGCGAGCGGCTCGACGCGCTCGGCCCGCGCCTGATCGAGGCCGCTGCCGCAACGACGAAACCCGATGCAACCTGGCAACGCGGCCTCGATTTCTTCGAAACGATCAGCCGCCGCGGTGCCTACCTCGCACTGCTGCAGCAATACCCGCAGGCGCTGATGAAGGTCGCCGAGCTGATCGGCAGTTCGTCGTGGGCCGCCGCCTACCTGACGCGCCACCCGATCCTGCTCGACGAACTGCTCGACCCGCGCATCTACAAGGTCGACGTCGACTGGCCAAGCTTCCAGGGCGAACTGCGCCGGCGCCTCGCCGAGCACGACGACGATGCGGAACGGCAAATGGATATCCTGCGTGAAGCGCACCACGAACAGGTTTTCCGCCTGCTGGTGCAGGAGATCGCCGGCCTGCAGACGCTCGAGCACCTCTCCGACCACCTGGCCATGCTCGCCGACATTCTGGTGCAGACGACACTCGAGCTATGCTGGAGCAAGCTCAAGCAGCGCCACCCGCAGCCGGAAAATCCGCCGAAATTTGCCGTCATCGGCTACGGCAAGCTGGGCGGCAAGGAACTCGGCTACGCCTCCGATCTCGACCTCGTCTACCTGCACGACGACCCCGAAGCGGGCGCCAGCGAACTTTACGCGCGGCTCGCGCAACGCATAAATACCTGGATGTCGAGCCAGACCTCGGCCGGCATGCTGTTCGAAACCGACATGCGCCTGCGTCCAAACGGCGACGCCGGCATGCTCGTCTGCTCGACCGAAGCCTTCCGCGACTACCAGCGCAACCATGCCTGGGTCTGGGAGCATCAGGCGCTGACGCGTGCCCGCTTCTGCGCCGGCGACCCGGCGGTGGGCGCCCAGTTCGAGGCGATCCGCACCAGCATCCTGTGCCAGCCACGCGACCGGGCCAAACTCAGGGAAGACGTGCTGGCCATGCGCCAGAAAATGCTCGACAGCCACGCCTCGAAAAGCGAGGAGCTCTTCGACCTCAAGCAGGACCCGGGCGGCATCATCGACGTCGAGTTCATCGTGCAGTACCTGGTGCTGGGTCATGCGCACCGCCATCCCGAACTGTGCGCCAACCTCGGCAATATCGCGCTGCTCGGCATCGCCGCCGGGCTCGGGCTGATCCCGGAAGCGCTGGCCAACCCGGTGCGCGATGCGTACCGGGAATACCGCCGCATGCAGCATGCCATCCGTTTGAGCGACAACGCCAAGGGCCGCGTCGAGCGCGCGACCGTCGCGCCGCTGGTCGACGCGGTACGCGCACTCTGGCAGGCGGTGTTCGACCCGACCTGACTGCCCCGCCCGCTCTCACCCCCGCGCCGGTGACGGACGCTCACGCATCGGGGCGGTAAAAGCGGATCGAATTGCGCCCGGCGTCCTTGGCTTGATACATTGCCGCATCGGCCCACTTGAGGATCTCGTCCTGGCTGGCGTCGTCACTGAAAAACAGGGCCACGCCGATACTCACCGTACATCGATGCTCGATGCGCACGGCGGACTCGTCCTTGTGCCGGATCATCAGCCGATAGGGCGCGCAGAGGGCGAGACGGATTTTTTCGGCGATCACTGCGGCCTGTGCCACGGATTCCGCCCGGTCGGCATCCAGATCGCCGATCACCACCACGAACTCATCGCCGCCGAAGCGCGCCACGGTATCCATGTCGCGCACGCAAGCCTTCAGCCGATCCGCCACCTCGATCAGCAAGCGGTCGCCCACCTCGTGCCCGTAAGTGTCGTTCAGCGGCTTGAAGTCGTCGAGGTCGAGGAACATCAGGGCGCCGTAACATCCACTGCGCTTGCCGGCAGCCTGGGTCTGCCGCAGACGGTCGTTGAGCAGTCGACGGTTGGGCAGCTGGGTCAGTACGTCATGGAACGCCAGCTGGCGAATCTGCTCTTCCATCGCCTTGCGCTCGGTGATGTCGATGAAACTGACCAGGCTGGCCCAGACATCCCCGTCCTCGTCGGTCACCGGCGAACCAAAGACTTCGAGAATGGTTTCGCCGCCATCGGGACGCTGGACCCCCATATCGTCCACATGCGACGCGACGCCTTTCATGCCCAGGATGAGGGGCATTTCCTCGACCGGATAGGGGGCCCGGCTGCCGACCCGGTACGCCGGGAAGACTTCCGCAAAACCGGATCGGGCCGCATCCGGCAGAATGCCGCGCCCGAGGAGTTTGGCGGCGATCTCATTCGACATCAGCAGTTTTCCCGAGGGCGATTCCACCATCACCACGCCGACGGGGAGATTCTTGAGCAGCGAGGAGAGCAGCGCGTTCTGCTGCTTCAATGCGGCAATGGCTTCCGCCGAGGCCTGCAGCAGCAGATTGGCGCTGTTGGACAACAGGCCGATTTCATCGGCTGCGTGCTGCTCGTCGACTTGCAGGCGGACCGAGCTGCCCGGCTGGATCGCCGCCATCTCCTTCGCCAGACGGGTGATCGGATGGATCATCATGCGCCGCAGGACAGCCGCGACGATGAGGACGACGATCAGCACCTGCAGCAGCATCAGCACCGTCTGAAGCACCGCTGCCTGGATCGCGTTGCCGCGCACCCAGGAATCATTCTGAACCACCGTCAGCGTGCCGATCTGCTCGAGATGATCGGCCGGGGAAATCAAGGGATAGTCCCGGCTCGTCCCCAGGCTGACTTTCTCGCGGTAGCCGAGATCGGCTTCGAACCCCGCCAGCGACTCGATCCTTGCCGCCAGGATGACGGGGTTGGCGAACAGTCCCGAGAGCACGCCGCGGGCAATCTCGGCGTTGGACGCAAACGCGGCGACCTCAGCCTGCTCCTGCACGGTGCGGACCAGTTGCTGCTGCAGCGACTCGGCCAGCCTGAACTCGTGCTGGTACTCGTAGGTGTAGGTGAGCATGCCGACGATCACCGAAAACACCAGCAGGGCGACGCCCACCGTGCCGATCAGGCGGGATTCCAGCCGTTCAAAGATGGGATACGGCATCCGGATCACTCCTTCAGGCGCAGGACGATCTTCACCGAAGCATCCCTCACCGCGCTGGCATCGACATAACCGATCGCCTTCTGGTTGTGGCTTACCGCGTCAAGAACGGCGCCACTGTCGGCCAGGGCGAGCGGCGGGAGGACTTCGCCACTGAAGCGCAGACGAGCCCAGTAGGCGTTGAGCTTGCTGATCGACATGCTGTTCAGCGCACGAAAGAATTTCTCGCGCAGGGGACTGTCCGCGGGGTATTCGTAAATCAAGGCCGGCAAGGGTTCGCTCTGCGCGCCCGTCGCGAAGGCCCGACTGCGCCCCAGATAGAGGTCGGAAACCTCGCGCGACGTCATGCTGTGCACGGGATTGCTCGGATGGACGATCACCACCGTATCGGCGCAGGCCGCCAGCGGCCAGGCGGACCAGAGCAGGAAGGGGAGCAGCCTCGGGATCGAATGGCAGCGCATGGTCAGAAGGTGAAATCCATGCTGGCCGACAGCTGATTGATGCGCGAGGTCTGCTCGTTGATGACCATGTCACGCCACCACAGACCGTAGCCGGAAGGTTTGACCAGCGTCCGCTCCCATTGCAGCTTGAGCGCCGCATTACTGTAAAAATCCCAGCGCACGCCGAGCGACACGGTCTCCTGCGCGATGCGGGTCGTATTGATGGTCTGGATCGCCGGATCGCGCAGCAGCCCGTTGTAGGCCCCCCAGTTGTTGGCGGCCGATCGCAGGTCATTGCCGGGACGCGATGCACTCAGGGTCAGGCTCGGCGTCCACTGGCCAATCCGGCGGCCGATGCTCGCGTAGGCCATGCGGCCGTGCGGAATGACCGCGGCCGTCGCCGTTGTGCGCCCGACCTCGGCCTGCCCCACCCAGACCCCGTCGTCGTAAGCCGCGCCCAGGGTGGCGTAGGTCATCCGGGCATCCTTGAAGGCAACGTTGCTGCGCAGGTCGGCGGCCTCGGCGCTGATCCGGGGCAGGTTTGCCGCAATCACCTGATCGAGCCCCTGATGCAGCGCAGAGAAGGCAGGCACCTCGTTGGGGGAGCGAAACTGCGAGTAGGCGGCTTTCAGCCGCCAGACGCCGGACTGGCGGGAGAGCGAGGCTCCCAGCATGTTTTTGGCACGGAAGTCGTAACCGCTATCGATCGGTATCTTGAGCTGGCTGTTGCCCGCCTGCGCCTTGAAGCGCCAGCGGACATCATCGTCGCGCAAGGTGTAGGCCAGATCGACACCATCGAGAGAGAAAATCGGAATCCATCCGTAGAACTCCGCCGGCGGCCTGATCCATTGATAGGCGTAGCCGACGTTGCGATAGTCGGACATCAGGAAGGCGTCGTAATTGATGCGGCCGATCCGCAGATCGACGCCCGCTCCTGGCTTCAGCGCGACATAAGCCAGATCGGTGGCGCTGTTGAGGTCTGCCTTGAACTGGTCGCGCAGGATTACCTGCCCGACGAAATCGACGAAGGGGCCGAGCGTGTATTCGAGCTGAACACCGACTCTCGAATCCACCTGCCAGCCCGGCCCCGTCCTGGAACTGTCGCCGGGGCTCTGGCTGATGTCGCGCGCCGGCGCCATGTCCGGCCGATTGTCGCGAACATAGCCAAGGGTTCCAAAACCACTCAGGCGAAGCGCGCTGTCGTCGGCGGCATGCACGACGCCGGCGGCTGGCAGGGCCAGCAATACCAAGGTCATCCGCACGCAGCGCAAAGGCTTGCCACGTTCCGGCAATCGATAAAAACCACGCTTCTTCATTCGACGTCTCCCTTGCGCTGCTTGACGCTGAAGAAGTTCAGCAACAACCGGATTACACAACCAATCCGACATTACACGCCCGCACCGTGCGAGACAACTGGCGAAGGTCATAGGAAGCGGGGAGGCCTAGTCGGGTTTTCCGGCAGAAGCAGGGCTGCGCTTTGCTTTTTCCGAATGCAATCAGATGAATCCGGCGCAAAGCCGGCAGCCGCCGAGAAGAATCGCAGCGGCCCGATTTTTATTTCTATGGCCTTTCCCCGTACAATTGGTGCGACAGGCCGAACCCAATATCAACCACTCGTGGAGCTTCATCATCATGTTTCCTGAATACCGTGATCTGATTACCCAACTCAAAACGACGGATCGTCACTTTCTGAACATTTTCGAAAAGCACAACGAACTGGACCATAAAGTCAAAAACAGGGTCTCCGGGATCGAACCCGCCACCCACGAAGAAATCGAAACACTGAAGAAGGAAAAGCTCGCACTCAAGGATGAGCTGCACAGCATCCTCAGGAAAGCCAGCACCGTCTGACCCTCGGGGTTTACGCAGCACGGCAACGAAAAAGCCATCCCGCAGGATGGCTTTTTCGTTGCTGACAGCCCGGAACGCGGGCCATCCGGATCAGCCGACCGTATAACCGCCGTCGATCACGATTTCCTGCCCGTAAATATTCCTGGCCGCATCCGACGCGAGAAAAACCGACATTTGCGCGATGTCCTCGGGCTGGCCGAAGCCGCCCGGCAGCAAACGGGAGGAGATGTTCTGCGCGACGACAGCGAGCACTTCGGGCGGCAGGCCGACCGTACCCCACAAAGGCGTTCCGATCGGCCCCGGCGCAATGGCATTGACCCGGATGCCCCTGGGCGCCAGCTCGGCGGCCAGCGTCTGCGAAAACGACTTGAGTGCCGCCTTGCTCGCGCTGTAGATCGACAGCCCGGGGAAGCCGACCTGGGTCAGGAAGGTGGTGATGAACTGGACCGATCCGCCCTTGCGGATATGCGGCAGGAAGCGGCGAACGGTCTCGATGGCGCCGAACAGATTGACCGAGAACTGCGTATGGCACGCCTCGGCGGTACTTTCCTCGAAAGAAACGACGCGGGCGATGCCGGCATTGGGCACCACGATATCGACGCCGCCATAGGCCTTGACGGTTTCATCGACCAGACGCTGCAGATCGTCGGCGCACGTCACGTCGCCACCGACGACCAGCACCTTGCCCGGATGCGCGGCAGCCAGTTCGCCGAGCGCCGCAAGGTTGCGGGCAAAGGCGACCACCGTGGCGCCAGCGGCCACGTAATGCTCGACGATAGCGCGGCCAATCCCGCTGCTCGCTCCCGTCACTACGGCAATCTTGCCTTCCAGTCGCTTCTGCATTTTTTCGTCCTTCACAAATTGATTCCGGCAAATCGCTCGGAACGCAGAGTATCCGACCAAAACAGTCAAGTTTCGTTGACCCGCATCAAACTGGCCCATGCTTTGCCGGAGCGCGCCCCACTTGCGCGAGGCCCGCATTAATCGAAGATAATTGGCAGATCATTTCCCTTTCTGCGAAGCCCCATGGATCCTCTGACCCACGCTCTGCTCGGCGCGACAGCCGCCCACGCCGTCCTCGGTCCGCGTCTCGGACGCCGGGCGTGGATGGTCGGCGCACTGGGCGGCCTGCTGCCCGACGCCGACATCCTGATCAGCAGCGCGACCGACCCCTTGCTGGCCATCGAGTATCACCGGCAGTTCACCCATTCGTTTGCCTGCATCCCGCTCGGCGGACTGCTCGCCGCCCTGCCCTGGCTCGTGCAAAAGCGCTACCGCCCGGACTGGAAGCCGCTCTTCGCGGCGGGCGGCCTCGGCTACGCGACGCACGGGCTGCTCGACGCCTGCACCAATTACGGCACGCACCTGCTCTGGCCCTTTTCGGTGCAGCGCACCGCGTGGCACTGGGTGACGACGGTCGGCCCGCTGCTCACCCTGTGCCTGCTGCTCGGACTGCTGCTTGCCGTGCGCAACGGTTCGCGCCGGCCGGCAGTCATCGCGCTGGCCCTCGGCCTGGCCTACGTCGGCGGCGCCGCCTGGCAGCAGGAGCGTGCGTTCGCCGTCCAGCAAGGCATCGCGGCGACCCGTGGGCACGTCATCGAGCGCGGCGAAATGTTCCCGTCGGTCGGCAACCCCTTCCTCTGGCGCTCGAGCTACCAGTCGGGCGGCACGCTCTACATGGACCGCGTCCGCACCATCGGCAGCGATGCCGCGCGCTGGAAGCCCGGCAGCACGGTGGCCCTGCTCGAAGAGAAAGACCTGCCGCCAACGGATCGGGCCGATGCCGGCGTGCGCCGCGACTTTGCCCGCTTCCGCTACTTTTCGGCAGGCTGGGTGGCACACGCCACGGATGACCCGAGCGTCATCGGCGACGCCCGCTACTCGCTGCGCACCGACCGCTTCGAACCGATCTGGGGCGTGCGCTTCAAGCCCGGCAGCGCGCAGCCGACCGAGTGGGTCGACCGCACGATCAGGAACCGCATCCCGATCGGCGAATTGTGGCGCGAAGTCAGCGGCAATGCGCCGGGCTATCGCGCCGTCGAGCAAGGGGGGCGCAAAAGAACGACGGATCCATCTTAAAATAAATGCGCTTTCAGCAGCACTGTCTGAGAACGCTTCTGACAACATTCCGGCAACGGCCACAGCCAAGGAAAACGACCACCATGAGCGAAAGAAAACACAACTGGCGATTCTTTCGTGCCGGCGGCTTCGATCAGGTCCGCCTCGACAGCGCGGCCGAACTGCTTGCGCTCGGTGAGCTCGACCAGAAGCTGTGGGTCGCGCTGTCGTGCCCGACGAGCGGGCTTGAATTCGACGCGCGCACGCTGGCGCTGCTCGACGCCGACGGCGACGGCCACATCCGCGCACCGGAGCTGATCGCCGCATTGCAGTGGACGAGCAGCCTGCTCAAGGACCCCGAGCTGCTGGCCAGCGGCACCCACCCGCTACCGCTTTCGGCGATCGACGAGGGCTGCGCGGAAGGCCGGCAACTGCTCGCCTCGGCGCGCGAAATCCTGAAAAATCTCGGCCGCGCCGACGCCGACGCAATCGGCGCCGACGAGACGACCGACAGCGCGCGCATCTTTGCCCGGACGCGTTTCAACGGCGACGGCATCATTACCGCGGCGAGCACCGACGACGCCGACCTTCAGCAGTTGATCGGCGAGATTGGCGAGTGCTTCGGCAGCAGCATGGATCGCAGCGGCGAAGCCGGGATCACGCAGGAAAGCAGCGACCGCTTTTTCAGCGACGCCGCCACTCTCGTCGAATGGCGCACCCGGCCCGAGCGCGATCCGGGCCTGCTGCCGGCTGGCGCGAGCAGCGAAGCGGCCGGGCAGGTGCTCGCCGCCGTGCGCGAGAAGATCGACGATTATTTCACGCGCGGCGCGCTGGTCGCCGTCGACCCGCGTGCCGGCAGCGCACTGAACGGCTCGGAAGCCGACTACCTGGCCCTGGCCGGCAAGAACCTCGCCGCCGGCAACGAAAACGTTGCCGCGCTGCCGATCGCCCGCATCGAAGCCGACCGGCCGCTGCCGCTGGCGACCGGCCTCAACCCGGCATGGGCCGCCGCCGTCGCGGCGCTGCGCAGCGAGGTCGTGCAACCCCTGCTCGGCGAGAAGTCAACGCTGAGCACCGCCGAATGGGCCGACCTCTGCGCCCGTTTCGCCGCTTTCGCAGACTGGCAGTCGGCTTTCGTCGAGACGCCGCTCGCCCGGCTCGATCCGGCCCACTTGCGCGCGACGCTCGAGTGCGACGCGCAGGCCCGCATCAACGCCCTGCTCGCGGCCGACCTCGCGCTGGAAGGCGAAGCCAACGCGATCGCCGCCGTCGAGCGCCTCGTGCACTACGTGCGCGACCTCTCGACGCTGGCCAACAACTTCGTCTCGTTCCGCGATTTCTACACGCGACGCGACAAGGCGATTTTCCAGTGCGGCACGCTCTACCTCGACGGACGCAGCTGCGACCTCTGCGTCCCCGTCCTCGACCCGGCCAAGCATGCCGCGCTGGCCAGCCTCGCCGGCGTCTATCTGGCCTACCTCGACTGCGTGCGCGGCGGCGAAAAGCGGACAATCGCCGCCGCCTTCACGGCCGGCGACGCCGACCAGCTGATGGTCGGCCGCAACGGCGTTTTCTACGACCGCAAGGGGCAGGACTGGGATGCGACGATCAGCAAGATCGTCGACCACCCGATCAGCATCCGGCAGGCGTTCTGGTCGCCGTACAAGAAGGTTTCCCGGATGATCGGCGAGCAGTTGCAGAAATTCGCCGCAGCCAAGGCGAAGAGCGTCGAAGAGAACGCCGTCGCCACCCTGGCCGGCGCGCAGAAGAAGGCCGAGGCGGCCAAGCCCGGTACGCCGGCGGCCGGCCCGGCGCCGTTCGACGTCGCCAAGTTTGCCGGCATCTTTGCCGCCATCGGCCTGGCCGTCGGCGCCCTCGGCACGGCGCTCGCCGCGATCGTCACCGGCTTCATCGGCCTGCGCTGGTGGCAGATGCCGCTGGCGCTCGGCGGGCTGATGCTGATGGTTTCCGGCCCGTCGATGGCGATGGCCTGGTTCAAGCTCAGGAACCGCAACCTCGGCCCGCTGCTCGACGCCAACGGCTGGGCGGTCAACGCGCGGGCGCGCATCAACATCCCGTTCGGCAGCTCGCTGACGCAGGTCGCCCGCCTGCCCGACGGCGCCGAGCGTTCGCTGACCGATCCCTACGCCGACAGGAAGAAGCCGTGGGGCTTCTACGGTTTCCTGCTCGTGCTGGCGATCGTCCTGTTGATCTGGGTCGCACGCAGCGCCGGGCAGTGATGGCGCGGGTGCGGCGCCGGGTTCAGACCCGCCGCAGCTTCTCGCCGGCAGCGGCCAGCGTCGTCTCCTGCTTGGCAAAACAGAAGCGCACGACACGCTCGTCGTGGCCGTCGCGATAGAACGCCGAGACCGGGATCACCGCAACGCCGACTTCGCGCGTCATCCACTGCGCGAATTCGCGGTCGGGCAGCGCCGAAATGGCGCTGTAGCGTGCCAGCTGGAAATAGGTTCCGCGACACGGCAGCAGTTCGAAACGCGACCCGGCGAGCTGGCTGCGGAAAAAATCGCGTTTCTGCGCGTAGAACGCCGCCAGCCCGAGATGGCGCGAAGCGTCACCCATGTAGTCGGCGATGCCGACCTGGCACGGCGTATTGACGGTAAACACGTTGAACTGATGCACCTTGCGGAACTCGGCCATCAGCTCGGGCGGCGCCAGCACGTAGCCGATTTTCCAGCCGGTGATGTGGTAGGTCTTGCCGAACGACGAGACGACGATGCTGCGCGCCGCGAGTTCCGGGTGCGCCGCGACGCTCGCATGGCGTTCATCGTCGAAAACGATGTGCTCATAGACCTCGTCGGAGAGGACGACGATGCCGGTATCGCGGGTCAGCTCGGCGAGTGCCGCCAGATCGTCCGCGTCGAGCAGGCTGCCGGTCGGGTTGTGCGGCGAGTTGATGACGATCATCCGCGTGCGTTCGGTGATCAGCGCACGCACCTGGTCCCAGTCGGGCTGGTAGTCGGGGAATTTGAGCTGCGCAAAGACCGCCTGGCCACCGACCGTCTCGATCGCCGGCACGTAGCTGTCGTAGACCGGCTCGAAGACGACTACCTCGTCGCCGGCGCGGACGAAGGCGGCGATCGCCGTAAAGATCGCCTGCGTCGCGCCGGCCGTGACGGTGATTTCCTGCTCGGCGTCGTAGCGCGCGCCGTACAGCGCCTCGACCTTGCCGGCAATTGCCGTGCGCAGTTCGGCAACGCCGGTCATCGGCGGATACTGGTTGCGCCCTTCCTGCATGGCGCGCAGCGTCGCCGCGAAGAGCGCCGGGTCGGCCTGGAAATCGGGGAAGCCCTGCGACAGGTTGATCGCGCCGCATTTGGCGGCAAGCTTGGACATCACGCTAAAGATCGTGGTGCCGATCGTGGGCAGTTTCGAGGTCATGGCAACAGTCGATTGGCGCATGGCTAGGCTGCAGATGTCGGATCGTTGGGCGGCGAAGTCGCCTCGTCGGCGCTCGCCTGCCCCTGGACGGACTGCCGCACCGGCAGGCAGATGGTAAAGGTGCTGCCTTGCCCCGCCTGGCTTTGTACCTCGATACGCCCGCCGTGCTTGTCGACGATGCCATACGAGACCGAGAGGCCCAGCCCGGTGCCCTTGCCGACCGGCTTGGTGGTGAAGAAAGGGTCGAAAATCCGGCTCAGCAGTTCCGGCGGGATTCCCTTGCCGGTGTCGCCGATCGAAATCCACACGTTGCCGTCAGCGCAGCCGCTGCGCAGGGTGATCGTGCCACGCTCGGCGATGGCCTGCGCAGCATTGACCAGGAGGTTCATGAAGACCTGATTGAGCTGCGAGGGGCGGCATTCGACGAGCGGCAGCGTGCCGAATTCGCGGACGATGTCGGCCTTGTACTTGATTTCGTTCCAGACGACGTTGAGCGTGCTTTCCAGTCCGGCGTGCAGGTCCGCCCACTGCCATTCGGCGCTGTCGATCCGGGAGAAGTCGCGCAGATCCTGCACGATGCGGCGCACCCGGGCGGTGCCGTCGATCGACTCGGCGATCAGCTGGCCGATGTCCTCGCGCAGGAAATCGAGATCGGCCAACTCGCGGGCATCGCGGATGCGGCCGTGCAGGGCGGGGTCGGTCGCCAGCAGGGGGCGGCCGGTCTCGTAGAGGTCGATCAGCTGCAGCAGCTGATTAACGTAGTTGCTCAGCGTCCCGAGGTTGGAGTTGACGAAGCCGATCGGGTTGTTGATTTCGTGCGCAACCCCGGCGGCCAGCTGGCCGATCGACGCCATCTTTTCCGACTGCAGGAGTTGGCTGTGCGCGTCCTCGAGCTGTCCGATCAGGATCCGCTGCTCGTCCTTTTCGTGCTCCAGCTCGGCGTGCGCACGCTTGCGTTCCTCGATCTCCGTTTCCATCTGCACCTTGGCGTGCTGCAGCGCGCGATTGATCTTTTCGTTTTCGCGTACTGCGGCGTCCAGCGCGTCGGTGCGGTTGCGCACCTGATCCTCGAGCATCACGGCGGTCTGGAACATGCCGAAGTCGGTGCCCTGCGCGCTCGTGCTGCGTTCGGCGCGATTCATCAGCGCCGTGACCATCTTGTTGAGGCGGGCGATTTCGCCCTGCAGCGCAAGTTCGCCCGGCGTCGGCTCCGCTGGCTGGGCGTCAGTCATCACTTTGCGGTGCGCCAAAGGCGATTCCGGTCAGCGTCTGGTTAACATGCACACCGCCGTACTGCTCGCCGTAGGTGCTGAAGCCGACGGCGCTATTGCGCCGGAAGATGTCGCCGACGGCCTCTTTCAGGCCGCACTGCGCGATCTCCAGGTTGCGCAGGATGCAATCGCAGGCCAGCACCGCCTGCGGCGCGCCGATTTCGGCGCGCAGCGTGTCGAAGGTCCGGTTCAGGTTGTCGATCAGGTCTTCGCCGTGCGCGACGCGCAGCACCAGTCCTTCGTCGATCGCGCAGAAGAAGGTCAGGCTGCCGTCGGCGTTGGCTTTCTGGATCGAACGCACATAGTCAGTTCCGTCGATCACGACGACTACCGGCGAGGTGGCAAAACGCAGCGAACCGAGGTCGTTGATGTGCGAGCCGACAACCCGGGCGTACTCCTCGGTGGCCGGCAGACCGTTGATTTCCTTGACGATGCGCAGCGCCGGATCGGCCTCGGTGACGACCAGCCGTTCGGCGTCGCTGGTGAAATGCTGGGTCTTGAAAGTCTTGAACGGAATCGGCGTACTGGCCAGCATCAGTACCGCGCTATCGGTGTGGAAAGCGCCGTCGTGAAACACCCAGGTACGGACGAATTTCAGATCGTCGCCGGCCGACCCGCCGACCAGCGGTATCTTGCCCAGCACATTCTGGAAAGTGCGCACCACGGGCTCCTCGCGCACCGACAAGCCGTCGATCAACAGGAAAGCGAAGCTGTCCTTCGCGCTGCTCTCCGGCGCCTGTGCCTCCAGTTGCTGCAACAGGGTGTTGGCAAAAGCCTGCCCCCGGCTGATATCGAACTGCTGCAGGCGCTCGAAAAGGCCGGCGACTGCGGTGAAACCGCCGGCGGGAAAGCTCGCGCCGGCGAGGCTGAAGTCGCAGTAACCGCCGGGGCCGATCTCCCCCGCCGTGGTGCACCCGACGACCTGGACTCCGGCAAACAGGCGGTTCATCTCGTCGGCCAGTGCGTCGAGGTCGTACTGGCTGGAGCAGAAGAAAACGACCAAGGCCATTTCGGGCTGCTCGACCCCGGCGTGGAACTCCCGCACCGCCTGGCGTGCGTCTGTTGCACAAGACTGGGCGCTACGAACAAGCGGCTGAAGACTCATTTCGATTCCTTTTTTTTGGGCTGTGCCATGGCCTTTTCCCGGGTGTCGCTGACCGGACACCGATCCATCGCATCGGCGCCACGACGGCAATTGGCACTATAGCCCTCCCCTTTTCAAAGAGCTACACCCTGGCACGGCAGACACCGGAATCGGATGGTAAGATCGCCGCTCGAACTTTCAACGACCGCCATGACCGCCCACCGCCCCTTGCCGAACTTCGCCGCCGCGCTGTTGCTGGCGTCCGGCAGCGTGCCGGGGTACGCGGCAGCGCCCTTGCCGGCGCTCGGCGCCGACCTGCAAGGGCTGACCGTATCCGGCATTTCATCCGGAGGCCATATGGCCGTCCAGTTCCAGGTCGCGCATTCCCGGCTGGTGCGCGGTGCCGGGGTGCTGGCCGCCGGGCCCTACGACTGCGCCGAAGGATCGCTGCGGCATGCGCTGGAGCGCTGCCTGTCGCCCTCGACGCACGCACCCCGCTCGCCGCTGCCGCCGCCCGCACAAATCAGCCAGCGCATCGAGGCCCTGGCCCGCGCCGGACAAATCGACCCGGCCGCGCATCTGCGCGACGACCGCGTCTGGCTGCTCTCCGGCGGGCAGGACCGCACCGTGGAAACGCCCGTGATGGATGCCTTGGCCGCGTTCTACGGCGAATGGCTGCCGGCCGACGCCATCCGCTACGTCAAGCCGGCCGATGCCGGGCATGCGATGATTTCGATTGCCGACCCGCAAGCCAATGCCTGCGCCACGTCGGAAGCGCCGTTCATCAACCGCTGCGGCGAGCTCGACGCGGCCGGCGAGTTGCTCGGGCACCTGCTCGGCGAGTTGAATGCGCCGGCTCAAGCGCCAGTCGGCGAAATCGTCGCCTTCGACCAGCGCCCCTTTGTTGCCGGCAAGGCGATCGACGCGAGCCTCGCCGACGAAGGTTACGCCTGGCTGCCGCAAACCTGCCGGAACGGTGGCTGCCGGGTGCATGTCGTTTTCCACGGCTGCCGGCAGAGCGCCGCCGAGCTCGGTCAGCGCTTTGTCAAAAATGCCGGCTACAATGCCTGGGCCGACAGCAACCGCCTGATCGTGCTCTACCCGCAAATCGTGCCGCGCAGCGGCCTGGCGTTCGGATCGTGGACCTGGCGCTACAATCCGAAAGGCTGCTGGGACTGGTGGGGCTATACGGGGAACGACTACCTCACCCGCGCTGGCGTGCAAATCCGGGCCGTCCGGGCGATGATCGAGCGCCTTGGCGCGGCGCCGGCAGCGACAAGGGCCGGAACGGCTGCCGGCAAACCGCCACCACCAGGAAAAACACCGTGAGCAAGTCCCCACCCATCGTCTGGCGACGGCCGGACGGCAGCATCGTCGCCTGCACGGAAAAGATCAAGGTGCTCGCCGAAAATATCGAAGAACTGCGCCAGATCGCGCAGGATGCGCTGGAAGATGCCATCCTGATGGAAGTCGACGAGGCGCAGGTTCGCGAAGTTTTCAGGCAAACGATCGACGCGCTGACCAACCCCTACGCCAACGATTGACCGGCTCCCGGCCTGCGCAGCAAAGAAGGATTCCGGATGGACACTTGCTCTTCTGATCCTGCCCGCACCAAAAAAAATCAACTGACGCCACGGCGCATCCCTTTTAGAATGCGCGCTTAATGGAACAATCGTGTTCGCAGTCGCTCCAAGAAAAATATGACCGATACTTTTACCGACGACGAAATCGAACGCTGCACAATGACCAGCCGGCGGGAGATCGTTTTCCAGTTGCGCGGACTGATCAAGCAGGGCGAACGGACACTGGTGACCTTCGATGGCGGCCGACAGAGTTTCCTGACCGTCATGATCGAAGTTTCGGCCGATGACACGTCGCTTTACTTCGACATTGGCGGCAGTGACGACGTTAACCGCGCCTATCTGCGAGCCGAACGCTGCACGTTCAGCAGCGTGGTCAAGGGCGTTCGCATCCAGTTCACCGCGCCGCAGGCGCAGATCAAGAAGCTGCGCGGCGAAGAGGTCTTCGTCGTTCCCGTCCCGACCAGTTTGCTGCGCCTGCAAAGACGCGATGTTTTCCGCCTGCAATTGCCGAGCGCCAAACCCTTCGTCTGCCACATCCGCAAGGATACGCCGGAAGAAAAAGCGCTGCCGCTGCACGACATCTCGATTGGCGGCATCGGCGTCCGATCGACCGAGAAGCTGGTATTCGAGAAGCTGGCGATCCTCGAAAACTGCCTGGTCGACCTGCGCGACGCCGGTACGCTCACCGTGGCGCTGGAAGTTCGCTACATCAGCGAACTCGAAAGCCGCACCGGAAAACCGATCTGGCACATGGGCTGCCAGTTCGTCAAACTATCCCTAGCCAACGAAACGCTGGTTCAGCGCTTCATGGGCCGCCTGCAGGCTGAACAACGCGCCCTGCAGGTCGACAACTGACCGGCAGGGCGGAACCAGCCCGCCGGCTGCTAAAATGCCGGCGATGAACGTCAACCACATCCCCACCCGAACGATCTGGCCGCTGGCGCAGCAGCGCGCCGTCGAGATCATCGATCAGAGCGCGCTGCCGCACGCCTACCGCACGCTGCGCCTGGCGACGCTAGCCGACGCGGCGCACGCGATCCGCAGCATGCAGGTG
>JBAQRB010000059.1:0-17422 GCA_049295655.1 Rhodocyclaceae bacterium
CATCCAGCTCGGGACGCAGACCGCCGTCGACAATATGAACCTCGGCGTCGCGCAGGTGGCGAGCGGCGTCGACCTGGCGGCCGAGGCGAACGAGGCGATCAAGCGCATTCATGGCAATGCGGTGAAAGTCTCCGCAGCGGTGTCGGACATTTCGTCGGCGATCCGCGAACAAAGCATTGCCACCACCGGCGTTGCGCAAGGACTCGAGCAAATCGCCCGAATGAGCGAGCGCAACAACGCCGACGCCCAAGCCACGGCACACTCGGCGGCAGCGCTGCAAACCGTTGCCGGCAGGCTGCGCGGGACGGTTGAGATATTCAGGGTCTGAAATTCGGCAGGGTACGAAAAGGAAAATTGCTGGCCGTCTTCACCCGGTGCTCCTGAAAGCCTGTTAACGTCCAGGATAAAGAGCTGCAATCACAGAAGATAGAACAGAGCCGCTTTCTCCTCATCGAAATACGCAATCATTCGCACCAAGATACCGATCCAGCGGTGGGATTGCGCCCGCCCTCAGGTGGGCGCCCTGAAGCTTTATGCGGCACGAAGTGCTTGATCGAGACCCACGTCGATCAGCATGCCATCGACGCTGAAGTGATCAAAGGAAACTGCAGTCTTTCAGCGAAAACGCGCGTAGCGCGCCGGATAGCGCGCCGTCGCCCAGGCCAGGAACAGGTATTTGGCCGTCTTTCCGGCGCCGACCGCGAACATGACGCCGAGCACGGGCGTGCCGGCGAGCGCGAGGAAAAGCACGGCCGGCGTTTGCGGCATCGGCGACGCGGCGATCACCAGCATGGCGAACAGTCCGTAATGCTGCAGCCAGTCGCGAATGGTCAGCCAGGCCTCGTGCCGGACCAGATCGGGGTAGCGCGCGGCGATCAGGTCGAGCCCGAGGTACTGGAAAACCTCGACCAGAACGCCGGCGCCGAAGCCGCTGGCGATGCCGGAGAGCAGCCCGATCCAGCGCCAGCGCGCCGGCGCGAGCAGGACGGCGGGGATCAGCACGGCGGCAAAGGGAAAGCTGAAGGTCGCCACGCTGACGAAGGCGATCAGGCCGACGACCAGCGGGTAGTAGCGATGCGCGGCGCTCGCCTGCAGCAGCCGGCTCAGCCAGCCCGGAAGGAAGTGCCTGACCGGCCGGCTCATCGGCGTCCTGCACTTGCGGGAAGGGCAAGGCACAGACTAAGCTGGGGTGCCCGATTCATCCGATTCGCCAATCCGAAAAGAGGTTTGTTATGCGCCATATTGCCGGCATTGTATGCGCTCTTCTGATCAGCGCGCAGGCGCTGGCGGTCGGGATGGCCGATCTGTCGAACCAGGACGCTTCGTCGGGCATCAAGGAAGCGCTGGTCAAGGGGGCGGAAAGCGCCGTCGGCCAACTCGGCAAGGCGAACGGCTTCATGGGCGATTCGCGCGTCAGGATTCCCTTGCCCGAAGGGCTGCAGCAGGCCGAAGGCATGCTGCGCAAGTTCGGCATGGGCAAGCAGGCCGACGAGCTGATCGAGACGATGAACCGCGCCGCCGAGCTGGCCGTCGTCGAGGCCAAGCCGATCCTGGTCAACGCCGTCAGGAACATGAGCGTCACCGACGCCAAGGCGATCCTGACCGGCGGTGACGGTGCGGCGACCGAGTATTTCCGGCGCAACACGGCGGGGCCGATCGGCGAGAAATTCCTGCCGGTGGTCAAGAAGGCCACCGCCAAAGTGCAACTCGCCGACAAATACAACCAGTACGCCGGCAAGGCCAGCAAATTCGGGCTGCTCGACGAGAAGGACGCCAATCTCGACAGCTACGTCACGCACAAGGCACTCGACGGCCTTTACCTGATGATCACCGAGAAGGAAAAGGCGATCCGTCAGAACCCGCTCGCAGCCGGCTCGTCGCTGCTCAAGACGGTCTTCGGCACGATCGGGAAATAGCCCGGCGCGGCCGCAAGCACCGCATTTCCGGCGAACCTGGCGGGGCGGGGGCGCGTGTTAAAATCGCGCCCCCCGCTGTCAGCCGCCACAGCAATCACTCACCGAGCTTTTCCGCCGATGTCCGCCGCCTTGAGCACGCTCAATCCCCCGCAACGCGAAGCCATCCGCTATCTCGACGGCCCGCTGCTGGTGCTCGCCGGCGCCGGTTCGGGCAAGACGCGCGTGATCACGCAGAAGATCGCCTACCTGATCGAGGAATGCGGCTTCGAGCCGCGCAACATCGCGGCGATCACCTTCACCAACAAGGCGGCGAAGGAGATGCAGGAGCGCGTCGACAAGGTGCTCGCCGGGCGCTCGGCGAAGGGACTGACGATCTCGACCTTCCACTCGCTCGGCGTGCGCATCCTGCGCGAGGAGGCGAAGGCGCTCGGCTACAAGCCGAAGTTCTCGATCTTCGATTCGACCGACTGCTTCGGCATCGTCTCTGAGCTCGCCGGCAGCGTCGACAAGGCGACGATCCGCAAGCTGCAGAGCGTGATTTCCAACTGGAAGAACGCGCTGGTTTCGCCCGATCTGGCGCTCAAGAATGCCGAGGACGACACCGAGGCGCTCGCCGCGCGCGCCTACGCGAGCTACTCGGCGACGCTGAAAGCCTATCAGGCGGTCGATTTCGACGACCTGATCCTGCTGCCGGTCGAGCTCTTCGAGAACCACCCGGAAGTACTCAACAAGTGGCAGAACCGCCTGCGCTACCTACTCGTCGATGAATACCAGGACACCAACGCCTGCCAGTACAAGCTGCTGCGCCTGCTCGCCGGGCCGCGTGCCGCGTTCACGGCGGTCGGCGACGACGACCAGGCGATCTACGGCTGGCGCGGCGCCGACGTCGAGAACCTGCGCGGCCTGCCGCGCGATTACCCGAACCTCAAGGTGATCATGCTCGAACAGAACTACCGTTCGACGGTGCGCATTCTGAAGGCAGCCAATGCGCTGATTTCGCACAACGAGAAGCTGTTCGACAAGAAGCTGTGGTCCGACCTCGGACACGGCGACCCGATCACCGTCACCATCTGCCAGGACAACGAACGCGAGGCCGAGTCGGTGGTGATGAAGCTGCAGGCGCACAAGTTCGAGCATCGCGGCGCGTTTGCCGACTACGCCGTGCTCTATCGCGGCAACTTCCAGGCGCGCGCTCTCGAACAGTTCCTGCGCGACCAGCGCGTCCCCTACCGCCTCTCCGGTGGCCAGTCGTTCTTCGACAAGGCCGAAATCAAGGACATCACCGCCTACCTGCGCCTGTTCGTGAACAGCGACGACGACCCGGCGTTCATCCGCGCCGTGACGACACCGAAGCGCGGCGTCGGCGGCAGCACGCTCGAAGCGCTCGGCACCTACGCCGGCGAGCGCCATATTTCCCTGTTCGCCGCCGCCTTCGAGGAAGGCTTCGCGCACCGCGTGCAGGCACGCCAGCTCGCGCCGCTGCTCGAGTTCTGCGAATTCATCAACCGCATGGAGTACCGTGCGACGCGCGAGCCGGCGGCGCAGGTGATGACCGACCTGCTCACGGCGATCGGCTACGAGGCCTGGCTCTACGACCACGAGGAGCCGCGCGCGGCACAAACCCGCTGGGGCAACGTCAGCGAGTTCGCCGCCTGGCTCGGCAAGAAGGGCGAGGACGGCGACAAGACGCTGATCGACCTGACGCAGACCATCGCGCTGATCAACATGCTCGACAAGCAGGACAACGACGTCGACGAGGTGCAGCTATCGACGCTGCACGCGGCCAAGGGGCTCGAGTTCAAGCACGTCTTCCTGATCGGCATCGAGGAAGGCGTCCTGCCGCACCGCGAATCGCAGGGGCCCGACAAGATCGAGGAAGAGCGCCGCCTGATGTACGTCGGCATCACGCGCGCGCAGCGCTCGCTGCACCTCTCCTACTGCGAGAAGCGCAAGCAGGGCCGCGAACTGGTTCCCTGCGAAGCCTCGCGCTTCATCACCGAGATGGGCCGGGAAGACCTGCGCTTCTCGGGCGGCAAGGCCGAAACGGCGCCAGACAAGGTGGCCAACGCCGACCGCTTCGCGGCGATGAAGGCGATGCTCGCCAAACCGAAACCGTAAGCGGCTCGAACCGCCTCGAACAGGCTACTTCCCGGCAGGGTTTTCCAATGCGTCGAGGCGGGCTTCGAGCGCCTTGATCTTTTCCCGCGTGCGCAGCAACACCTGCGCCTGGATATCGAATTCCTCGCGGCTGACCAGATCGAGCTTGTCGAAAAAGCTGGCCAGCAGGGCGCGCGCATTCTTTTCGATATCGGCGGCCGGGCTGGCGGCAAGCACGGCGCTCAGGCGGGCCGTGATGTCTTCAAAAATTTTCGGGTCGAGCATAGTGGGGCTTTCCTGATGGCTTGCTGAAGTCGGCAAGTCTAGCATTGCCTCCATGCCCCGGTATGGGGGGACATTCATCGTTTGACACCGACTGCACGCACCACTCAAGTGCGTCATGCGTTCGCGATGCGCCATGAATGTGCATCTCCTCGGGCGGCGTACCACACCACACCGGCAATTCGTTGATTTTTATCGACAAATGCAACTGGCACGGCAAGTGCTAAGCCTTGGGTGCCCAGTTTCTTGCTTTTTTATTACCCCCTGAGGAGTTCCTGATGAAAAAGACTGTTATCGCCAGCCTTCTGTTTGCCGCCTTCGCGGCTCCGGCCCTGGCCCAGACCGCCGCTCCGGCCAGCCCGCACACCTTTACCGGCAACGTCGGTATCGTGAGCGACTATCTGTTCCGCGGCATCAGCCAGACGCACGGCAAGCCGGCCATCCAGGGCGGAGTCGATTACGCGCACGCCAGCGGCCTGTACGTCGGCATCTGGGGATCGAGCATCAGCTGGGTGGGCGACGCCCAGAACCTCAGCGCACCGACCGAGATCGATGTCTACGGCGGCTACAAGAACACCTTCGCCGGCGGCGACTGGAACTACGACATCGGCGTGATCACCTACAACTATCCGGGCAGCAAGAGCGTCCCGGCCAACCTGTCGGCCAAGGCCGATACCACCGAGGTCTATGGCGCGATTGGCTGGAAATGGCTGACCGCCAAATATTCGCACGCAATTTCAAGCCATTTCATCGGCTGGTACGGCGGCGCAGCAGGTAGCGACATCAACCGCAATACCCGCGGCAGCGACTACTTCGAACTGAACGCGGCCTATGACCTGGGCGAAGGCTGGGGGATCAACGGCCACGTCGGTACGCAGAAGGTCAGCGGCTACCAGAAGGTCGGCGATACCGACGCTTCCTATAACGACTGGAAGCTTGGCGTGACCAAGGACCTCGGCTTCGGCGTCGTCGGCCTGGCCTACTCCGACACCAGCTCGAAGGGCACCTGTAACGGCGGCAGCGGCGGCAGCAACGCCTACTGCTGGGGTTCGTCCGGCAACACCACGAACTTCCGCAACGCCAGCCAGGGTCAGACCGTGCTGACCTTCAACAAGGCCTTCTAAACGTCGCATCCAATCGGGGCAGGGTTCCAGCCGAACCAGCCCCGGTGAATTCTCAAACGAAAAGGAACGAAGATGAAACTTGTAACCGCCATCATCAAGCCCTTCAAGCTTGACGAAGTGCGCGAGGCGCTGTCCGCCATCGGCGTACAGGGCATCACCGTCACCGAGGTCAAGGGTTTCGGCCGGCAAAAGGGGCACACCGAGCTGTATCGCGGCGCCGAGTATGTGGTCGACTTCCTGCCCAAGGTGAAGATCGAAGCCGCGATCCGGGATGAACTCGTCGATCAGGTGATCGAAGCAATCGAAAAATCGGCCAGCACCGGCAAGATCGGCGACGGCAAGATTTTTGTCTTCGACGTTGAACAGGTCATCCGCATCCGCACCGGCGAAACCGGTGAAGAAGCCCTCTAGGAGCACATCATGAGACGCCTTTTTGCAATGCTCGCACTCCTCGGCGCCGTAACGCTCGGCGCGCCGGCCTGGGCTGAAGACAAACCCGCGGCCACCCCGGTCGTCAGCGCCAGCGCTGCTGCCCCGGCCGCGGCCGCGGTCGCCGCAGCACCGCTGGCCGCCCCGGCGCCAGTCGCGAACAAGGGCGACAACGCGTGGGTGATGATCAGCGCCGCGCTCGTCATCCTCATGTCGATCCCCGGCCTCGCGCTGTTCTACGGCGGCCTCGTCCGCGCCAAGAACATGCTCTCGGTGCTGATGCAGGTCTTCGTCGCCTTCTCGCTGATCAGCGTGCTGTGGGTCGTCTACGGCTATTCGCTGGCCTTTACCGAAGGCAGCGCCTTCTTCGGCACGCTCGACAAGCTTTTCCTGAAAGGCGTCACGGTCGACTCGGTCGCGGCGACCTTCTCGAAGGGAGTCGTCATCTCCGAGCTGGCCTACGTCATCTTCCAGGGCGCCTTCGCGGCCATCACCTGCGCCCTGATCGTCGGCGCCTTTGCCGAGCGGGCCAAATTCGCCGCAGTGCTCGTCTTCATGGTCATCTGGTTCACCTTCTCCTACCTGCCGATGGCGCACATGGTCTGGTACTGGGCGGGTCCGGATGCCTATCTTGACGCAGCAACCGGCGAAGCGGCCGGCAAGACGGCCGGCTTCCTGTTCCAGAAGGGCGCGCTCGACTTCGCTGGCGGCACGGTGGTGCATATCAACGCTGCCGTTGCCGGTCTGGTCGGTGCCTACATGATCGGCAAGCGCGTCGGTTACGGCCGCGAATCGATGGCGCCGCACAGCCTGACCTTCACGATGATCGGTGCCTCGCTGCTGTGGTTCGGCTGGTTCGGCTTCAACGCCGGCTCGGCGCTCGAAGCCTCCGGCGGCGCCGCACTGGCCATGGTCAATACCTGGGTGGCGACGGCTTGCGCCGCACTGTCCTGGATGACGGCCGAGTGGCTGCTGAAGGGCAAGCCGTCGATGCTCGGCGCCGCCTCGGGTGCCGTCGCCGGCCTCGTCGCGATCACCCCGGCCGCCGGCTTCGTCGGCATCATGGGCGGCATCGTGATCGGCCTGCTCGCCGGCGTCGTCTGCCTGTGGGGCGTTAATGGCCTGAAGCGCCTGCTCGGCGCCGACGACTCGCTCGACGTGTTCGGCGTGCATGGCGTCGGCGGCATCCTCGGCGCCATCCTGACCGGCGTGTTTACCGCGCCGTCGCTCGGCGGTACCGGCGTCATGGACTACGTCACCAACAAGGTCGGCGACTACGACATGACCGCGCAGGTGATCAGCCAGCTGTGGGGCGTCGGCACCGTGATCGTCTGGTCGGCGGTCGTCTCCTTCGTCGCCTTCAAGCTGGTCGACCTGTTCATCGGCCTGCGCGTACCGGAAGAAGAAGAGCGCGAAGGTCTCGACATCACCTCGCACGGCGAGTCGGCCTACCACCATTAATACCAGCCTCAGGGTTGGTGGTACTGGATAAAACTTCTTTGCAGCAATCTCCTTCTTCGGGCGCCCTTGCGGCGCCCGTTTTTTTGCCAGCAGAGAAAACGGTGCCGGCGGGCAAAAAAATTGTGCGCCGGTGCACCCGAAGCGGCCAAAATTGCCTACAATCTGCGCCCTCAGTTCCTCGATAGCTCAGTTGGTAGAGCGCCGGACTGTTAATCCGTAGGTCCCTGGTTCGAGCCCAGGTCGAGGAGCCAAAGATTCAAGAAAAAAGCCCACTTTCCGGAGTGGGCTTTTTGCTCTCGCTGGTTCGTCACCAAGCAACGGATTGCCATCGCTCTTACCGTCATGGTCACCACCGTCACCTCTTACGCCGACTCCAGAAACCGTGCCTACAGCATCGACGGATACGGCGGCGTCGTTCGCGTATCGATCGGCGGTTATTACGGCACCGGCGCGCTTCTTTACGATGGACGGGCGGTCTTGACAGCGGCCCATTTGTTTCACGGCACTGCCAGCGAAAGCGCCAGCGTTCATTTTGAAACGACGTCGGGCAACCAGACACTGACCTCGAGCCGCATCACCATGCTGTCGACCTACGATGCGAGCAACAGCAACAACGATCTGGCCCTGGTATGGCTTTCAAGCGCTGCACCCACATCAGCGAACCGTTACACCCTCTATCGCGGCAGTGACGAAATCGGCCAGACATTGACGATGGCCGGTTATGGATCGGTGGGCTCGGGCGACAGCGGCACGCTGTCGTCCTACACGGGCAGTCCATTGCGCCTGAAGGCCGACAACCAGTTCGACAGCGATGCCGCAACGCTCAAAAGCACACTGGACTCCGGCATGGCGTGGTCGCCAGCGGCAGGCACACAGCTGATCGCCGATTTTGACGATGGTACCCCCAGCCACGATGCGCTGGGGCAGCTGATGAGTCTTTCCGGCAGCGGGCTCGGCCAGGATGAAGGCCTGATCGCCCCCGGCGACAGCGGCGGTCCCGCCTTCATCGACGGTCAAATTGCCGGCGTTGCCAGCTATATCGCCCAACTCAGTCGAAACAGCAGCCACCCCGATATCGACAGCACAAGCAATAGCAGCTTTGGCGAGATTGGCTTCTGGCAGCGGGTCAGCCACTACCAGCAGTGGATCGACCAAAGCCTGCGGGCGCAATATCCGAATGCCCCGAGCAGCGCGGGAGAGGTAGAAAAAGTGGTCAGCGAGAGCAACAGCGGCACCCACCACGCCTACTTTTTGGTGCAATTTACCGGTGTGCGCAGCGCCCCGGAGCAGCAGCTGAGCGTTGATTACGGTACTCGTGACGGCACGGCCAGGGCTGGCGAGGATTACCTTGCGGCAAGCGGCACACTGGTGCTTTATCCCGACGAGATCCAGGCGGTCATTCCGGTAGAAATCATTGGCGACACGACGCCGGAGCCCGACGAAATGTTTTACCTCGACGTGACCAACCCGGTCGGCGGAAGCTTTGGTGAAGGCATCGTCAAGCTCACGGCGGTGCGCACCATTCTCAATGACGATTTTTGAACACGATACCGGGCAGCTGCTCTCGGCACCTTAGTGAGTCAAGCCTGAGTTTTTCTGCGGCAATCCATTAACTGGCTGACCCAGGCAAGCTGTTGCGGCAGGCAAACCCGCTTCAGATCATAGTTTGCCTGGGCAAATGCCCGGGCCTGCTCGCCCAATCGGACAAGCGCTGCCGGGTCATCGAGCAGAGCGCACACTTCATCGGCCAACCCGGCAACATCGAAGAAATTTACCAGCCTTCCGGTTTCGTCGTGCTTGATCGCTTCGTGCAGCGGCTGGGTATCGCTGGCCACAATGGCGCAGCCGACACTCATTGCTTCGAGCAGGCTCCAGGAGAGCACGAAGGGGTAGGTCAGGTACACATGCACCCTGGAGAGTTGCAGCAGCGGGATGAAATGCTCGTAGGGGATATGACCCAGAAAGTGTACCCGTCCCCAGTCGGCATCGCTGATCTGCGGGCGAACCTCGGCGGCGAAGAGTTCTTTCCATTTCTGGCCGGCTTCCGGCCGGGCACCGTAGCTGACGTCATCCCCGCCAACGATGAGCACGCGAGCCTGCGGCCGGCGCCGCAGAATTTCCGGCAACGCCCGCATGAAGCTGTGATAACCCCGGTAAGGCTCCAGGTTGCGGTTGACGAAGGTGATCACCTCATCCTGCCGGGTCAGCACCAGGCTGCTGTTCAGCGTGAGGCTAACCGCCGGGTTGGGCGCGATGGCCTCGGTGTCGATACCGTCGTGCACCACCGTGATATCGCTTCGGAACGGCTCGGGGAAAGTGCTCGCCTGCCAGTGTGTCGGTGAGATACCGGCATCGGCCACCTCGAAGTGCAGAAGATTGTTCAGGTTTTTCAAGCGCAGGCGGCACGCGTCCCCCTCGTCCTTGACCGGAAACTCCGGATCGAAGCCGACATCGGCGCCTTGCGGGTGGTAAAAGAACTCGCAGTAGATACCCAGTTTCGCGTCAGGCCAGACTTCTTTCAGAAACAGGCTTTCGCCCCAACCGGGGTGAGCGATGATGATATCGGGCGTGCAGCCTTCCGCCCGCATCGTGAGCGCTGCCCGGAAACAGGCTTCGCCGCGGATGGTCTTGGTCTCGAAATCGCTGGCCCAGGGATGGACATCGGGCGTGGTGCCACGCGCGGCGGCGTAGGGCACCAGCCGCACGCCCTGCCATTCCCGGGCAGCGGTCTTCTGCATGGTCATCGCGACGACCGTATGGCCTTGCCGCACCAGGGCCGGCGCCAGGAATTTGAATTGCCCAGGGAAATTCTGATGGATGAAGAGAATATTCATAGCGTACTTGCCGGAAATTTATCCTGCGCCCCCGATTTCAGCCAGCCGATCCGACCGGGCGCACCGTCAGCCAGGCATTGACGGCCTCGATCTCCTGTTCGTTCAGCGAACTGACCAGACTCTGCAAACGCAGGCGCGCCAGGATGTACTGGTAGCGCACCTGGGCCAGATCGCGTTTCACGTTCATGCGCTGCTGCTGCGCATTGAGGATGTCGATCTGGCTGCGCGTACCGGCCTGAAATCCCTTCTGGTTCGAGAAAACCGCCTGATCGGCAGAACGCTCGGCCTGCTCCTGCGCACGCACCTTCAGCACGCCTTCGGCAACGCTCTGGAACTCCTTGCGGATTTGCAGGGCGACTTCGCGGCGCCGCGCTTCGTACTGCTGCTCGAACTTCTCGATATTGGCCGTTGCCTGCCGCACCTGCGATGACGCATAGCCGCCGGCAAAGAGCGGAATCGTGACCTGCAGGCCGACTTGCGAGGTCAGATACTGGGAATTGACCGTAATGTTGTTTTCGCTGGCGCTCTTGCTGCGCTGCGCGACCAGATCGACGGTCGGAAAATGCCCGGCCCGCGCCTTCTCCAGCTCCTGTCGTGCCGCCTCGATGTTGGCGCGCATCGCGCGCAACTCGGGGTTGACCTCTTCGCCACGGGTAATCCATTCTTCCGCGCTGGCCGGCAAGGGAGCCTGCAACTGCATGCGTGCGGGGTCGAGCAGGGCCAGATCGTCAACCGGCTGATTGACGATGGTTTGCAACTGGCGTCGCGTATAGCCGAGGTTCTGACTGGCCTCCAGTTCCTGCGCCAGCGTCATGTCGTAGCGCGCCTGCGCATCGTCGATGTCGGTGCGCGTCCCCTGCCCTGCGGCAAACAGGCGCTTGGCAGCGGCCAGTTGCCCGGCATATGCCTCCTTCTGCGCCAGCACCAGCGCATGCTGGTCCTGCGCCATCAGCGCCTCGAAATAAGCGCTGGACAGCCGCACCAGCATCTCCTGCAGGCTTTTGTCGAGCGTCGCCTCGGCCCCTTCGACCTGGGCTTGCGCCTGCTCGTACAGGGCAAAGTTGTACTTGCGGTAAAGCGGCTGGCGCAGGCTAACGACATAATTGCTGCTCAGGTATTCGTAGCTGCTGGTCACCGTCTGCCCGAACGAATTCTTGCCCTCCTGATCGGTGTAGTTCTTGCCGCGCGCCAGATTGCCGGAGATATTCGGCAACAGCTGGGCACGCGCCTGCGGCACGGCTTCACGACCGGCATCGGCTTCGGCACGCGACGCCAGATAATGCGCATCCTGCTGCAGCGCCAGGCGGTAGCTTTGTACGAGGTCGAGCGCACTGGCCGGTACAGCGGCGAAGGCAAGAGCCAGCCCGAGGGAAACAGGCAAAAAAGCAGGCAAAAAAACAGGTTTTCTGGCGATCACGGCTTACTCCTCCTTCATCGATGCGGCCATGCGCTTGAGCAGCGGATGCAGCAGATAGGTGAGCATCGTGCGCTCGCCGGTCCTGATGATCACTTCCGCCGGCATGCCGGCCTGCATCTGGCGATTGCCCAGTTCCTTCATTCCCGTTGGCGTGATCGAAATACGCGCCAGATAATATGAAAGATTGGTCTGCGGCTCGGTGATCAGATCGGAAGCAATCGAATCGACCCGGCCCTCAAGCACCAGAGACGGCGAATGCGCAAACGACGAGAAGCGCACGTCGGTCGCCTTGCCCGGCTGCACACGGTCGATCATGTGCGGCGGCACCTTGGCTTCAAGCACCAGCGTCTCGTTCTGCGGCACGATGTCCATCAGCTTCTGACCCGGCGAAATCACCCCGCCCACCGTCTGCGCCATCAGGCCGACCACCTGCCCCTCGGCCGGCGAACGGATCGTCGTGCGCGCCAGATCGTCGCCCGCCGCCTTGAACTTGTCGGCATCGGCCTGCACTTCGCGGCGCACGTCGGCAAGTTGCGTATCGACTTCCTTGCGGTATTCCTGCATGCGCTGCATGCCGCGCATCTTCATTTCGGCGATCGAGCTGCGCGAGCGCTGGATATTGCCATGGATGTCGGCGATCGACCCGGCGGACTCGGCGGCCATGCGCTCGATCTCGAGCTGCTTGTTGCGCGGCGCGTAACCCTCCTTGACCAGTTCGCGCAGGCCCTTCAGCTCTTCCTGCAGGAATTCCTGCTGCGACTTGCGGCCGGCAAGCATGCCCTCATACCCCCGGATCGATGCCTCCTGCCCCTGGATTGCTTCCCTGATCGCCTGCTGTTCGGCCTGCAGGGCGCTGCGCCGCGATTGGAAAAGGCTCTGCTGATTGTCCATCGTCTGCTTGATCAGCGGATCGACGGCCGCCTGCAGCAGGTCGGCGTGGAAGGCGATCTTCGGCAGCGCGGTCTGTTCGGCGACCAGACGGCCTTCCATGGCGCGCAAGGTCAGGTAGTGCTGACGGATCGACTCGAAATTCGCCTGCGAAAGCGCATCGTCGATGTGCAGCAGCGGGTCGCCGGCCTTCACGAACTGGCCTTCCTTGACGAAGATCGTTTTCACGATCCCGCCGGACAGATGCTGCACCGTCTTGCGTTTCGTATCGATGGTCACCATGCCTGAGGTCGGCACGCCCTCATCGAGCGGCGCCAGCCCTGCCCAGAGCAGGAAGCCGCCGAAGCCAACGCCGAGTACCCACATGCCCAGACGCGCCGGTTGTGCCGTATCCGTGGGCAGCACCACTTCGCCCTCGAGCGCCGGGCTTGCCGGAGAGGCTGCACGCAGACCGGTTTTTTCCAAGATGTTGCGAATTGCCATGACCGAATTCCTGAAATTTGGGTAATGAAATAAGACGTCAAGCCGGCGTCAGGCGGGTTGCGGTATCGCGTTACCGGGCGCCGCAGCCGGCCCTGGCTTGGGTTGCAGGGCGGCAATCACTTCCTGCCGTGGCCCGTAATGCGTGATCGCCCCGTCCTGAAGCAGCAGCAAGCGGTCGGTGACGCCCAGAATGCTCGTGCGGTGGGTGATCAGGAAAACCGTCTTCCCCTGTGCCTTGAGATCCTGCACGGCACGCACCAGCGCGGTCTCGCCGACGTCGTCCAGATTGGAGTTCGGTTCGTCGAGCACGAGGACGCTCGGGTCGCCGTACATCGCCCGCGCAAGACCGATACGCTGGCGCTGCCCGCCGGAAAGCAGGTTGCCGGCCTCGCCCATCGGCGTGTCGTAGCCTTTGGGGAAATGCAGAATCATGTCATGCACGCCGGAGCGCTGGCAGGCCCGAATCACCTTGTCCGGATCGAGTTCGCCGAAGCGCGCGATGTTCTCGGCGATGGTCCCTTCAAAAAGCTCGATGTCCTGCGGCAGATAACCGATGAAGGGGCCCAGTTCCTCGCGATCCCAGCTGTCGATCGGCTCGCCGTCGAGCAAGACGCGCCCCTGCGTATAGGGCCAGATGCCGACCAGCGCGCGCGCCAGCGTCGATTTTCCGGAACCCGAAGGCCCGATCACGCCAATCACCTGCCCGGCCGGAAAATCGGCGGTCAGCCCCTTCAGGATCGGCTGCTCGCGGGATGGCGCCGTCGCGACCAGATTCTCGATGCGCATCTGCCCCCGCGGCACGTCATGCACCAGACCGGCATTGCGCTGCGGATGCTCGGCGAGCAGTTCCTCAAGGCGCAGGAAAGACTGGCGCGTGCCGAGGAAGGATTTCCAGGTGCCGACCATCATGTCGAGCGGCTGCGTCGCGCGCCCCATCAGCACGTTGGCGGCAATCATCGCACCGGGACTCAATTCCCCATCGATCACCAGCAATGCCCCGGCACCGAGCGCCAGCGACTGCTGCGTATAACGCACGAACTTGGTCAGCGCCTGCACGCGCGCACTCATGTCGCTGGCCTGCCAGTTCAGCGCCAGATAACGCTGATGGCGAATCTGCCAGAGGCGACGCAGGTCGCCGAGCATGCCCATCGACTCGATCACTTCGGCGTTTTTCAGCTTGCTCTGCACATACTGGTTGACCTGTCCGCCGGCTTCCAGCGCCGCTTCGACCGGTGCATGGGTCAGCACATGCGACAACCTGGCCATGACGACCAGCAGCAGCGAGAAGAAGATGGCCAGCATGCCGAGCCACGGGTGCAGCATGAACAGCACGAGAATGTAGATCGGCGTCCAGGGCGCATCCATGAAGGCAAACAGGCCGTTGCCGGTCATGAACTGGCGCACGTTGGTCAGATCGGAAAAAGCCTGCGCCGGACTGCGCCCGCGCTGCTTCAGGCTGGCCTCGAAACCGGCCTTGAAGACGCGGGAATTGAGCAGCTCGTCGAGCCGGACGCCGATGCGCACCAGCAAGCGCGAACGCGACCACTCGGCAAAAGCCATGACCGCAAAAAAGAAGAGCATGACCAGCGTCAGCGCCGCCAGCGTAAATTCGCTCTGGCTGAGCATGACGCGGTCGAAAACCTGCAGCATGTAGAGCGTCGGCGTCAGCATCAGCACGTTCACCACGACGGTGAATAGCATGCAGACGGAAAATTCGCGGCGGAAGGCCCAAAGTGCCGCGGCCAGTTCGCTACGCTCGAAGAAGGAAGGTGTTTTCATGGGAGAGGTTCGCCAGGGAGCTTTGGGAATGTCTAGGCAGCCGCCGGCTGCGCGGTCACCGCCGGTTGTGCAGCACGCTGCAGGGCGGCCAGGACTTCATCGCGCGGACCGTAGGCCTTGACCTGCCCGTCCTGCAGCACGAGCATCAGGTCGACGGCAGCCAGCACGCTGGTGCGGTGCGTGATGACGACGATGGTCGCCCCCTGCGCCTTCAGGTTCAGCAGGGTCTGGATCAGCGCCCGCTCGCCGGCCTCGTCGAGGCTGGAGTTCGGTTCGTCGAGCACCAGCAGGCGCGGATTGCCGTAGATCGCCCGCGCCAGACCGATGCGCTGGCGCTGGCCGCCGGAAAGAAAACAGCCTTCGTCGCCGATAGCGCTGTTGTAGCCGTCGGGCAGCGACATGATCATTTCATGGACGCCGACCGCACGTGCCGCGGCCTCGACCTTGACCATATCGACCTCGCTGAAGCGGGCGATATTCTCGGCCAGCGTGCCGTCGAACAGCTCGACGTCCTGCGGCAGATAACCGAGATGCGGGCCGAGCTCGGCCTTGTTCCACGGAAAGATATCGACGCCGTCCAGACGCACCTTGCCGTTGGCCGCCGGCCACACGCCGACCAGCAGGCGGGCCAGCGTCGACTTGCCGGAAGCGGCCGGTCCGACCACGGCGAGCAGCTTGCCCGGCGGAACGGCAAAGCTCACGCCGCGCAGGATCGCCGCCGGCGAACCGGGCGCAGCGGCGACCACGCCTTCGACCGAGAGCAGGCCCTTCGGTGCCGGCAGCGCCATGCCCGGCGCACGCAACGGAATACTTTCCAGCAACTTGTCGAGCCGGGCAAAGGCATCGCGGGCATTGACCACCTGCCGCCAGGACGAAATCACCTGCACGATTGGCGCCAGCACACGGCCGCCGAGCGTCGAGGCGACAATCATCATGCCGCCGCCGCCGGGAAATGCCCCCTTGATCGTCAGCAGGCAGCCGGCGCCGAGCAGCAGCGAGGATTGCGCCAGCTGCACGAACTTGGAGATCGAGGAATAGGTGCCGGCCTTGTCCGACGCACCGGCCTGATGCACCAGAAACTCGTTCTGCTTTTTCAGCCAGCGCCGATGAATGCTGCCCTGCATGCCCATCGCCTCGATCACCTGCGCATTGCGCAGGCTGCTGCCGGCATAGTTCTGGGCGGCGATCGCCGAACGGTTGGCGGCTGTCAGCGGCGGCTGCGTATCGCGCTCGGTCAGCCAGGCCAGACCGACCTGGATCAATGCGCCAACGATGGACATCCAGCCCATGATCGGATTGATCATGAAGATAACGAGGATGTAGAGCATGGACAGCGGCACATCCATGATCGCCATCAGTGCCGGGCTGGAAATGAAATCGCGCACCGTACGCAGATCGTTGAGCACCTGCGACGAAGCCCCCGGAATCTTTCGCAGATTGGCTTCGAAAACCGCGTTGAACAGGCGATCCTTGATTTTTGCGTCGAAATCCAGCGCCACTTCGCGCAACACGCCCGAGCGTACCCATTCGAGGAGTTCCATCACCGCGTAGGCCACGATGATCAGCAGCGTCAGCATGGCCAGCGTCATGCCGCTACGGCTGTTCACCACGCGGTCATAGACTTCGAGCATGTACAGGGTGGGCGCCATCACCAGCATGTTGGTGAAGAAGCTGAAGAACAGGGCCTTCTTGAAACGCGATTTATGCGTCAGCAGGAGCGCGCGTAGTTCGGAAATTTTTTCACCGGGCTTCATGACCATCTACTCAAAATAAGGTGAATCAGATCGATACGGTGTGCAGTTGCCTGCCCATCGCCGACGGCTGCTGCGGCAGAAAATCAGCGCCCGCCACAGACTCGGTACCAGGCGTTACCACCACGTATTCAGGAAATTCGGCCACGCAGGGCGTCGCGATGCTGTCTTCGGTTTCTTCGGCCGCCTCATCGGCGGCAAAGCTGAAGGACAGACAATAGCCTTTCGCCGTATTGGCCAGGACGATCTCACGCAGCTTCTGCTGCTCGAAGCGCGACACATCCTCGGGTTTCAGGTCGAGCTGGAACTTCATGCGGCCGTCGAGCGTGTACATCGACAACTGCACGCCCCTGATGCTCAGGGTATGCCGATCGAAATAGACCGGAGCGCTCGGCAAAAAACGCAGGAGCGGCAACGGGCGGTCGGGAAACTTCGCCACATTCATCGGGCTGGCCGGATGCTGCAATACCAGCCGGCAGGTACGCGAGACCGAATAAATGGCATTGCAGACCATCTGCGAACCGATTTGCGGAAAGCGCTCGCGCAAACCCCGATACGCCAGGTGATGCAGGCCGACGCGATTCCAGCAGCGCGTCTGCTGCACGATCGGCGCCAGCGCGTTGCACACCTCCGCGAATGCGGACTGCAACGCCCCCAGGCGCGCCGCTTGCTCGGGGGATGCCGTCAGGAAAATATGTACGACTGAATTCATATAGGAAGCATTCTAGCACGGCAAAAACATCTCCTATATGAATTTTTGCGATGCCGGGCAGCAGCCTATACGGGAAGGAGAAAAGGGTGTTGACGCGCGACGAACAAAAAGGGGTCAGACCGGAATGGCACTTACTTAAGCCTCAACCCACTGATGTAATTGATAAAGCAGGCTGAATCGACGCGTGATAAGTTGGAGTCGCCAAACACCCGACCATCACACGAGGAATCAGCCCAAATGCATGCTACC
>JBAQRB010000060.1:0-13293 GCA_049295655.1 Rhodocyclaceae bacterium
CATCGGGCCGTTGGCGGCGGCGGTCATCAGCGCGTTGATTTCTTCCTTGGTCGTCGGGCGTTCGGCGGTGAAGGTCAGGTCGACCAAGGAAACGTTGATCGTCGGCACGCGCAGCGCGAAACCGTCGACGCGGCCTTGCAGCGCCGGCAGTACGAGACCGACGGCCTTGGCAGCACCGGTCTTGGTCGGGATGATGTTCTGCGCGCCGGCACGCGCGCGGCGCAGGTCCTTGTGGCGAACGTCGACCAGCACCTGGTCGTTGGTGTAGGCGTGGATCGTCGTCATCAGGCCCTGCTTGATGCCGATGTTGTCCTGCAGCACCTTGGCGACCGGCGCGAGGCAGTTGGTCGTGCACGAGGCGTTGGAAACAACGGTCATTGCCTTGGTCAGGATTTCCTCATTGACACCATAGACGATCGTCGCATCGACGTCGTCGCCGCCCGGTGCCGAGATCAGGACGCGCCTGGCGCCCTGGTCGAGCAGGACTTGCGCCTTGGCCTTCGAGGTGTAGGCGCCGGTGCATTCGAGCAGGACGTCGACGCCGTGGTCGGCCCAGTTGATGTCCTTCGGGTTCTTCGTCGAGTAGAACGGGATGCGCTTGCCGCCGACGATCATGCAGTTCTCGCCGTCGGTCTCGACGGTCGTCGCGAAACGGCCGTGCGTCGTGTCGTAGCGGGTCAGGTGGGCGTTGGTCGCGATGTCGCCCGAGGCGTTGATCGCCACGACGTCGAATTCGTCCTGCAGGCCGTATTCCCAGATGGCGCGCAGGGTGCAGCGGCCGATGCGGCCGTAACCGTTGATGGCGATCTTGATGCTCATTGGAGACTCCCTTTATTTACAGAATTTCTTTGACGGTGGCGACGACGTTGTCGACAGTGAAACCGAAGAATTTGAACAGTTCGCCGGCCGGTGCCGATTCGCCGAAGCGGTCGATGCCGATCACCGCGCCGTCGAGACCCACATACTTATGCCAGTAATCGGTTACGCCGGCTTCGATGGCGACGCGCGGGATGCCGTGCGGCAGCACCGACTCCTTGTACGCCTTGTCCTGACGGTCGAAAACGTCGGCGCACGGCATCGAGACGACGCATACGGCGATGCCGTCTTCGGCGAGCGCATTCTGCGCGTCGAGCGCGAGCTTGATTTCGGAGCCGGTGGCGATCAGCACGGCTTCGGGGGCGAGCGCGTCGGACAGCACGTAGCCGCCGCGCCGGATCGTTTCGCTGGCGATGGCGCCGGTCACCGTCGGCAGGTTCTGGCGCGACAGCGCGAGGATGCTCGGCCCGTCGGTGCGCTCGATGGCGGCCTGCCAGGCGACGGCGGTTTCGGTCGCATCGGCCGTGCGCCAGACATCGACGCCGGGGATCAGGCGCAGGCTCGAGACGTGCTCGACCGGCTGGTGCGTCGGTCCGTCCTCGCCGAGGCCGATCGAATCGTGCGTATAGACCATGATCTGGCGCTGCTTCATCAGCGCCGCCATGCGGATCGCGTTGCGCGCGTAGTCCGAGAAGACGAGGAAGGTCGCCGTGTAGGGAATCAGTCCGCCGTGCAGCGCGAGGCCGTTGGCGATCGCCGTCATGCCGAATTCGCGGACGCCGTAATAGATGTAGTTGCCGCCTTCGGTTTTGCTGACGCCCTTCGAGCCCTTCCACAGCGTCAGGTTCGATCCGGCGAGGTCGGCCGAGCCGCCGATCAGTTCGGGCAGCAGCGGCGCGAAGGCGTTGATCGCGTTCTGCGACGCCTTGCGCGTCGCGATGTTCTCGGCCTTGGCGGCGATCTCGGCAACCGCTTTCGCAGCGTCGGCAGCCCAGGTAGCCGGCAGCTTGCCGCTGGTGCGGCGCGAAAACTCGGCGGCGAGTTCGGGGAACGCGGCGCGGTAGGCGGCAAAACGCGTGTTCCAGTCGTTCTCGGCGGCGGCGCCGCGCGCCTTGCCGTCCCAGGCGGCATAGACGTCGGCCGGGATGTCGAAGGGGGCGTGGCTCCAGCCGATGTGCGCGCGGGCGGCGGCGATTTCGGCGTCACCGAGCGGCGCACCGTGCACGTCGTGCGAGCCGGCCTTGTTCGGCGAACCGAGGCCGATCGTCGTCTTGCAGCAGATCAGCGTCGGCTTGCCGGTTTCGGCGCGCGCGGCGAGCAGCGCGGCTTCGATCGCGTCGGCGTCGTGGCCGTCGACGTTGGCGATCACCTGCCAGCCGTAGGCTTCAAAGCGCTTCGGCGTGTCGTCGGTGAACCAGCCTTCGACGTGTCCGTCGATCGAGATGCCGTTGTCGTCGTAGAAGGCGATCAGCTTGCCGAGGCCCAGCGTTCCGGCCAGCGAACAGGCTTCGTGCGAGATGCCTTCCATCAGGCAGCCGTCGCCGAGGAAGGTGTAGGTCGTGTGATCGACGATGGCGTGGCCGGGCTGGTTGAACTCGGCGGCGAGCACCTTTTCGGCGAGCGCCAGGCCGACCGCGTTGGCGATGCCCTGGCCGAGCGGGCCGGTTGTCGTCTCGACGCCCGGCGTGTGGCCGACTTCGGGATGGCCCGGCGTCCTCGAGCGGAACTGGCGGAAGTTCTTCAGGTCGTCGATCGCAACGTCGTAGCCGGTCAGGTGCAGCAGCGCGTAGATCAGCATCGAGCCGTGCCCGTTCGAGAGAACGAAGCGGTCGCGGTCGGGCCATTGCGGGTTGGCCGGGTTGTGGCGCAGATGGCGGCGCCACAATACTTCGGCGATTTCGGCCATGCCCATCGGGGCGCCGGGGTGGCCGGAATTGGCCTTCTGCACGGCATCCATGGCAAGGGCGCGAATGGCGCCGGTCAGGGGAGTGAAGCGGGCGTTGGCGGTGACGGACACGATGGGTTTGCCGATCAGGAAAGTCTGGGGAAGGGCGAAATTATCCGCCAAACGAGGGGTTTTTTCCAGTTTCCGTGCTGCGCCGGCCAGTCCGGCCCCGGCTTGACGTCGATTCGGCCGAGTGCTGCGGTATAGTCGGCGCATTGGTAGTAATGCTGCAGTAACAAAATCGTCATGTCGAACGGGAGAAGACGATGCGCGAGTTTTCCGGGAAATGGATGCGCCATGCCGGCGATTTCTGGGGCGGGCTGGCCGCGATGCTGGTCGCGCTGCCGGCGGCGGTCGCCTTCGGGGTCACGGTCTATGCCGCAATCGGCCCGCAGTACGCGGCTTTCGGCGCGCTCGCCGGCATTCTTGGCGCGACCGCCCTGGGCCTCATCGCACCGACCTTCGGCGGCACCGACCGGCTGATCAGCGCGCCCTGCGCGCCGGCGGCCGCCGTGCTTTCGGCCTTTGCCATCGAGCTTGTGCAGCAGGGCGTGATGCCCACCACCATCGTCCTGATGATGACCGTCCTCGGCATTCTCACCGGATTGATCCAGATCCTGATCGGCTTTCTCGGTGTCGGCAAGCTGATCAAATACATTCCCTATCCGGTGGTCAGCGGCTACCTGAGCGGCGTCGGCCTGATCATCATCGGCAGCCAGATTCCCAAGTTCGTCGGTGCGCCGGCGGGTTCGCCGTGGTTTGACGCCCTGCTCAACCCGCAGAACTGGGACTGGCGCGGGGTGGCGATTGGCGGTGCGACGATGCTGGCAATGTTGTTCGCCAGCAACGTCACCAAGCTGATTCCGGCGACGATTGTCGGCATTCTGGCCGGCCTGCTGACCTATCTCGGGCTGGCCGCGACCGATGCGAGCATGTTCGAACTGGCCGGCAACCGGCTGGTGATCGGCCCGCTCGGCGCAACCGGCGACGGCTACCTCGGGCTGATCACCAACCGCTGGTTCCAGATCGGCGATCTGAAGTTGTCTCAGGTCGCCGGCCTGCTTGGCAGCGCCCTGACGCTCGCCGCGCTGCTCTCGATCGATACGCTGAAGACCTGCGTCGTCCTCGATCAGATGACGCGCACGCGGCACGATCCGAACCGCGAGCTGGCCGCGCAGGGGCTGGGCAACGTCATCGCGACGACGATCGGCGGGATGCCCGGTGCCGGCACGATGGGCGCGAGCCTAATCAACCTGACGAGCGGCGCAAAAACCCGTATCTCCGGGATCATCGAAGGCGGCCTGGCGCTGGTCGTCGCGCTGCTGCTCGGCGCCTTCGTCTCGTGGATTCCGGTGGCGACGCTCTCCGGCGTCCTGATCGTCGTCGGCCTGCGCATGATCGACACCGACCCCCTGCGCTTTCTCGAATCGCGCTCGACGGTGCTCGACTTTTCGGTCGTCCTCGCGGTGATCGGCGTCGCGCTGACGGTCGGCCTGATCGCCGCTTCGGCGGTCGGCGTCGTGCTCTCGATCCTGCTTTTCCTGCGCGAGCAGGTCGGCGGCAACGTCGTGCGCCGCAAGAGCTTCGTCGGTCAGCGTTCGTCGACCTGGTACCGGCCCGAGGCCGAAATGCGCGTGCTCGAGCAGAAGGGCGATACGGCGGTTATTTTCGAGCTGCAGGGCAGCCTTTTCTTCGGAACGACGCACCACCTTTATTCGCTGCTCGAACCCGAGCTGCGCATCCGCGATTACGTCATCCTCGACCTGCAGCGCGTTCAGTCGGTCGACCTGACGGCGGCGCACATGCTCAATCAGGTGCGCGACATGCTGGCCGAGCGCGGTGCCGCGCTGCTCCTTTCGAACGTCCGCGAGAGCCTGCCGAACGGGCGCAACCTGCGTGAGTTCTTCGAGCTGACCGGTCTTTCCGGCGGCGGCAGCGCGGTCCGCATCATGCCGACGCTCGAAGCGGCGATCGAATGGGTCGAGGACCGGCTGGTCGGCGAAGCCGATGCGCCGCTCGCCGAGGCGGTGCCGCTCGAACTGCACGAAATGGAACTCTTCCAGGGGCGCAAGGACGCGACGCTGGTCGATCTCGAGGCGTGCATGGAGAAGCGCTCGTGGAAAGCCGGCGAATCGATCTACCGGTGCGGCGACGCCGGCGACGAGCTGTACCTGATCCGCAGCGGTGAAGTCCGCCTGCTGGTCAGCTCGGGCGGCAGCTTGCAGATGCATCACATCGCGACCTTCGGGCGCGGCGACTTCTTTGGCGGACTCGCCTTCCTCGACCGCCGGCCGCGCGGCAACGAAGCGGTCGCCTTCCAGGACACGCAGATGTTCGTGCTGACGCTCGAGAAATTCAACCAGCTCGCCGAAGAGCACAAGCGCATCGCCTTCATCATGCTCTCGGCGATCGCCCGCACGCTGGCCGTCCGCCTGCGCCACGCCGACGACGAGTTGCTGCTGCTGCAGGAGGATTGAGCGGGGCGGGCGTTTTAGCTCGACGGAGCGCGAGGTCGATGCGGCAAACGCAAGGTCGAGCGTGAAAAGCTTGACCGGTGGAAATCGCAATACGCTCAAGCAGCATTTTCGGGCACTGATCGAACATGGCCGCCTGGGTCAGCAAGGCGCCTGGTACGAGTTGCGATTGAGAGAAACTCATGCCCAGTGTTCGCCGGGAAAGGCATTCTTCGCAACTGAGGCGGCGGCGCTTACGATGCGGTCGGTCAGCCTGGATGCGCTTCCGATCCGCTTGGGTGGGCCCCGTTCAGGCTTGTCCAAAAGCCCTGATGTCGGGAACCACGAAACGATTGTTCAGGGACAGCAACTCCGTTTTGTGCAACCGCGCGAGTTGTTCGAGTACTTCCTCTCCGTTGGGTTGCAGATGGATTTCAATCTGCCGCCGATCCTCGGATGAGCGACGACGTTCGAGAAAGCCCTGTTTCTCGCAGCGTGAAATCAGTGCGACGACCCCATGCGGTTGCGCCTGCAGACGCTCCGCAAGCTCGCCGACGGTCGCCCAGTCCCGACCGGGGTAGCCTTTGATCTGCAGCAACAGCAGATACTGCAATTGCGTGATGCCATGCCGGTGCGTCACTTCCTCGCTGAAGCGCAGGAATTTTCTTATCTGGTAACGGAAATCGGCCAGCGTTTCAAAATCGTGTTTGTTGAGCGTCGTTGCGTCGGTTTTTTGCATGGCGATGTTCAGTGGCGTTCGTTGTCAGCGCGCATTGTCTCATCCCCGCACTCACGGCGTTCGCATGTCTGCTCCTGTATCAACCGCCTTGTTCGTCAAATGTGTCATGTTGTGATATTTTGTTCGCCTGCAGCTTGGCGATCCGGCATGGTCCATGGAGGCTGCCGATTCTGTTTTTTTACATTGAGGGGAGTGAATAATGAAAATAAGCGTGCTTAAAAGGCCGTATGCCATGATGGTCTCGGCATTGGCGCTGATAGCCTGCGGTGCTCACGCCGACGAGGCCAAACTGCCGGCTCATCTGGCGGTGGAAAATGGCAGCGTGGAAGTCGGCGGCGCATCGCCGGTCGGTGATACCAAACTGGCCCATATGTTGAATCCCAAAGCGCCGCAGATGAGCGCGGCGGAATTTGAGCTGGGCAAGAAAATCTATTTCGAACGCTGTGCTGGCTGTCATGGTGTCCTGCGCAAGGGGGCGACAGGCAAGCCGCTGACTACCGACGTGACGCTGGAGCGGGGCTCGGAATACCTGCGCACCTTCATTTACTACGGTTCGCCGCAGGGAATGCCGAACTGGGGTACCTCCGGCACCTTGTCCGAGAAGGAAGTCGACGTGATGGCGCGCTATGTCCAGCATGAGCCGCCCACGCCGCCAGAATATGGCATGAAGGAGATCGGGGCTTCCTGGAAGCTGCTGGTGCCACCGGAGCAGCGGCCGAAGAAGAAGATGAACAACATCGACATTTCCAACGTTTTCTCCGTCACTCTGCGTGATGCGGGCAAGATTGCGCTGATCGACGGCAAAAGCAAGCAGATACTGGATGTGATTGATACTGGATATGCCGTTCATATTTCTCGCATGACAAAATCCGGGCGTTACCTGTTTGTGATTGGGCGTGACGCCAAGATCGTTCTCATCGATCTGTGGATGGAAAAGCCGGCACCGGTGGCCGAAATCAAGGTCGGTCTGGAAGCGCGTTCGGTGGAAACGTCCAAGTTCAAAGGTTATGAGGACAAATATGCCATTGCCGGTACCTACTGGCCGCCACAATACGTGCTGATGGACGGCGACACTTTGAAGCCGCTGAAAGTGGTCGGCACCCGAGGCATGACTTCGGATACCGGCGAATATCATCCTGAACCGCGTGTCGCAGCCATCGTCGCCTCGCATCATCGTCCCGAGTTCCTGGTCAATGCCAAGGAAACCGGCATGGTGCACATGGTCAATTACACCGACCTTGACAACCTCAAGGTGACGATGATCAAGACGCCGCGTTTCCTGCATGATGGGGGGATGGAGTCCACCGGGCGCTATTTCATGGATGCGGCGAACGCTTCCGACAAGATCGCCGTCATCGATACGAAGGAGGACAAACTGGCAGCGGTGGTGGATGTCGGCAAGACACCGCATCCCGGGCGCGGCGCCAACTTCGTGCATCCGGTCTACGGCCCGGTGTGGGCAACCGGTCATCTGGGCGACGAGACTGTTTCCCTGATTGGTACGGATCCCGTGAAGCACCCGCAGCATGCCTGGAAAGTCGTTCAGGTCTTAACGGGGGCCGGTGGTGGATCGCTTTTCCTGAAGAGCCATCCGAAGTCGAGGAATCTGTGGGTGGATGCGCCCCTCAACCCCGATGCAAAGATTTCACAGTCGATCGCGGTGTTTGATATCAACCACCTGGACAAGGGCTTTGAATTGCTGCCGATCGGCGAATGGGCGGGCGTCAAACCGGGGGCGAAGCGTGTTGTGCAGCCGGAGTACAACAAGGCCGGCGATGAAGTATGGTTCTCGGTGTGGAGCACGGGCAGTGAAGAATCGGCGATTGTCGTGGTCGATGACAAGACGCGCAAGCTCAAGGCGGTGATCAAGGATCCGCGTCTCGTGACCCCGACCGGAAAGTTCAACGTCTACAACACGCAGCACGACGTCTACTGACCTTGAATGCAGACCCGGCGATTCGTTTTGCCGGGTCTTTGCATCATTCGATCAGAGGCGCGTAGTCAAATAGTTGGTCACGGTAATATGTATGGAAAAACAATGGCTTGAAGTGAGTTAATGGATTGCTCACCAGGCGTCCCGTTCATAACAGCGTAATTCACAGAACGATCTGCGTTCCCAGTTCAACGACGCGGTTTGATGGAATCCTGAAAAACGTCGTCGCACTACCGGCGTTGCGGAACATGGCGATGAAGAGCAGTGCGCGCCAATAGGCCATTTCCGAGCCGAGCTTGGGGATCAGCGTCTCGCGGCCGAGGAAGAAGGACGTATCCATCATGTCGATGTCGAGCCCCGCTTCGGCGCACAGCGTGAGCGCTGCCGGGATGTCCGCTTCGTCCTTGAAGCCGTAGCGGACCTCGACCTGCGCAAAGTTCCCGGCCAGCCGATGCACTTCGACCCGCTCGCCCTCCGGCACATAGGGCACGTCGAGGACGTGCACGCCGAGGATGATGACGTGCTCGTGCAAGGCCTTGTAGTGCTTGAGGCTGTGCAGCAGTGAGTGCGGAACCGATTCCGTGTCCGGTGTCATGAAGACGGCGGTACCGGGAACGCGGCTGACGCCGCCGCCGGTGATGTTCTCGATAAAGGGCTTGAGCTGGAGTGCGTCGACCGACAGCCGGTCGTGCAGGAGTTCGCGGCCGCGCTTCCAGGTCGTCAGCAGGAGAAAGATGGCCAGTCCGAAGGCCAGCGGGAACCAGCCGCCGTCGGGAATTTTCACCGAGTTGGCGAGGAAGAAGCCCAGATCGATGACGATGAACGGCAGCGCCCCGAGCACGGCGCGTTGCGGACTCCAGTTCCACAGGCGGACGGCGACGGCGATGGCCAGGATGTTGGTGACCAGCATCGTTCCGGTCACCGCGATGCCGTATGCCGCCGCGAGCTTGGACGAACTGCCGAAACCGATGACCAGGGCGATGATCGAGATCAGCAGGAGCCAGTTCAGCGCGGGCAGATAGATCTGGCCGATTTCCTGTGCCGAGGTGTGCTCCACCTTGAGGCGCGGTGTATAGCCGAGCTGGATCGCCTGTTGCGTGATCGAGAAAGCACCGGAAATCACCGCCTGCGAGGCGATCACCGTGGCGACCGTCGATAGCGCGACCAGCGGATAGAGCGCCCAGGCCGGCGCCAGCAGGTAGAAGGGGTTTTCGATGCTGGCCGGGTCGGCGAGCAGCAGGGCGCCCTGGCCGAAGTAGTTGATCGTCAGTGCCGGCAGGACGTAGCCGAGCCAAGCGTACTGGATCGGCTTGGCGCCGAAGTGTCCCATGTCGGCGTACAGCGCTTCGGCACCCGTAATGCACAGCACGACGGCGCCGAGCGCGAAGAAGCCGAGGCTTGAATTGCCGGTCAGGAAATTGAAACCGTACAACGGGTTGATCGCTGCCAGCACGGCTGGATGCTGCGCGATGCCGTTCGCGCCGAGGACGGCCAGGATCGCGAACCAGAGCAGCATCACCGGCCCGAACAGTGCGCCGATGCTCGCCGTCCCCTTGCGCTGGAAGAGAAACAGGCCAATCAGGATCGCCAGCGTGATCGGCAGGATGTAGGGCTTGAAGGCCGGCGTGATCAGTTCCAGCCCCTCGACCGCCGAGAGCACCGAAATGGCCGGTGTGATCACCCCGTCGCCGTAAAACAGCGCGGCGCCAAAGAGGCCCAGCGCGACCAGCATTTTTTGCTGCCACGACGCCGGGTCGCCTTTTTGCAGCGCCAGCGTCATCAGCGCGATGATGCCGCCTTCGCCCTTGTTGTTGGCGCGCATGATGAAGGAAACGTACTTCAGCGTGACGACGACGATCAGCGACCAGAGGAACAGCGACAGGATACCGAGCACGTTGTCGGGCGTGATCGGCACCGGGTGGTGCGCGCCGCCGAAAACTTCCTTGATCGAGTAGAGCGGGCTGGTGCCGATGTCGCCATAGACGATGCCGAGGGCGGCCAGGGTCAGCGTCGCGAGCCGTTTGTTGCTGCTTTGCGCTTGCATGGGGAGTTTTCCAAATTCGTTTCAAATATGCTTCAGGGCTGGAAGCGGTAGCCGACACCGGTTTCCGTCAAGAAATGCCTGGGCTGGGTCGGGTCGATTTCCAGCTTCTGACGCAGTTGGCTGACATAGACGCGTAGGTAATGGCTGCTTTCGACGTAGGACGGCCCCCAGATCTCGCGCAGCAGGTTGCGCTGCGTCATCACCTTGCCTGGGTGGCTGAGCAGCGCGCTCAGCAGGCGGTATTCGAGCGGCGTCAGATGGACCGCTTCGCCGGCGCGGGTCACCAGGCGCCGGGACAGGTCGACCGTGACATTGCCGGGGGGATCGCCGCCGGGGTCGCCAAACTCGACGATTGGCGTCGCCGCTTCGCCGCTGCGCGCGCGCCGGCGCAGCAGGGCGCGAACGCGGGCGCGCAGTTCGCCGACGCCGAATGGCTTGGTCAGGTAGTCGTCGGCGCCGGCGTCGAGTGCGTCGATCTTGTCGTTTTCCTGCGCGCGTGCCGAAAGAATCAGGATCGGCACGTCGGACCAGCCGCGCACGTCGCGGATCAGGTCGATGCCGTTACCGTCCGGCAGGCCGAGGTCGAGGATCAGGAGGTCGGGCTTGCGCAGCCCGGCGTCGATCAGCCCCTGCGCCATGGTCGACGCCTCGGCGACTTGGCAGCCTTCCTCCTCGACGGCGGCACGGACGAAGCGGCGGATCTGCACCTCGTCCTCGATCAGCAAGACCTTGGGGGCCGGCGCGTTCATGCGTCTTCCTTCTCGACGATCGGCGCGATGCCGGTCGGCAGGGTAAAGCGGACGCAAGCGCCGCCTTCAGCGCGGTTTTTGGCGCGGTTTTCGGCGCAAATTTCACCGCCGTGCGCTTCGACGATGGCGCGGCAGATGGCCAGCCCCAGCCCCGTTCCCGGCTGGTTTGATTCGTTTCGGCCACGGACGAACATGGCGAACAGTTCTTCCTTGTTCTTTTCCGGGAAACCCTGTCCATGGTCGCAGACCTGGATTTCGACCCGTTCACCGAGCGACCGTGCGCCGATTTCGATGCCGCTGCCGGCCGGCGAGTATTTGGCCGCGTTCTCCAGCAGGTTGCAGAAGACGCGTTCGAGCAGCACCGCGTCGAACTCGAGCAGCGGCAGGTCGGTTGGCAGCGTGACGCGAACCGGATGGGCGCTCAGGGCACTGCCGAGCAGCTTGATGCTGGCGCCGATCACTTCTTCGAGCGGTTGCCACTCGCGGCGCAGGACGACGTTGCCGGCGTTGAGGCGGGCCATGTCGAGCAGGTTGCCGACCAGGCTGGCCATCCGCGTCGCCTGCTCGTGCAAGGCCTCGGCCGTTTCCAGCGCGCTGGCGGGCAGTCGTGGCTTGATCAGGAAAAGCGAATCGGCCAGGCCGACCAGCACGGTCAGCGGCGTTCGCAAGTCGTGCGAGAGCGCGGAAAGGATCGAACTGCGCAGGCGTTCCGACAGCATGTCGAGTTGCGTCGCCTGCGCCACCTCGACGTAATGCAGGCGTTCGATCGCGATCGCCAGCAGCGAGGCCAGCGCTTCGAGCAGCGCCTGACTCTCAGGCAAAAGCGCCTGTCCAGCGTCGCGAAAGGCGACGGCGAGAACGCCGCGAATCCGCATCGAGGCTTTCAACGGCAGGTACAGCGAAGCGTAGCCGCTGCCGGCGACCTCGTCATTGCGCACCAGTTGCCCGCTTTCCAGCGCGGTGGCGGCCAGATGCGACTCGATCCGGCACGACGGCGGCGCGGGTTTCGCCGCCGCGAGCGGCGCGCCTTCTTGCAGCCGCAGGATCACGCTTTCCGCGTCGAACTCGACGTTCACAAACTGTTGGGCGATTTCGACCGCTTGTTCGAGAGCGAGGGTACCGGCCAGTTGCCGCGCCACTTCGTAGAGCGCGCGCGTGCGCTGCTCGCGAATCCGCGCTTCCTGCGCTTTCTGCTGCAGGCCGGCCGCCAGTTGCCCGGTAATCAGCGCCGTCGCCAGCATCACGGCAAAGGTGATCAGGTACTGGAAATCGTTGACCGCCAGCGAAAAACGGGGGGCGACAAAAAAGAAGTCGAACAGCAAGACGCTGAGCACCGCCGCCAGGACGGCGGCGCCGCGCCCCAGGCTGAACGCCAGCAGCAGCACGGTGAGCAGGAACAGCATCACGATATTGGCGAGGTCGATGTGGCCGAGCAACGGCGTCGCCAGCAGCGTCGTTCCGGCGCAGGCCAGAACGGTCAGCAGCATTTTCTGCCACGGCGCGAAGCGCTCGGGCGAGCGCGCGCGCGGCACAGGTTCGTTTTGCATGATCGGCTTTCAGGAAGCTGGTGTTTCCAGCCTAAGTCCCCGAGCGTAAAAATGCCGATCATTCTGCCGACAATGGCGTAAAGATTTCGTTAAGATTTCATGAAGCCGGTTGCCGATGATAGGCGCAGAGCCAGCAAATACGCCATTCTTCGGGCAAATACCGCATCCGTCGGGTAAGGCTGTCCGGTCCGGCGCGGGCGGCCTGTCGGCATGAGGATCGGCTGCATGCAGCGGCATTTTGCCGCCGCGGATGGCGATGGTGTTGCGGAGGATTGAGCGGCGCCGCCCGGCGGGCGACTGGTGCGCTTGCTGCCGCCAGGGCGACGGGCATCAAGGGATTTCTGCTGAAGCGTTGGCGGAGTGGGCTGGAAACTGCGGCTTAGTTTTTTATGTTAATAAAAACAATGTATTAGCACGTTATTTCGCGAGGTGTTTTGTGCCTTCTTTGTATGCCTTTGGGCAGCAAAAAAATAGCATAATAGAGTCTTTTCTACAGGGTGTTTTCATAAGCGTTGACGGGGATGTTCTGAGTATTTCGTGCCGATCAGATTGTGGCATGAATAGAGGTCATATCTGCCGGGTGACAGGTAACGATCATCGGCGCGACAGTCTTGGAGCAACACCATTGATTCCTATCGGAGCGTGAGGTTGATCTGCCGAAAATACCCACTCCGAGTATTTTTTAGTCCCTTCAAATTGTGCGAAATTTTCACCGAAGCCAGATACTCGAATCGGTGTTTCCGCTGACCGGCTATAAACGCCAAGGATACCGCCTCCCGGTGCCTCCACAGTTCCCCAATCTGTTGTGCCGGTTAAAGGATCTGCATAAATTTTCCGGAGATGCCGCCGGGTAACGGGAAAGCGTGGATCTTTCAGCAGATCGCTTAACTGAGGAGGGTAAGGCCGGATCCCATTGGGCGAGGCGTCGTAATAAGCTTTGAAAGCGGACTGAAACTGCCTGCCGATAAAGAGAAGTTCTTCCTCGGCGGCTCGGCGTTGCATTGCTGATCCGGCCGTGAGCGTCGCCGCGCTGATCGCACCGATAATCATGATCATGATCAGTAAGC
>JBAQRB010000061.1:0-19275 GCA_049295655.1 Rhodocyclaceae bacterium
GTCTTTGTGATGGAGGAATCCCCTGTGGAGCGTAGCGGAACAGGGGATTCCTCCATCGCGCCGCCAAATTCGACGTGGCCTCGGGCCATCTCCACGATCAGCGCGCCGCCACCGAGGGCGCCTGGGAGGCGCCCGGCATGCGCTTCCTGCGTGCGGCGTTGGCGGTCTTCCGGCGCGAAGCGGGCTTCTGACGCCAGTCGGGATGCGGAATCGCTATCGGCGGCAGGTGCGGCCGTTCAGCCGAGAAATTCCGCTCCCTGGACGAACAGCTTGCCCGAGCGGCCGGGAATTTCGGTGAAGCAGACTTCGTGGCGCGGCAGGCTCTTGACGTTCAGCGCGCCCACGATGTCGCGCGTGGCGACCAGTTCAAAGCCCTGTTCCTTCCAGCCGGTCAGCAGCTTGTCGAGGACGCCGATCAGCTTCATTCCCTCGAGTTCAGCGTGCAGGGTGAATACTTGATCCGTATCGGCCCGTGCTGTCAGTCGAAGAAGATGATCGGCGACGGTGTCGCTCGTCAGGTCGTCGACGCCGATCAGTTCGTCGAGGGTCGGCAGCGTGGTCGGCAATTGCGGGCAGGCGACGATTTCGCCGTCGATCACCGGAATGAACGGGAAATCGCCGCGCCCGTCGGAGCTGTAGGCGAGATCGAGACGCTGCGTCAGGCGCAGCGCGTGGCGGTTCATCTGCCAGCCGGCGGCGCCATGCACCTGGGGCTTTTCGCCGAATATTTCCTCGAAGCGCCGGCAGGCCTGGCCCATTTCGCTTTCGACCCAGGCGTTGTCGGCCGTGGCGACGCCGTCCTGCCAGCGCACGTGATCCCAGCAGTGAATGCCGACCTCGAAGCCGGCATCGCGCACCTTGCGCAAAATGCCGGCGCAGCGCCTGCCGATATCCGGCCCGGGCAGCAGCGTGCCGTACATCAGCGTGAGCAGGCCGTAGTGCTCGATAACGGAAGTGCGCTTCACTTTCTTCATGAACCCCGGACGGAAGGCGCGCTTGATGGCGCGCCCCGTGTGATCGGGGCCGAGCGAGAAAAGGAAGGTCGCCTGTGCGTTGTGCTTTTGCAGCAGTTCGAGCAGCGCGGGCACGCCGTGCCGCGTTCCGCGGTAGGTGTCGACGTCGATCTTGAGGGCGAGGCGTTTCATGGGCGAGTCGGCAGGTGGGGCATTGATTGTTCTGCTTTGGAAGGGGCTCGACCGATGATCGAGGGCGCCTGAAAAGACGCGCAGCGCCAGCCTGACGGCGGGCGCTGCCAGTGTCGCGAGGCTTAGTTGACCAGTTCGCGCGCGGCGGCAACGTCGCCGCGGTAGGCTTCGAAGATGTTCTTCAGCGCGGTCTGCATGTCGACCTGCGGCTTCCAGCCGAGCTCTTCCATGGTGTTGGTGATCTTCGGCACACGGTGCTGCGTATCCTGATAGCCCTTGCCGTAGTACTCGCCGGACGTCGTTTCGAGCATCTTCACCTGGGCTGCCGTGGTGGCGTATTCCGGGTACTGCTTGGCGAGGTCGAGCATCATGTTCGCCAGCTCGCGCACCGAGAAATTGTTGGTCGGGTTGCCGATGTTGTAGATCTTGCGGCTGGCGACGCCGTCCTTGTTCTCGATGATCTTCATCAGCGCATCAATGCCGTCGGAAACGTAGGTGAAAGCACGCTTCTGGCTGCCGCCGTCGACCAGCTTGATCGGCTCGCCACGCACGATGTGGCCGAGGAACTGGGTAATGACGCGCGACGAACCTTCCTTCGGCGTATGGATCGAGTCGAGGCCAGGCCCGATCCAGTTGAACGGGCGGAACAGCGTGTATTCGAGGCCTTCCTGCTGGCCGTAGGCGTGGATTACGCGATCCATCATCTGCTTGGCGCAGCTGTAGATCCAGCGCGGCTTGTTGATCGGGCCGAGAACGAGTTCGGAGTTTTCCGGATCGAACTCGGCGTCCTTGCACATGCCGTAGACCTCGGAGGTTGACGGGAAGATGACACGTTTCTTGTACTTGACCGCCTGGCGGATGATCGGCAGGTTGGCCTCGAAGTCGAGCTCGAAGACGCGCAGCGGCTCCTTGACGTAGGTGGCCGGCGTGGCGATGGCGACGAGCGGCAGGATCACGTCGCATTTCCTGACGTGGTACTCGATCCACTCCTTGTTGATCATGATGTCGCCTTCGAAGAAGTGAAAGCGCGGGTTGCCCATCAGATCGGCGACGCGCTCGGACTGCATGTCCATGCCGTACACTTCCCAGTCGGTCGTGTTCAGGATGCGCTGCGAAAGGTGGTGGCCGATGAAACCGTTGACGCCGAGGATCAGGATTTTTTTCATGATGGGTCCAGAAGTTTAGAAGGCAATTTTACCGCGACCGAAGCGGGCGACAAAATCGGCCGGCGTAAGCGCACGGCCTTGGTGTTCGAGCGAAAGCAGGCGCAGCACGCGGCCATCGCCGCAATCGGCATAGAAACGGTCGTTCTCGACGTAGATTCCGGGGCCGCCAGCGCAGGCCGGTTTTTGCGGCTGCTGCAGGCTGCGGGTAACAATCAGGCGTTCGCCGGCCAGATCGAAGAACGCGCCAGGGTAGGGCGGTGCAACGGCGCGGATCAGGTTGTGGATCGCTTCGGCGGGCTGCGACCAGTCGATACGGCCGTCCTCCGCTTTGCGCCCGCCAAAGTAAGCGCCCTGAGCAAGATACTGCACCCGGTGCGGCGCATTGCCGGCGATCAAGCCGGGCAGCGCGCCGTCGAGCGTGATTTCCGCGGCGACGGTGACCTTGTTGAAAACGTCGAAGGCCGTGTCGTCGGGCAGGATAGGCACCGGCGATTGCGCGACGATGCGGCCGGCGTCGGGTTTCTCGACCATTTCGTGCAAGGTCGCACCGGTTTCGCGTTCGCCGCGGATGATCGCCCAGTTCACCGGCACGCGGCCGCGGTATTTCGGCAGCAGCGAGCCGTGCACGTTGTAGGCGCCGCGCGGTGCGAGGGCCAGCAGCTCGGGCTTGAGCATGTGCCGGTAGTAGAACGAGAAGATGAAATCGGGCTGCGCGGCGGCGATCTGCGCGATGACTTCCGGCGTGTTCGGGTCGTCCGGCGTGATCGTCGGGATGTCGTAGCGCGCCGCGATTTCGGCAACGCTGTCGAACCAGATGTTCTCGGCCGGGTTGTCGCGGTGGGTGAGCAGCAGCGGGATGTCGATGCCGTGCGCGAGCAGCGTCGAGAGGCAACGCGCGCCGACGTTGTGGTAGGCCAGAACGACGGCGCGCGTCATTTGCTGCTGTCCCGCTTGGAGGAGAGGACGGTATCGAGCGTAGCGCCGCAAGCTGACGCTTCGCTGACCGCCTGTTCGAGCACCGCGTCGATCAGGTAGCGCGGGCGGTGACGGACCTGCAGATAGACGCGGCCGACGTATTCGCCGATCAGGCCGACGCCGAAGAGGACGATGCCGATCAGGAAAAAGACGATGCCGAACAGCGTGAACATGCCCTCGGCTTCCGGGCCGACCACGATGCGGCGCACCGCCAGGAAAACGACGAACAGTGCCGAGAACAGCGAAATGATGATGCCGGCCATCGAGAACCACTGCAGCGGCACCAGCGAGAAACCGGTCATCAGGTCGAAATTGAGGCGGATCAGGCTGTACAGCGAGTATTTCGACTCGCCGGCATGGCGTTCCTCGTGTGCGACCTCGATTTCGGTCGGGCGCTGCGCGAAGCTGTAGGCCAGCGCCGGGATGAAGGTCGACACTTCGCGGCAGCTGTTGATCGCGTCGATGATCGCGCGGTTGTAGGCGCGCAGCATGCAGCCCTGGTCGGTCATCTTGATCCGCGTGATGCGCTCGCGCAGATTGTTCATCGCCCGCGAGGCGTAGCGGCGGAAGAACGAGTCCTGGCGGTTCCTGCGGATGCTGCCGACGTAGTCGTAGCCTTCGCGCATCTTGGCGACGAGGTTGCCGATTTCCTCGGGGGGGTTCTGCAGGTCGGCGTCGATGGTCACCGCGATGTCGCCGCGGCAGTGCTCGAAGCCGGCCATGATCGCCATGTGCTGCCCGGCGTTGGCGGCAAAGAGGACGACGCGGGTCACATCGGGGCGCTGCTGGAACTGCGTGCGCAGCATGGCAGCCGAACGGTCGCGGCTGCCGTCGTTGATGAAGACGACTTCATAGCTCGTGCCGAGCGCGTCGAGCGCCGGATAGAGGCGGTCGAACAGCGTCTGCAGTCCGGCTTCTTCGTTGTAGACCGGGATGATGACCGAGACTTCGGGGTGGCTCATGACTGTGCGCTTTTCAGAAGGTCGGCAATGTTAGCGCAAACCGCGTCGACATCGGCATCGCGCATCGCCGGGAAGAGCGGCAGCGTCAGCGTGCTGCGGCCGATGCGTTCGGCCTGCGGGAAGTCGCCGGCCTGGTAGCCGAGCTTGCGGTAGAGCGAAAAGAGATGCATCGCCGGATAATGGACGCCGGCGCCGATGTTGCGCTCGCGCAATCGGGCGATGAAATCGGCGCGTGATCTGTTCATTCTTTCGAGCGGCAGCAGGACCTGGAACATGTGCCAGTTGCTGTTCGCAAAGTCGGCGACCGGCAGGCCGAGGCCCAGCGTCGGGTCGAGCTGCGCAAAGTAGCGGCGCGCCAGTTCGCGCCGGCGTGCGGTGAAGGCGCCCAACTGCTTGAGCTGGCCGAGGCCGATGGTCGCCGCGATGTCGGTCAGGTTGCCCTTGTGGCCGGCGACCTCGACGTCCATTTCGCCGCCGTCGAGCCGTCTGACGCCCTGCAGGCGCAATTGCTCGCAAAGCGCCGGATCGATGTCGGCCGGCAGGACCAGCGCGCCGCCTTCGCCGGTGGTCAGGTTCTTGTTGGCGTGGAAACTGAACGAGACAAAATCGCCGCTGCTGCCGATCGGCTGGCCGTTCCAGCTGGCGCCGAGCGACTGTGCGGCGTCCTCGACAACGCGCAGGCCATGCTTTCTTGCAATCGAGTAGAGGCGGTCGCGGTCGACCGGCAGGCCGGCCAGGTCGACCGGGATGAGCGCTTTCGTTTTTGGCGTGATCGCCGCTTCGATGCGCTCGAGGTCGATGTTGCGCGTGCGCGGGTCGACGTCGACAAAGACCGGTCGCGCACCAAGGTGCAGCACGACGTTGGCGGTCGCCACCCACGACATCGGCGTCGTGATGACTTCGTCGCCGGCGCCGACGCCGGCCAGTTGCAGCGCGATCTCGAGCGTGATCGTTCCCGAGTTGAAGGCGCGCACCGGACGGCCGCCGAACAGCGCCGAAAGCGCCGCTTCGAAGGCCTGCGTCTTCGGGCCGGTGGTCAGCCAGCCGGAACGCAGCACGTCGCCGACGGCGGCGATGGTTTCCTCGTCGACGCTCGGGCGGGTGAAGGGCAGAAAGGCGGGCAAGGCGGAAGCGTTCATGTTTTGGCCACGAAATAGACGCCGATGACGATGAAACCGATGCCGAGCAGTTTTTGCGCGGTCACCGATTCGCCGAACAGGTACGCTGCGGCGAAGGCATTGACGATGTAGCCGATCGACAGCAGCGGGTAGGCAACCGAGACCGGGACGCGCGACAGCGCCATGATCCAGATCACGACGCTGACCACGTAGCAGCACAGGCCGCCGAAAATGTGCGGCTCGAAGGCGAGCTTGAGGCCGATCGGCAGGACGTTGTCGAGATGGAAGTCGAAATGGCCGACGGCGTTGGTGCCGGCTTTCAGGAGCAGCTGTGCGGCGGCGTTGAGCAGCACGCCGGTGAGAATCAGGGCGAAGGAAACGACGGTCATGAGGGCTTGCGCACGACGATGCGGCGGGGGTCCTGGGCAACCGGCGTCATCGGCAGGCCGCTCGCTTTCAGTTCGTTGTACATGTCGTGCTTCATCACCGCGAAGGCATCGCCGCCGGCGCGCCAGCGAACGGCAAACTCGGCGATTTCCGGGATGCCGAGCTGCGGCTCCTGGTCGAGGCCGAAGCTCAGTTCGTCGCGATAGGCGACCAGCGTCAGCGTGCGTTGCAGGTAAAAAGGCAGGGTTTGTTCGTACATGTTGACGCTGTAGAAGGGGACGCCCGGAACGAGCAGCGGCTTGACCTCCAGCGCGAGGTCGTGCGACGACGTGGAACGCCCGAGCGTCTCGTGTCCCTGGATGACCAGCGTCAATGACAGGAAACCGGCGATCGCCAGTGCGATCAGGCCGTGCCCTTCGTGCCGGCGCCCGACCAGGACGACGGCCAGCAGCGTTCCGGCCAGCCAGACGCCGGCGGCGACCGTCGCCCACCAGGCGTACTGCGCCATCATGTCGAGCGGCATGATGGCGTCGGCGTGGGCGGTGATCTTCGGGGCGAACCAGGTCGCCGCGGCGGCGACCGGAACGAGCAGCAGCAGATGGGTGAGCAGTGTCTTGCGGCCGGCGTTGGCGAGGAAGACGCCGGTCAGGATCGCCAGCGCCGGCGCCATCGGCAGGATGTACGAGGGCAGCTTCGAGCTCGAGGCGCTGAAGAAGCCGAGGATGACCGCCGCCCAGATGAACAGGAAGCGTTGCGGCTGGAAATCGCCGGAGCGTTCGCGCAGCCACGCGCCGAGCCAGCCCTGCAGCATCATCAGCGTCCACGGCAGCGTGCCGACCAGCAGGATGGCAAAGAAATACCAGGCCGGCTGGTAGCGCCCGTGCTCCTTGGTCAGGAAGCGTTCGAAGTGCTCGTGAATGAAGAAGAAATGCGGAAATTCCGGGTTGGCCAGCGAAACTGCGACAAACCACGGCGCGGCGATGGCCAGGAAGAGGAGGGTGCCGCGCCCCGCTTCGAGCCGCTTCCACGGCGAAAAATCGCGCGCCAGCAGCGAGTAGGCGACCAGCGTCGCGCCGCACAGGACGAGGCTGATCAGCCCCTTCGAGAGCATGGCCAGCGCCAGTGCGGCCCAGACGAGCAGCATCCATTTGCGCCGATTGCGGCCGGGCGTGTCCTCATGGTTGGCAAACAGCATGCCGGTCAATGCCAGCTGCAGGAAGAACGACAGCCCCATGTCGAGCGTGTTGATGTGCCCGATCAGCACGGTGAACAGTCCGCTGCCCAGCGTCGCCGCGGCGAGCAGCGCCGCGCGCTGGCCGAACAGGCGGCTGGCGGTGAAAAAGACCAGCAGGACACTGAGAAAACCGGTCAGGCCGGGCCAGATGCGCGCGCTCCACTCGTGCTCGCCAAAGAGCTTGAAGGTCGCTGCGGTGGCCCAGTATTGCAGCGGCGGTTTTTCGAAATATTTGATGCCGTTCAGGCGCGGCGTCACGAAATCGCCGGAAACCGCCATTTCGCGCGCGATTTCGGCGTAGCGGCCTTCGTCGGGCTGGATCAGCTTGCGGTAATCGAGGCAGCCAAACCAGACGAGCGAGAAGGCCAGGAACAGCGCGAGCAAGCCGCTGCGGGAAAGAATGGGCGTCGTGTTCATCGGTTCGCTAACGTTGGCGGGGTCAGGCCAGCAGCAGGCTGGCGGCCACCTTGCGGCCCTCGGCGGCGAGGATGTTGTAGGTGCGGCAGGCGGCCTGCAGATCCATCACTTCCAGCCCCTTCTGGGCCTGAACCAGCGGACGCATCAGTTCGGGGCGCGGAAAGCGCAGCTGGTTGCCGGTGCCGAGCAGAATGATTTCGGCATCAAGACCGGCCAGCAGTTCGAAATCGGCGATGGTCAGCGAATCGAAGTCGGCCCGCGTCCATTCCGGGATCAGGCGATCGGGCAGGGCGATGATGTTGCAATCGTGGCGGATGCCGTTGACGCTGACGTAGCCGTCGCCGTAAGCGGTGAAAGTGTTCAGTCCGTCGGTTCTGGCGAGTTGCAGTTTCATGAAAATTGCGGTGCACAAAACGATAAAGTAGGATTATAGCTTTTTTGCCCGTCGTAATTGGCAGGCCGCTGCAGGTTGGCGGCATCAAGGACGTGTTTGGACAGGACGGTTTGCTGTCAGGCTGCTGTATATGAGAACCCCATGAAACCCATACTCAAATCGAAAAAACTCGCCAACGTCTGCTACGACATTCGCGGCCCCGTGTTGCAGCGGGCCAAGCAGATGGAGGACGAGGGCCACAAGATCATCAAGCTGAACATCGGCAACCTCGCCTCGTTCGGCTTCGATTCGCCCGAAGAGATCCAGCTCGACATGATCCGCAACCTGCCGAACGCAGCGGGCTACTCGGATTCGAAGGGCATTTTCGCCGCGCGCAAGGCGATCATGCATTACACGCAGCAGAAGCACATCAAGGGCGTGACGCTCGAGGACATCTATCTCGGCAACGGCGTCTCCGAGCTGATCGTGATGGCGATGAACGCGCTACTCAACGAGGGCGACGAAGTGCTGGTGCCGGCGCCCGACTATCCGCTGTGGACGGCGGCGGTCAGCCTGTCGAGCGGCACGCCGCGCCACTACCTGTGCGACGAGGCGACCGGCTGGATGCCCGACCTGGCCGACATGCGCGCCAAGATCACGCCGAAGACGCGCGCCATCGTCATCATCAACCCGAACAACCCGACCGGCGCCCTCTATCCGGACGAAATCCTGTACGAGATCGTTGCGCTGGCCCGCGAACACGACCTGATCCTCTACGCCGACGAAGTGTACGACAAGGTGCTCTACGACGGCGTGACGCACACCGCGATCGCCTCGCTGTCGGAAGACGTGCTGACCATCACCTTCAACGGCCTGTCGAAGAATTACCGTTCCTGCGGCTATCGCGCCGGCTGGATGGTCGTTTCGGGCGACACGCGCGAGGCCGGCGACTACATCGAAGGCCTCAACATGCTGGCATCGATGCGCCTGTGCGCCAACGTGCCGGGGCAATACGCGATCCAGACCGCGCTGGGCGGCTATCAGAGCATCGACGATCTGGTCGCCGAGGGCGGCCGCATGTGCCGCCAGCGCGACCTCGCGCACGAGCTGATCACGGCGATTCCGGGCGTCAGCTGCGTCAAGCCGAAGGCCACGCTGTACATGTTCCCGCGTCTCGACCCCAAGGTTTACCCGATCGAGGACGATCAGGCATTCATTGCCGAACTGCTCGAGGAAGAGCGCGTCCTGCTGGTGCAGGGCAGCGGCTTCAACTGGCCGAGTCCGGATCACTTCCGCCTCGTCTTCCTGCCGCACGAGGACGACCTGCGCGAGGCGATCGGCCGTATCGCGCGTTTCCTCGAAGGCTACCGCAAGCGTGCCAAGACCTGTGAGGAGTAAGAAGTGAGGCGTGAGGAGCAAAACCTCAACCCCTCCAGTCTCCACCGCATTGGCTTTTAACTCTCGACTCTTAACTCCTAACTCCTGACTGAATCTATGAAACCTATCAACGTTGGACTTCTCGGCGCCGGCACCGTCGGTGGCGGCACTTTTACCGTTCTCAAGCGCAACGCCGAGGAAATCGCGCGCCGCGCCGGCCGCCCGATCCAGATCGTTGTCGTCGCCGACAAGAACGTCGAGCTGGCCAGGCAGGTCACCGGCGGCGCCTGCCGGGTGACCGACGATGCGTTTGCCGTGGTCAATGATCCCGAAGTCGACATCGTCGTCGAACTGATTGGCGGCTACGGCGTGGCCAAGGAACTGGTGCTCAAGGCGATCGCCAACGGCAAGCACGTGGTTACCGCCAACAAGGCGCTGCTCGCGACGCACGGCAACGAGATTTTTGCCGCCGCCCAGAACAAGGGCGTCATGGTCGGCTTCGAAGCGGCCGTCGCCGGCGGCATCCCGATCATCAAGGCGCTGCGCGAAGGCCTGACCGCCAACCGCATCGAATGGATCGCCGGCATCATCAACGGCACGACCAACTTCATCCTCTCCGAGATGCGCGACAAGGGCCTCTCGTTCGAGACCGTGTTGAAGGAAGCGCAGCGCCTCGGCTACGCCGAAGCCGACCCGACCTTCGACGTCGAAGGCGTCGATGCCGCACACAAGCTGACGATCATGAGCGCCATCGCCTTCGGCAACTCGATGAGCTTCGACAAGGCGCACATCGAAGGGATCAGCAAGCTCGACGCGGTTGATATCAAGTACGCCGAACAGCTCGGCTACCGCATCAAGCTGCTCGGCATCACCAAGCGCACGCCCGAGGGCGTCGAGCTGCGCGTGCATCCGACGCTGATCCCGGCCAAGCGCCTGATCGCCAACGTCGAAGGCGCGATGAACGCCGTTCTTGTCAAGGGCGACGCCGTCGGGCCGACGCTCTACTACGGCAAGGGCGCCGGCGCCGAGCCGACGGCTTCGGCGGTGATCGCCGATCTCGTCGACGTGACGCGCATGCACACTTCCGACCCCGAGCACCGCGTGCCGCATCTGGCTTTCCAGCCCGATGCGATGGTCGACCTGCCCATCCTGCCGCTCGCCGAAGTCGTCACCAGCTACTATCTGCGCCTGCGCGTCGAGGACAAGCCGGGCGTGCTCGCCGACATCACGCGCATCCTCGCCGACCAGCAGATCTCGATCGACGCGATGATCCAGCGCGAACCGGGCGAGGGCGAAGAGCAGACCGACATCATCATGCTGACGCACCAGACGCGCGAAAAGAACGTCGATGCGGCGATTGTCAAGATCGAGGCGCTGACTGCCGTCACCGGCAAGCTGACGCGCCTGCGTCTCGAAGAGCTGTTGTAGCGCGGTTGCAGAAACCCCGGCGATGCCCCTGCGGAATTTGTGGGCATTGCCAATTCAGATCAAAGACATAGCCTGGAAAGAGGCAGAAAATTGCCGTTTTCCCCATCGCTGAATTAAAGGAGATTTTCTATGCACGCTTGCGACCAGCCCACCCAGGAAGCCCTCTACCCGTTCGACGCGCGCGGTATCGCCAAGCGCTTCCGCCATGCGGCGATTTTCGGTGCGCTCGATGCCCTGATGCCCGGCGAGACGATGCGTTTTTGCAACGACCATGACCCGCTGCCGCTGCTTGCCCAACTGCAGGCACGCTATGGCGCCGCTATCGAAATCAACTACGTTCAGCGCGAGTACGGCGCGATCGTCATCGATTTCGCCAAGAAGGGTTGAGCCTCACGGGTAACGGCGGGATCGCGGCGAGATAGCGGCGAGATAGCGGCATGCTGATCCATCTCGGTCTGTCAGCCGTTGCCGCCTTTCTTGCCGCACTCGTTCTTCTGAATACCGCTGCGTCGTCGTTCCTCGCGGCGGCGCATCTCGTTTTCGCCGTCGGCATCCTGCCGCTGATTTTCGGCGCCATCACCCATTTCATTCCGGTCCTCACGCGCAGCGGCAAGGCGCATCGGGTCGTCCTGCTCGCGCCGCTGCTCCTCCAGCTGGCGGGGGCAGCAGTATTCCTCCATTTCCAGGGGCTGGCCGGCCGCTGGCTGTTGCACGCTGCGGCCGGCTGCACGCTGCTGATTGCGCTTCTCTTCGCCGGCTGGCTGCTGCTCAGGGCCAAGCGCACGCTCGGCAAGCCGCATCCGGGCTGGCGCTGGTATCTGGCCGCCATCGCCTGTCTCTCGCTCTCGCTGCTGCTGGTGCCGCTGATGGCCTGGTGGCCCACGGCCTATCACGCACTGCGCCTGCTCCATCTGCACCTCAATACGCTCGGTTTCATCGGGCTGACGGCGATCGGCACCCTGCAGGTGCTGCTGCCGACCGTATTGAGCGGCCCCGATGCGGAAGCGGCGGCGCGTCTGCGCAGCGACCTGCCGTTTGCCGCGGGCGGCGTGCTCGCCGTGGCGCTGGGCTCGGCGTTCTGGCTGCCGCTGGCGATGGTCGGCGCAGTCCTGCTGCTGGCCGTCGGCTTGCGTCTGGGCGTCTCCTGGTGGCGGCGCTACGGCTGGCGCAAGATCGCCAGCGACGGCGCATCCGCCGCGCTGGCTGCGGCGCTGGCCGCTTTTCTGCTGCTCATCGTGCTCGGCATGGCGCACGGCTTCGCACTGCTGCGCGCGCAGGACGCGGTGCCGGCGTTTGTCGCCGCCTTCCTGCTGCCCCTGGTCACCGGCGCGCTGTCGCAACTGCTGCCGGTCTGGCGCTGCCCCGGCCCGCGTTCGCCGCTGCGCGAACGCATGCGTGCCGTGCTGACCAGCGGCGGCGCATGGCGCTCGCTTTTCTTCGTCGCCGGCGGACTGGCGCTGGCTGCGGGATTCGACGTGGGGTTCTGGCTGGCGGCGGTCGGGCTGCTCTCCTTCCTGTTCGGCGTCGTCCGCGCCATGTTTTCAGCGGCAAAAGCCGATTGAAATTATTATTTGAATAAAAACATTGGCTTAGCGTTTTTTCTTAAACCAGGCCTCAAGATTTCCCGCGCGCATCCGTTGCCAAGCCATAAGCAGTTCTTACCTGCGCTGTCGATGGAATGCCAAATGCTAAATCGCGATCGATCACCTGCAGTTCAAGCCACCCGACCCGCATCGCGCCGACTGCATCGCCGTGTACTCGCTTCGCTTTGCGCCCCCAAGGCCGTGGCTTGCGTCGGCAAGCCCGCCGTACAGCGCACCTTCGCCTTGCCGCAGGCCGTCGTGCGCGAAGCCGGGATGCTCGAACTGGTGGCCGCCCAGATGCACATTGCCGAGCTCGAGCAGGCGCTTGCCGAGGCGCGCAATGCGGCCGTTACCGATCCGCTGACCGGCGCGCTCAATCGCCGCGGTTTTGACGAAGCGTTCGAGCGCGAGTCGGCGTGCGCCCGGCGCAATGGCGGCGAACTGGCGCTGGCGCTGATCGATCTGGACGACTTCAAGCGCCTGAACGACGCCTTGGGCCACATCGCTGGCGATGAAGCGCTCGTCCATCTGGTGCGCGTGCTGCGCAGCGCGATGCGCCCGTCCGACGTCATTTCGCGCTTTGGCGGCGAGGAATTCGTCCTGCTGCTGCCCAATACCTCGCTGGCCGATGCGGTAGCGGCGCTCAGCCGTTTGCAGCGCGCCTTCGCCGCGCAGCCCCTGCCGGAACTGGGGCTGGACCTGACCTTCAGTGCCGGCGTGGTTGTTCAGGCGCCGGGCGAATCGCTGCAGGCAGCGATCCAGCGTGCCGATACGGCGACCTTTGCCGCCAAACGCGCCGGAAAAGACTGCGTCCGCAGCGCTTGAGCCTGCCGCTGGCGGCGGGTTCGTGAGTTCCGCTGCCGGCACCGGCGGCGCGGGAGCGTGGTAAACTGCGCGCTCGGAAAATTTCCCGTTCCACCTACCTGGTTACCCCCATGCGCTACCTCTCGACTCGCGGCGATTCGCAGGATTCACAGAACTCGTCGACCAAAACCTTCAGCGAAATCCTGCTCGGCGGACTGGCGCCGGACGGCGGCCTCTACCTGCCGGAAAGCTATCCGCAGGTCTCGCGTGCCGAACTCGATGCGTGGCGCAAGCTGTCGTACGCCGACCTCGCCTTCGCGGTGCTCTCGAAATTCATCGACGACATTCCGCCGGCCGACCTCAAGGCGCTGGTCGACAAGACCTATACCGCCGACGTCTATTGCAACGGCCGTTCGGGCGGCGAGGCGAGCGACATCACGCCGCTGCGCTGGCTCGAGCCGGGTCTCGGCATCCTCGAGCTGTCGAACGGCCCGACGCTGGCCTTCAAGGACATGGCCATGCAGTTGCTCGGCAACCTCTTCGAGTACGTGCTGGAAAAGAAGGGCGAGGAGATCAACATCCTCGGTGCGACCTCGGGCGATACCGGATCGGCCGCCGAGTACGCGATGCGCGGCAAGCACGGCGTGCGCGTCTTCATGCTCTCGCCGCACGGCAGGATGAGCGCCTTCCAGCGCGCGCAGATGTATTCGCTGCAGGACGACAATATCTACAACATCGCCGTGCGCGGCATGTTCGACGACGCGCAGGACATCGTCAAGGCCGTCTCGAACGACCACGCGTTCAAGGCCAGGTACAAGATCGGCGCGGTCAATTCGATCAACTGGGCGCGCGTCGCGGCGCAGATCGTCTATTACTTCAAGGGCTACTTCGCGGCGACCGGCGGTGCCAGCGGCTCGAACGACCAGCAGGTCGCCTTCGCCGTCCCGTCGGGCAACTTCGGCAACATCTGCGCCGGCCACATCGCGCGCATGATGGGTCTGCCGATCGGCAAGCTGGTGATGGCGACCAACGAGAACGACGTGCTCGACGAATTCTTCCGCACCGGCGTCTATCGCCCGCGCGCGACCGCCGAGACGCACGCGACCTCGAGCCCGTCGATGGACATCTCGAAGGCGTCGAACTTCGAGCGCTTCGTCTTCGACCTCGTCGGGCGCGACCCGGCCATCGTCCGCGAGCTGTGGGCCAAGGTCGACGCGGGCGGCAGCTTCGATCTGTCGGGAACGCCTTTCTTCGCCGGGCTGGCAAAGTTCGGCTTCGCTTCCGGCAAGAGCACGCACGCCGACCGCCTGGCGACGATCCGCACGACCTACGAGAAATACGGCGTGATGGTCGATACGCATACGGCCGACGGCCTCAAGGTGGCGGTCGAACTGCGCACTGCCGAGATGCCGATGGTCGTTCTCGAGACGGCGCTGCCGGCCAAGTTCGAGGAAACCATCGTCGAGGCGCTCGGCCGCACGCCCGAGCGTCCGGCCGGCCTGCAGGGCATCGAGAACCTGCCGCAGCGCTGCGAAGTGATGGACGTCAGCGTCGCTGCGGTCAAGGCCTTCATCGAGCAGCACGTTCCCGCCTGATTTTCTGGTGCCGTTGGCCGGCTGCGAAAAGGCACCGCAGGGTGCCTTTTTGTTGCATGTGCGTTAATTCACCGTAGATTGACCCCGATGTCCGCCGAGAGCCAGATCGAAATTCCGCAGTCGTTCATCGCGCTCTTCTGTGCGCCGGGGCGGTTCAGGCCGAACGCCGCGCAGGAAGTCGTCGAGAGCCGCTACGCGCTTTGCGAGGACATGGCGTGCCTGCTGACCGAGCACGCGCAAAGCATGGCGTTCGATCAGGGGATCGGCGAGAGCGAGGTGCTGCAGCGCTGCCGACAGGGACTGCTCGCCGACGACGCCGTGTTTGCTGAGAATGAAGCGCACTGGGTCATTCACCGGCTCGCCGAACTGCTCGGCTGGGCGCAGCTCGAGTCGGAAAAACCTGACGGCTAGCGGCGAAAGACGTAGAGCGCGACGCACAGTCCGGCGCCGACGACGTAGAGCAGCCAGGTCTCGGAAATCGCGTAGGGGTAGAGCATCAGGGCGACGCCGGTCCATTTGACGGGATCGAGCGAGGCTTTTTTTCCGTAGCGGTAGGCGGCGTAGCCGATCAGTCCGAAGAAGAGCGCGCCGAACAGGTAGGCCGGGCTGGGCAGCGTAAAGCCCAGTGTTTCGAGGGTTTTGAGGTCGTTCATGCGTTGTTCCGGTGGGGTTCGGGCGATTGTAGCGGCATTGGCCGCTGGCTGCCGCGACGTTTCGCCCCGTCGTTTCCGCAATCCTGTCGTTTTCCCGGCACCGCCTGACGGCGAGCCGATCCTGTTTTTCTCGAGGCGATTGAACTCTTGATCCTGCTGCGCCGCTTCTATCCCCTGGCCGCTTTCCTCTGCGGATTCGTCTGGGACGCGCTGACCATCGGCCAGCGCGTCCGCGTCGTCGATTTCTGGCGGCTTGGCGTTTTCCTGCTCGGCGCCGCGCTGCTCGCGTGCTGGCTGGCCAGCCGGAGCGCGCGCAATCTGGCCGCGCCGCCGGGCGGCCAGTGCTGGCGCGGCCGCCTCGCCGGGCTGCGCTGGCAGGCGCCTTACCTGCTGCTGCAGTTTTTCTACGGCGGCATCTTTTCGGCGCTCTTCATCCTCTATTTCAAGAGTTCGGGGCATCTCGGCACCTGGCTGAGCACGGCCTTCCTCGGCGCGCTGCTGGTCGGCAACGAATTTGCCGGCGATCGCTACGGCCGACGTTTCACGCTGACCTGGGCCCTATTCGCGCTCAATGCCATCCTGCTCTTCAATTTCGCCCTGCCGCACCTGCTCGGCAGCCTGAATCCGCTCTGGTTCTACGTTTCTACGGCGGCCGGCATCGTCCTGGCACATGGCCTGTGGCAACTGGCACCCGGCCGGCCCGGCCGTATCCTGCCGGCCTGGGGGCTGGCCGCCGCCCTGTTGCTGGCCTGGATGCTCGGCATGATCGCGCCGGTGCCGCTCGTCAAGCGCGACCTCGCGGTCGGCCACGATTTCGCTGCCGAGCGCTTCGCGCTGCAGGTCGAGCCGGCACCGGCGTGGCAATTCTGGCGCAGTCAGGCGGCGACCGTGCATGTCGCCGAAGGCGGCCGGCTTTACGGCGTCTCGGCCGTGTTTGCGCCGCCCGGCGTGGTCGCCGATCTCGAACACCGCTGGGAAGTGCGCGAAGCCGCCGGCTGGCGGCTGGTCTATAGCCGGCGCTTCCAGAGCACCGGCGGGCGCGAGCGCGGCTTTCGCGGCTATTCCTGGGTGCTCAACCCGCAGCCGGGCGACTGGCGCCTGACCGTCGCCACGCAGGATGGCCGAACGATCGGCGTTCTGCCGCTCAGCATCGAGCGCGGCGTGCCGCCAGCGCAGGACATGCGTCTACGGGAGTTCCATTGAGCAAACGCGCAAAACTGACCGGCGATTCCTTTTTCATCTGGGACGGCGATGTGCTCATCGTCAACATCCTCGGCACGCCCGCCGCCGCGTGCGACAAAATCGGCACGCCCAAGGGCCACCAGCTCCAGGTCAGCGTCACCGCGCGCCCGGTACGCGGCCGCGCCACCGATCACATGCTGCGCTTCCTCGCCCCGCACTTCGGCGTCACGCCCGAGGCCATCGAGGTCGTCTTCGGGCGGATGAACGTCAATAAACAGCTGCGCATCAAGTCGCCGACGCGCTTGCCCGACGTCTTCTCCGCGCAGCCGCCGGCCGACGCCGGCGTGCAGCTGGCGATCGATTTCGGGGTGGATTGAACGGCGCCAAACAGCGCATGCGATATGTCTGATGCGCTGGCTTGAGCAGGATGCTTACGACAGGACGTTGGCGTTTTATTTTGTGCAACGCAGCAGCGATTACCCCTCGATATTTGTCACGGCCCAACCGTCGCTTCCGTGCCCATTGCTGCCGTTCAGGTTCTTGAAAAACAGCCGCTCAACGACGGAGGTAAGCGGACTGCCGCGCGAGGCGCAACAGGAACAGCAAGGTGGGTGTTCGGCAGGTCCTATTGACCAGAATGTTGGACGAAGCCGCTACGCGGAGGAACAAGCAACAACGAGCTGGATTCACAATTGATCTCCCCCTCAGACGAGGGATCGTTCCATAACGAACTGGGAGGTCATTTTACGATGAAAGCATCAAACGGAAAGCGTTTCGAGCGCAACTACGCGCTACATCTGCAACATCTCAAGCTCAAGGGGCTGCAGCCGAAGACGATCGAAGCGTACTCGCGCGCGATTCGCCGGATCGGCGAGCGTTTCGACGGCCTGATCGACAACCTCACCAAGCAACAACTCACCGACTACTTCAGCGAGCTGGTGACATCGCACTCGTGGAGCACGGTCAAGCTTGATCTGTATGGGCTGAAGTTCTACTACGCGCATGTCTTGCGCAAGCCGTGGGTAGCGCCCGGTCTGATCAAGCCGCCGAAGAGCCAGCGCTTGCCCGACATCGTCACCGTCGACGAGGCCCAGCGAATCTTCGCCGCCACCCGCGTCGTCAGTTACCGGGTGTTCTACTTCACGCTCTACAGCCTCGGATTGCGTCTCGGCGAAGGGCTGCGGCTGCAGGTAGGCGATATCGACGCGGTACGTCAGCGCGTGCATATCCGCGATGCCAAAGGCAATCGGGACCGCTTCGTCCCGCTGCCGCAATCGACGCATCAACTCCTGCGCCGCTTCTGGCAGGTGCATCGCAACCCCGTGCTGCTGTTTCCGAATCGCCACGGCGGCTTGAAGGGCGCGGCAACCGCCAGGACACCGATGGATGCGGGCGGCGTGCAGCGCGCACTGCGCAAAGTAGCCGAAGCCTGCGGCTTAAAAAAAAGATCACTCCGCACTCGCTGCGCCACAGCTACGCAACCCACCTGATCGAAGCCGGCGTCGATCTGATCGAGGTGCAACAGATCCTCGGCCACCACTCCATTCTCACAACGAGCCGCTATACCCATCTGACCGACCAGACCAAGCATCACGCCATCGACCGCATCAACGGCCTGATGGATAGCTTCTCCATCGACTGGGGGAAGGTCAAATGATCCGCCTAGCGACCGTGATCGAAACCTTCGGGGCGGAGTTTCTGGCGCGCTACCGGAACCAACTCCGAGCAGAGCACTATCGCGCGCTGGCGGCGATGAAACACTGCCGCACGCAAGCCAGCCCAAAGATGCAAGTTGAATGCAGCGAATGCGCACATCATAAACTGGTGCCGCATTCCTGCGGCCATCGCCACTGCCCGCATTGCCAGCACCATGAGAGTCAGCAATGGCTGGAACGCCAGATGAAGAAACAGGTGCCCGCCGACTACTTCCTGCTGACCTTTACCCTGCCGGCTGAATTGAGGGCGCTGGCTTTTGCGCAGCAGCGCGTCGTCTACGAATTGCTGATGCGCTGCGCCTGGGAGACGGTGCGCACCTTCAGTCAGAACGACAAACAACTTCAGGGCACCCCCGGTGCCATTGCGGTGCTGCATACGAACACGCGCCGGCTGGATTTCCATCCGCATGTTCATCTGGTGATGCCGGCGGCAGCGGTCAACGGCGAGGGCAAGGCGTGGCGCACCAAACAGTGCGGCAAGGGCAAGAAGCGTTACCTCTTCAACCACAAGGCGCTGGCCAAGGTCTTTCGCGCGAAGATGCTAGCGGGCATTGAGGCCGCCGGGTTGACGTTGCCCGCTCGCTATCCGATCGAGTGGGTGGTGGACTGCAAATCCGTCGGCAGTGGCGAGCCGGCGCTGATCTATCTCGGTCGCTATCTCTACCGGGGCGTCATCCGTGAAAAGGACATCATCGCCTGCAAGGACGGATTGGTGAGCTTCCGTTATCAAAACGCCAAGACGAAGAGGATCGAATGCCGAACGCTGTCCGGCGCGGATTTTCTCTGGCTGGTCTTGCAGCATGTGCTGCCCAAGGGTTTCCGGCGGGCACGCAACTTCGGCTTTCTGCACCCCAACTGCAAGCGTCTGATCGCCTTGCTGCATGTGCTGCTGAAATTCGCGCCGGGTCGATCGATGGCCTGGGTCAAGGAACGGGCGCCGATTCTGTGCGCGTGCTGCGGGGCGGTGATGGCGATCGTGAAGACGCAGATCCGGTCGGTCTTCCCGGGCGGTGTTCCGGTGCCGATTGCCACCGAGGGAACGCGTTGACCATGTGAGCGAACGCCCCTCGGCGAGCGACGGGAGATCAGCGTCCGCAAGCTGAGGGGGCGGCTCGCCTTGAATCGGACTGCCAAGGCCGATCAAGGCCCGCTTGGGCATAG
>JBAQRB010000062.1:0-7337 GCA_049295655.1 Rhodocyclaceae bacterium
GCAGCATGTCGGTGCCGAGGTCGACGGCAAGGATCTGGATCACGGTGAGCGGCAGCGGGATGCGCAGGAGCATGAAGGCGAGGTAGGGAATCAGTTCGGGGACATTGGAGGAAAGGATGTAGGTGAGGAACTTGCGCAGGTTCTCGAACACCGCGCGGCCTTCCTCGATGGCATTGACAATGCTGGCGAAGTTGTCGTCGAGCAGGATGATGTCGGCGGCTTCCTTGGCGACATCGGTCCCGGAGAGCCCCATGGCGATGCCGATGTCGGCGGCTTTGAGCGCCGGCGCGTCATTCACCCCGTCGCCGGTGACCGCGACGACTTCGCCCTTGCGCTGCAGCGCCTGCACGATCAGCATCTTCTGCTCGGCGGTGACGCGGGCGAAAATGATCTCGTCGGCGTCGAGCGCGAGCTGCAGCTGGGCCGGCGACATTTTCGGCAGCAGCGCGCCAATCAGCACCGCCGGCTGTGCGCCGCGCACGAGGCCGATCTCGCGGGCGATGGCCAGCGCCGTGTGCGGATGGTCGCCAGTCACCATGATCACCTTGACGCCCGCCGTATGGCAGCGTGCGATCGCCGCCGGCACCTCGGGACGTGGCGGGTCTTCGAGGCCGACCAGCCCGCACAGGATCAGAGCGCTTTCCTCGGCGCGCTCGTCGGCGGCCAGCGGCTTCCACGCCAGCGTCAGGACACGCAGCCCCTGCCCGGCCATCTCCTCCTGCGCATCGACCAGCGCGGCGTGCATGGCGGCATCGAGCGGCACCGGCTGGCCAGCCAGCAGCACTTGCGCGCAGAGCGGCAGCACGGCTTCCGGTGCGCCCTTGCAGAGCAGCGCGCGCATGGCGCCTTCGCCGACGATCACCGACATGCGCCGCCGCTCGGCGTCGAACGGGATCTCCGCCGACCACAGCCGCCGGTCCTCGGCCAGCTTGCCGCGCGCCGCGACTTCCCAGAGCGCGCTTTCCATCGGATCGCCCTGCGGCTTGCCGTCGGCAAAGCGCAGGCTGTGGCAAACGCCGGCGACGCGCAGCAGTATCTCGGGAAGACGGGCCCAGGGATCGCGGAAGTCGCCTTCGGCAAAAATACGCTTCACGCGCATGCGGTTCTGCGTCAGCGTGCCGGTCTTGTCCGAGCAGATCACCGTCGTGCTGCCCAGCGTCTCGACCGCCGGCAGATGGCGGACCAGCGCGTTGCGCCGCGCCATGCGCTGAGTGGCCATGGCCAGCGAGAGCGTGACGGTGGGCAGCAGGCCTTCGGGGACGTTGGCGACGATGATGCCGATGGCGAACAGCAGGTTGCTCCAGAAGGGCAAGCCGATGGCCTGCCCGATAAAGAAGAAGAGTACGCCCAGGCCGCTCGCCAGCAACGCAACAAGATGCGACAGGCGGGCGATTTCAAGCTGCAGCGGCGAGGTCGTCGCACCGACGGTCTGCGTCAGATGGGCAATCTTGCCGAACTCGGAATGCATGCCGGTGGCGAACACCGCGGCGCGGCACTGCCCGGCGACCACCAGCGTGCCGGCGAGCAGCAGGTTCTTCGCATCGAGCGGCGTGGCATTCGGGTCAGGCGCCGCATTGCGCGCCTTGGGCAGGGATTCGCCGGTGACGGTGGACAGGTTCACGCGCAGGTCGAAGGCTTCGATCAGCCGGCAATCGGCCGGCACCTTGTCGCCCTCGCCGAGCAGCAGCACGTCGCCGGGGACCAGCAGTTCGGCAGCCAGTGTTTGCGGCGTCCCGTCGCGCAGTACATTGACCTGCTGCGGCAGCAGGTTGCGCAGGGCGTCGAGCGCCTGCTCGGCGCGGTAGGTCTGCCAGAACGAGAAAACGCCGTTGATCAGGATCACGCCCACGATGGCGATCGCCAGCTGGAACATGCCCTGCCCCGGCTCGCGCTGCTCGGCAAAAAAAGCGAGCCCGGCTGCGACCCAGAGGATCAGCGCGAAGAAATGCGTGAATTCGCGGCCTAAGCTCAGCCACAGCGGCTCGCACGCCACCGCTTCGACGCGGTTCAAGCCGAATTCGCCCCGCCGGTGCGCCGCCTCGTCGGAGGTCAGCCCGCTGGCGCGGGATTTGAGGCTGGCGAGGGCGGCCTCGACCGGAAGTTGGGCGAGAGTCATGGTCTGCCGACGGCTACCTGTTTTTTTGCATCCAGCGCACGGCCTTCGTAGCCGGCTCCGGCTGCAGGGTGATGTGCTGGATACCGTGCCCGGCCAGCACCTGCCGTGCGGCGGCAAGCACTTGCGGCCACTGTTCGAGCGAATCGACGAGGACATGCGCCGACAGGGCAACTCGCCTCGATGACAGCGTCCAGATATGCAGATCATGCACCGACACCACCCCCGGCACGGCTGCCAGCGCACGGCCAATCGCCGCCGTCGAAAGATGCATCGGCACGCCTTCCATCAGGGCGTGCAGCACCTCGCGCAGGAGGCGCAGGCTGGAGACGAGAATCAGCGCGCAGATGAACAGCGTGAGCAGCGGGTCGATCGGCGTCCAGCCGGTCCACATGATCACCGCCCCGGCGACCAGCGCGGCGACCGACCCGAGCAGATCGCCCACGACGTGCAGCAAGGCGCCGCGCGTGTTGATCGTCGGCTCGCCGCGCATGAGCCGCCAGGCAACGGCGATGTTGATGCACAGCCCGATCCCGGCAATGAGCGTCACCGCTTCGCCGTTGATTGCCGCCGGTTCGATAATGCGGCGCAGCGCAGCCAGCGAGAGGGCGGCGACGACCAGGAGCATGAACACGACATTGAGCAGCGCGGCGAGGGTTTCGACCCGTCCGTAGCCGTAGGTGTGGCGCGCGGAAGGCTGGCGTGGCGCAAGCCAGGCCGCGAAGGCGGCAAACCCGAGCGCAACGCTGTCGGTGAGCATATGCCCGGCATCGCCAAGCAGGGCCAGCGAGCCGGACCACCAGCCGGCCAGCGCTTCGATCAGGGCGAAAGCGAGGGTCAGCAGCAAGGCCGGAATCAGCGACGAACGGGCGGCGGCGTGATGATGGTGGCTGCTGCCAGCCCCGTGACGATGGTCATCGCTCATGATCGGGGCTGGTGTTGCAGCGGGTCAGCGACGGAGCAAGCCTACTGTTCCGGCACGTCCGTTTTCGGCGGCTTTTTCGGGAGTTTCCTGGCCGGCTTCTTGGCCGGCTCGGCCGACTCAGACGGTGTAGCGGGAACAATCGGTGCAGCGGCCGGTGCAACGGGCGCCACCGGCGTGCTTGCTACCGCCGGCGCAACGGCTGCTTCAGAAACAACTGGCTTCCGCTCGACCACGGCAGGAGAATCCGCTCCGGCCGCGCTGGCTGCGGCGACGGCAGGCCGCCGATCGCCGCCCGCGGAACGGTGACCACCCTGCTGGCGTTGCTGCCGATCGCCCGTGGGCCTCGGCTCCCCAGCGGGGCGCTGCTGACGATCGCCGCCGGGGCGAGGCGCGCTGCCAGCGGGTGGCCGACGATCGCCGCCGCGCTCACCGCCGGCGCGCGGACCGCCCGTCCGTTGCCGGTCGCCACCATGCCGGGGGGGGCCGCCGGCTGGTTTGTTGCTGTTGTTGTTACGATCGCCGCCGGGGCGACGCTCGCCCTGCGGCTTGCGATCGCCTCCCGGCGCCGGGCCGTTGCGGCGGGCGCCGTTGTCCGGCCCCGGCTCGCGGTTGCCCGGAGCCATGCTGATTTCGAGTTCAATGATCTCATCCCACTGTTCATCGCTGCGGTCGCGTTCAGGGATGGCAAGTAGGTCGCGCAGGCGGCGACGCGGATCGGGGGGGGAAGTGTCATTCATATGCGCATTATGCCGCACCTCGAGTGCGTAAATAAATGTTCAGCAAAAAACGCTTCCCGGCAGCCCCCTCGCCAGACAGGAAACGGCAGCGATCCGGTCGGCAACGGTGCTGAAAGCGGCCCGTGAACCTACTTCCGGCTGACGAAATCCTTGCCATGACGTTCTGCGATGGCGCGAATTTTTTCGCCGAGCGCGGCATCGCCTGCAAAGGCGAGGCGAGCGACAGCGGGCTGCGCGCAAAGTCCTTCGATGGCCTCCTGATCGCCCTGCACGATGTTGAAGACGCCGCCGGGCAGGGCGGCGCGCGCTGTCAGTTCGGCAAAGGCAAACGCCGCCGATGGCGCTTTCGGGCTGGGCTTGGCGACCACCGTGGCACCGCAAAGAAGGGCCGGAATGGCCTGTGCCAGCAGGCCGAGCAATGGCTCGCGATCATCGTTGACCAGCGCAATGACGCCGCCGCTTGACGACGGCGTCGGCGTGCCGCGCAACAGGGCAACGGCGGCAGCGACTTCGGCTGCCGCGGCAGACTCGTCCTTGCCGGTCTCGGCAACGATCAGTGCCGCGAAATGGGCGGCGTAGCCCTCAAGCGTGTCGGCAACCGGCAACAGCAGGGCCGCGCGCGCGCCATCCGACAGGCACGCCCACGCCGGCAAGGCCGCCTGCGCGGCAGACACCGCCGTCGCCGCGGCATCGGCGCCGCAAAGTGGCGTGCGACGCAGGACCTCGCCCGTTTTCGGGTTGGTCACGTCAAAAAAGGCGTCGGTCATGGTCAGGTAGGCGTGGCCGTTGATCCACAGCGGCAGCGCCAGCACATCTTCATCATCGTGGGTCATGCATGTTTCCTTATTGCGTAAAATTCCTGGAATGGCAGTCCCGCGGCCCCGGCTCGAGGCATACCGGTTTCCCCGGCAGCGATCGTCAGACCAGGCAGGGGCACAGGCGTAGCGGGCCGAGTCGCAGGTAGCGAACCGGGCGGTGCGCGTAATGGTAAAATATTGCAGCGCACAAGGTACGGCTGGGAGTAAAACGACAGATCGGGCGGAGCGCGTAATAGTAGTCCGTCAAGGGATAAAACGGAAGGTTCGACAGGAAGGCAATGGCGCAGCAACCCGCAGAAAAAGGTTCAATTCAGGTCATCGAACGGATGATGAGCTTGCTCGAGGTGCTGGCCGATACCCCCGAACCGGCCAGCCTCAAGCTGCTCGCCCAAAGCACCGGCCTGCATCCATCGACCGCGCACCGCATCCTGGCCGCGATGACCAGCACGCACCTGATCGAACGCCAGGAGGCTGGCACCTACGCGCTGGGCATCCGCCTGCTCGAACTCGGCAACCTGGTCAAATCGCGCATCAACATCCGTGAAGTCGCGCTGCCCTTCATGCAGCGCCTGCACGAAGCGATCGGCGAAGCGATCAACCTCGGCATCCGGCACGACGACGAAATCATCTACGCCGAACGCACGTCGAGCGGCCGATCGCTGGTCCGTGTGGTTTATCTGGTCGGCGGTCGCGCACCGCTGCACCTGACCTCGGTCGGCAAGCTGTTCCTCGCCGCCGACGGACCCGCAGACGTGCGCGCCTACGCCAAGCGTACCGGCCTGCCGGGCAAGACGCCGCACTCGCTGACCAGCCTTGGCGCGCTGGAAAAGGAACTCGACAAGATTCGCCGGCACGACCTCGCCTACGACAACGAGGAAGCCGAAATCGGCCTGCGTTGCGTCGCCGCACCGATCCGCAACGACGAGGGCGTCATTGTCGCCGGACTGTCGATCTCGGCGCCGACCGACCGGCACAATCCAGAATGGGTGGCGCAGATCAAGGCGGCAGCCGACGAGATCTCGCACGCACTGGGTTACCGCAAGCCGCGCACCAAACAGGCGCGTTAAGCCCTGCGACCAGACAAAAAAAGCCACGACATGTCGTGGCTTTTTTGTCGCACTCGAGAAGTACCCCAAGTACTTGTTCGGCCTGGCTACGCCTGGCCTCAGGCGCACCCCAGGAGTACTTATTTGGCCTGGCTGCGCCTGGCCTCAGGCGTTGGTGGGCAGCTTGCGGGCGAACGAGGCGCTTTCGATCCAGCGCTTGATCCGGTTGGCGTCGCCGACACGGGTCAGCTTGCCGGCCGAGTCGAGCAGGACGATGACCACCGGCTTGTCGGCAACCCGCGCCTGCATGACCAGGCACTTTCCGGCCTCGTGGATATAACCGGTTTTCGACAAACCGATATCCCAGGTCGAGCTTTTCACCAGCTGGTTGGTGTTGCGGTAGTCGAGTTCGCGTCCGCCGACATCGACCTTGGCATCCGAGGTCGTCGAGAACTCGCGGATCAGGGGATAGCGATGCGCGGCGCCAACCATCTTGGCCAGATCATAGGCCGTGGAAACGTTGCTGCTGGTCAGTCCGGTCGGATCGTCAAAATGGGTACTCATCATGCCGAGCGACTTTGCCTTGCGGTTCATCGCCGCCAGGAAGGCTTCCATCCCGCCCGGATAGTGCCGCGCCAGCGCATTGGCCGCACGGTTCTCCGACGACATCAGCGCCAGCAACAGCGCCGTCTCGCGCGGGATCACCGCCCCCACCTTGAGGCGCGACCGGCTGCCGCGCAGGTAATCGACATCCTCGTCCGAAATGGTGATCGGCGCCTGCAGGTTCGGCGTACTGTCGAGCACGACCATCGCCGTCATCACTTTGGTGATCGAGGCAATCGGCACGACCGTCGTGGCGTTTTTTTGGAACAGCGGGTCGCCGCCGCCCTGCTCGATCACCAGCACCGATCCCGACTGTACCGCCAGGTGGCGGACATCCTGCCACTGCTCGGGGTGGCTGATCGCCACTTTCCTTACATGCTTCTTGTGCGCCTTGTGCGCCTTTTGCGGGGCATGGGCGTGGTGGCTGACCGGCTTGCTTTTTTTCTTCTGCGCCGCCAGCGCGACATCGACCGCCATGAGGTTGATGCCGAGCAGCGAGCCAAGCAACACGGCGGTTTTCAGCGTAATCCGCATACGAAATTTCTCCTGCTCTGTTCAGTGATCGGTTCGATTTTACTCGAATTTGCCGACTCAGCTTGATTTGCCAATAAAAATAACAAGATAGCGAACTTGCTTAAGAATAAACCTTAGAGTTTCAGATTTCAAGAAAAGCCTTCACCTCATCGCGGCGGGCCATCGTGTCCTTGTAGCCCAGATCGATCAACGCCCGTGTGTAGGGCTGCTCGAACAACAGATAGCTGGTCAAGGCCCCGCCTTGCCGATTCATCGCGCCAATCCCGCGCAACAGCAGGCGAACCGCCCAAGGCAGGGCTCTGGCGTGACGTGCCGCCAGATAATCGAGGCGTTCCGAGGGGGCGATCACCAGCGACCTGACCGGCCGCAGCGCGACATCGGACTGCGCCTTCAGCTCGTCCGGAATGATCGAAAGCGTGTGGTTGATGCGTTGCATGCGCTCGATATCGACCGCCAGCCCATCGAGAAAAATCGACGACATCGCATGACCGGCGATCTGCGCCAGCGTCGGGTAACGCTCGGACCGCTGGCGCGGCGCCTTGTCGCTCATGCGCCCGGCGC
>JBAQRB010000063.1:0-12448 GCA_049295655.1 Rhodocyclaceae bacterium
CGTCGGCGATGCGCCGCAACTGGTCGGCGCTCGTCACGCCGCCGAGGATCTGCGGCACCACCGAGTAGGTGCCGTCCTTCTGGATGTTGGCGTGCGCGCGCTCGTTGATCAGGCGCGACTGCGGATCGTCCTTGGCCTCGTGCGGCCAGGTCGAGATCAGGTAGTAGTTGATCGCCGGCCGGCACTTGTCGCAACCGTCGGCCATCTTCCAGTCCATGAACTTGCGCACCGCGGGTCCGCTCGTCAGATGCTGCTGACGGATCGCGTCGCGAACTTCCTGATGCGAGTGCTCGGTGCACGCGCAGACCGGCTTCTTGTTCGACGCCGCCGGCGCGTAGGCGCCGCCGATCGTCGCCGACAGGATCTGCTCGCAGAGACCGGCACACGAGCCGCAGGACGACGCCGCCTTGGTGTGCTTCTTGATGTCGTCGAGCGTGAACAGGCCTTTTTCCTTGATCGCCTTGACGATGGTGCCCTTGGTCACGCCGTTGCAGCCGCACACCTCGGCGCTGTCGGCCATCGCCGCCGCCTTGCTGTGGCCCTGATGGCCGACGTCGCCGACGTGCGACTGGCCGAACAGCAGGTGATCGCGGATCTCGTTGATCTCCTTGCCGTCGCGCAGCAGCTGGAAGTACCACGGGCCATCCGCCGTGTCGCCGTAGAGCACGCCGCCGACGAGCTTGTTGTCCTTGATCACGAGCTTCTTGTACACGCCGCCGGCGGGGTCGTTGAGGATGATTTCCTCGAAGCCTTCACTCTCCTGGCCGCCCATGAAATTGCCGGCCGAGAAGAGGTCGATGCCGGTGACCTTGAGCTTGGTCGAGGTCACCGAGCCGGTGTAGCGGCCGATGCCGTAATTGGCCAGATGGTTGGCCGCCACCTTGCCCTGCTCGAAGAGCGGCGCGACGAGGCCGTAGGCGATGCCGCGGTGCGTGACGCACTCGCCGACCGCGTACACCTTCGGGTCGTAGGTCTGCAGCGTATCGTTCACGACGATGCCGCGGTTGCAGTAGATTCCCGCCGACTCGGCCAGCGCACTGTTCGGGCGGATGCCGACGGCCATCACGACGAGGTCGGCCGGGATCTGCATGCCGTCCTTGAAGCGGATCGCCGCGACGCGGCCGCTCTCGCCGCCGACCAGCATTTCGGTCTGCTTCTGCAGCAGGAATTTGAGGCCGCGGTCTTCGAGCGACTTCTGCAGCATCTTGCCCGCCGTTTCGTCGAGCTGGCGTTCGAGCAGCCACGGACCGAGGTGCACGACGGTGACGTCCATGCCGCGCAATTTGAGGCCGTTGGCCGCTTCCAGGCCGAGCAGGCCGCCGCCGATCACCACCGCGTGCTTGTACAGGCGGGCGGCCTCGATCATGTCGTCGGTATCCTTGATGTCGCGATACGAGATGACGCCCGGCAGGTCGTTGCCCGGTACCGGCAGCATGAACGGCGTCGAGCCGGTGGCCAGCAAGAGCCGGTCGTAGGGCGCCTCGGTGCCGTCCTGCGCGATCACCACGCGCTTGACGCGGTCGATCTTGCTCACCGTCTTGCCGAGGTGCAGCTTGATGCCGTTATCGCTGTACCAGCTGTGGTCGTTGAGGATGATCTCCTGCACGCTCATCTCGCCGGCGAGCACCGGCGAGAGCAGGATGCGGTTGTAGTTGGGATGCGGCTCGGCGCCGAAGACCGTGATCTCGTACTGATCCGGCGCAATCTTGAGCAGCTCCTCGAGCGTGCGGACCCCTGCCATGCCGTTGCCGACCATCACCAGTTTCTGTTTGCTCATCTTCTCGACTCCAGTAAACGTTTCTGAAGACTCTACTGCAATCGCCGTGCCAACGATACACGCCGTTGTTTTATATGGATATCCGCCAATTTCCAGATAACTGCCCCGGCGTCGCCGCACCGCTTCGGGGCGGCGATCCCCGGATCGGTGCCGTCCATGGTGCATTGCAAAAATTCCCGCGGTCAGGTCGTGCATTCGTGCACATGGCGACGAAAAGAACATCGACTTTGTTTGCTCCAGCAGGCAAGCGACGCACCGGCGGGAGGGCAGGCGGCTGACTGGCGCTGTGGGTGCTCAATGCACCCAGCCAATCGTTCGTCCTGGACGAATGCTTGACTCGTTGATCTACGCAAAAATTGACCGGAGACTGGCTAATTCATTCGCTCTTCGGCCAATTGGCAGGATTCAGACGGCACCCATCGTTCTTGCCAGACGAACGATAAAAGTAGTGGGGAGCCTTTTCCTTATCAGTCCTGTTGCCTGATTGCTCAGGGTTTTCCGAATTGGCAAGCCAATTTTCCACCCGCAAACCCGCCACCCGGGAAAACTCATCCACATTGGCGGTCACCATGGTGCACTCCATGGCCAAGGCTTGAGCCGCGATCAACATGTCGTTGGGCCCAATCGGCTGGCCGGATTGCTCAAGCGCCCAACGCAGTTGCGCATAGACGCAATCCGCCGGCGCATCGAACGGCAGCACCTCCAGCACCGCCAGAATGGCTTCCACCTGATTCGTCAGCCGTGGCGCATTCCGCTTCGCTGCCCCAAACCGCAACTCGGTAGCCACGACCATCGACGTACAAACTGCCGCCTCGCCGACCGCAGCAATCTTTTCAGCGACCACGCCCTGCGGATGGGCTCGATGATCAGATGCGACGACTCCGCCACCCGATCACCGTAGGCGGCCCCCGCCGCCTTGTGAGCGCGACGGGGGTTTTGGATGGCTGATGTCGTGCCAGCCGGAGCGCGATGCCATGCCGCTGAAATCCCGCCATTGGTGCCCGGGCCAGCAATTGATGCACTGCAGCAGTGCGCCCACAGCGTGTGCCGCCCTGCCACACGAAACACGCAACGCATTGAAAACACGATGCTTTAATGAGCAAGCACGAGCTGGCACACTCGTTGCGATATGCCCTACAAAAGATGAGGCTATTCCCATCTGGCCGTCCCCCACCCATTTCAAATCGTGCTCAGGAGAATCAAATGAAAGACAAGAAAGCCGTTCCCGCAACCGCTTCGCTCGCCCGTCGCGATTTCCTCAAGGCCGCCGTCGCCGGCGCTTCGCTGATCGCCCTGCCGTCGGCGGGCGTCTGGGCCGCCGGCTCCGATGCGCCCGAGAAAAAGGAAGTGCGCATCGGCTTCATTCCGCTGACCGACTGCGCTTCGGTGGTGATGGCCGCCGAGATGGGCTTCGACAAGAAATACGGGATCAAGATCATTCCGACCAAGGAAGCGTCGTGGGCCTCGGTGCGCGACAAGCTGATCAACGGCGAGATCGACGCCGCGCACGTGCTCTACGGCCTGATCTACGGCGTCCAGATGGGCGTCGCCGGGCCGAAGAAGGAGATGAGCGTGCTGATGAACCTCAACCACAACGGCCAGGCGATCACGCTGGCCAGCAAGCTCAAGGAACTCGGCGTCACCGACGGCGCGTCGCTGAAGAAGCTGATCAGCGCCAAGCCTGGTGCAACGCCTGAACTCACCTTCGCGCAGACCTTCCCGACCGGAACGCACGCGATGTGGCTCAACTACTGGCTGGCGGCCAACGAGATCAACCCGCTGAAAGACGTGAAAGTCATCACCGTGCCGCCGCCGCAGATGGTCGCCAACATGCGCGTCGGCAACATGGACGGCTACTGCGTCGGCGAGCCGTGGAACAACCGCGCGATCATCGACAAGATCGGCTTCACGGCGGTGACCTCGCAGGAGATCTGGGTCGATCACCCGGAAAAGGTGCTCGGCACGACCGCCGACTGGGTGGCGAAGCACCCGAACACGGCGCGCGCCATGACCGCCGCGATTCTCGAGGCCGGGCGCTGGATCGACGCGTCGATCGCCAACCGGCGCAAGACCGCCGAGACGATCGCGCAGAAGTCGTACGTCAATACCGACATGGACGTCATCCTCGAACGCATGCTCGGGCGCTACTCGAACGGCCTCGGCAAGAGCTGGGACGATGCCAACGCGATGAAGTTCTACAACGACGGCGCGGTGAACTTCCCCTACCTCTCCGACGGCATGTGGTTCATGACGCAGCACAAGCGCTGGGGTCTGCTCAAGGACGAGCCGGACTACCTGGCCGTGGCGAAGAAGGTGAACCGCATCGACATCTACAAGGATGCCGCCAGCCTCGCCGGCGTCTCGCTGCCGAAGAGCGAGATGCGCAGCCACAAGCTGATCGACGGCGTGGTCTGGGACGGCACGGATCCGAAGAAATACGCCGCCACTTTCAAGATCAAGGCTTAAGCGCGACACGCACAGGAGAACATGATGACGGCAATCACCCTCAGCACCGACGAAGCCACCGCCCCGGCAGTCAGGGACGAAAACAGGAACGCTGCGGCGCCCGCCATGCCGGCACGGCAGATCGCCACTTCAGGCGGTGCGGCAAGCACGGTAGCCGCCGAGGCGCGGCGCGAGAAGCTGGCCGCCTGGATGAAAGGCGTGCTGCCGCCGCTGATCGGCTTCGCGCTCTTGATCGGCGTCTGGTATCTCGCGACGCTCAGCGCCAAGGGGCTGCCGGGGCCGCTGCAGACCTGGAAGGCGGCGGCCGTCCTGTTTGCCGATCCCTTCTACAGCAACGGGCCGAACGACCAGGGCATCGGCTGGAACGTGCTCTCGTCGCTGCGCCGGGTCGGCATCGGCTTCGGCTTCGCGGCGCTGGTCGGCATTCCGCTCGGCTTCATCCTCGGCCGCTTCAAGTTCATGAACGCCATGGTGAACCCGCTGATCAGCCTGCTGCGCCCGGTCTCGCCGCTCGCCTGGCTGCCGATCGGCCTGCTCGTCTTCCAGAAGGCCGATCCGGCGGCGACGTGGACGATCTTCATCTGCTCGATCTGGCCGATGATCATCAACACCGCGGTCGGCGTGCAGCGCGTTCCGCAGGACTACCTCAACGTCGCCCGCGTCCTCGCCCTCTCCGAGTGGAAGGTCGTCACCAAGATCCTCTTCCCGGCCGTGCTGCCCTACATGCTGACCGGCATCCGCCTGTCGATCGGCACCGCCTGGCTGGTCATCGTCGCCGCCGAAATGCTCACCGGCGGCGTCGGCATCGGCTTCTGGGTCTGGGACGAGTGGAACAACCTCAAGGTCGAGCACATCATCATCGCGATCTTCGTGATCGGCATCGTCGGCCTGCTGCTCGAACAGTTCCTGATCTCGATCGCCAAGCGCTTCAGCTACGAAAACACGTAACCCGCACCTGAGCCGCTGCACCGCACCCGCTGTACCTGACCCGTTTCAGACCGATGCCCGGAGAGCCAATATCCATGCGGATCTCCGAGCATCCCACCGGAGAAGAATGATGGAAAAATTTGTCAGCGTCGAAAACGTCGGGCAGGCCTTCGACACCAAGAAGGGCAAGTTCGTCGCCCTGCGCGACGTCAACCTGCACATCGCCAGCGGCGAGTTCATCGCCCTGATCGGCCATTCGGGCTGCGGCAAGTCCACGCTGCTCAACCTGATCGCCGGACTGACCACACCGACCGCCGGCGTCCTGCTCTGCGACGGGCGCGAGATCGGCGGTCCGGGACCGGAGCGCGCGGTGGTCTTCCAAAACCACTCGCTGCTGCCCTGGCTGACCTGCTTTGAAAACATCCACCTCGCCGTCGAACGGGTATTCGGCGCGAAGGAAGGCAAGGCCAGGCTCAGGGAGCGCACGCTGGCCGCGCTCGAACTCGTCGGCCTCGCGCACGCCGAGCAGCAGTACCCGAACGAGATCTCGGGCGGCATGAAGCAGCGCGTCGGCATCGCCCGCGCCCTGTCGATGCAGCCGAAGGTCCTGCTGCTCGACGAACCCTTCGGCGCGCTCGACGCGCTGACGCGCGCCAAGCTGCAGGACGAGCTGATGAAGATCTGCGAAGCGACCAAGGCGACGACGGTGATGGTCACGCACGACGTCGACGAGGCCGTTCTGCTCGCCGACCGTATCGTGATGCTGACCAACGGACCGGCGGCGACAATCGGCGAAGTGCTCAGCGTAGACCTCGCGCGCCCGCGCAGCCGCCTTGAGCTGGCGCACGACGCGAGCTACATCGGCTACCGCGCGGCGGTGCTCGAGTTCCTCTACAAGAAGCAGGCGCACCGCCAGTTGGCGGCGTAGTGCGGAATCGGCAACGAAGACGGGCCGTCCGGAGAAATCCGGACGGCCCGTCGTTGCATCAAGCTGGAAAAATCAAAACAATTGAGGTTGGCCCCTTCAGCCTCTTCCCGGCGTCGGTCAAACTACCTCGGCCTGCAAGCTGAATCGATTGGCGGTCGCCCTGACTTCCTTCATACGTCCGTGGCCCGGCAGCACTTTGTCGCAGACCGTCACCAGCCCAGCGCGTTCCAGCTCATCGACATCACGCTTCACTGCACTGCGGTCTCGATGCAGCCGCTGCGAAATCTGAGTAATCGAACCGGGCATCTCTTTCACTGCACGGAACAGCGCCAAACGAGCTGCCGTGATGAGCTTCATTACGTCAGCAGGGTCTTCGAAACTGACAATGCGCTCGTCGGGTAGCGATTCACCGCGATCCGCCGCCTTGGCCAACTGACGGCCACGCTTGAAGAAGTCGGCTTCCGTTCCGGTCTTGATGGTGAGCTTGGTCATTTCCTGTCCTTCAGGGCAATCCAGTCTTGTTCAAAGCGCTCTTCAGTGTCTTCGAAACTGACAACCTCGACAGGTTCCACGACACCGAAATAGTGGCGATGGTGGCCATCGTGAGCATTGTCGTAACCCACGACGCGCCCATTGTCGCCGGGATGGATCTTGTAATTGACGTAGGCGAGGTTATAGCGAGTGATCTTCTTGCTGGTCTCATCAATCCATACTTCCCGACGCAGTTTCCCGTTTCCTCGCTTGTCGGAAATCTTGTGGGATTCATCGATGATTTTCACATCAGCCATGATGTAGAATAACACGGCTGATTGCCTTGCGGGCAATGCTGACCGACGCGGAGAATAGCCCGTTTATTCTCCGCACTCCATGCGGTCAATAATTTGCCTTTGCGGAGAATGCGGCCCATAATCTCCGCATGAATAGCGGCGATTACTCTTACCTCTGGCAGGCCGGTGATTGGCCAGATTGGCGCTACGACCTGGCTTCGCTGGTTGAACCTGTGGCTAACGTCAGTCGTGCCCAAGGTCTGTTGATGGGACGTCTGACCGACGTCGGCATGGTGCTGCGCGATCATGCCAGCCTGGCCGCGCTCACCGAAGACGTCGTCAGGACCAGTGAAATCGAGGGCGAGCAACTCAATGTCGAATCCGTGCGATCGTCGATCGCCCGCCGCCTGGGCGTGGACATCGGCGCGCTGGCCCCGGTGGATCGTCACGTCGATGGGGTGGTCGGGATGGTGCTTGACGCGACCGCCAACTGCAACGCACCGGTGTCGCGGGAGCGCTTGTTCGGCTGGCACGCTGCGCTGTTTCCCACCGGCTACTCGGGTCTGTCCAAACTCAACATCGCCACCTGGCGCGACGATGCCAACGGCCCGATGCAGGTCGTATCCGGCCCCATCGGCCGCCAGCGCGTGCATTTCGAGGCACCGCCAGCGGATCGCCTGGACGCCGAAACGAGCCGCTTCCTCGATTGGGTCAATGGCCCCGCCAACGAGCCGCCGCTGATCAAGGCAGGGCTTGGCCATCTGTGGTTCGTCACCTTGCACCCCTTCGATGACGGCAACGGCCGTATCGCTCGTGCCATCGGCGATTTGTTGCTGGCGCGCGCCGACGGCAGCCCGCAGCGCTTCTACAGTCTGTCCGCGCAGATCCAGCACGAGCGCAAGGCCTACTACGACATCCTGGAACGGGCGCAGAAGCGGTCGATGGATGTCACCGAATGGCTGGCCTGGTTCCTGGACAGCCTGCAGCGTGCCGTCAATCAGGCACAGCACACGCTCGACACCGTGCTGGTCAAAACACGGTTATGGCAGCGCTGGGCGACCCTGTCATTGAACGAGCGCCAGGTAAAGCTGCTCAACAAATTGCTCGACGGCTTCGAAGGCAAGCTGACCAGCAGCAAATGGGCGGCGATCGCCAAGTGTTCACCGGACACCGCCTTGCGTGACATCAACGATTTGCTGACGCGCGGTGTGCTGCAAAAAAGCCCTGCGGGCGGGCGCAGTACCCGCTATGAGCTGAACGATCCGCAGGGAAGCAGCACGCAGCCCTGAAGGATCAGGCCATCGCCAGCCCGTTGCCTTCGACGGCGACGATGGCTTTCGCCTGGTTGAGGTCGTCGGCGTAACCGCAGGCGTAGAGGCAGCAGGCAAGCTGGTTGGCGAGCGGCGCCGGCAGCGGCGAATGGCCGTCGAGCACCATGCGCATCCACGTCGCGGTGGCCTTGGCCTCGGCGTCGTCGGGCAGCTGCGGCAGCGATTTGAGGCTGTCGTGCTCGGCTTCGAAGAGCACGTCGCATTGCCCGTCGTGCAGGTGCTCGATGCGCGGGCGGCGCTTGGGGTTGGCGAAGGGCTCGCCTTCGGTCGCCCGGAACAGCAGGGCATGGCTGCCGATCCGGCCGAACACCTCGCGCATCATGTCCATGTAGGCCGGGTGCGTCGCCGCGGCGAGGATCAGCCCGTTGCCGCGGAAGGGATCGAGCATTTTCACCAGGCTGTGCGCGCTGTTGCGCACGCCGAGGAGAGCGCGCTTGGCGAGCAGGTCGGCAAGACCGCCGGCGATCGCCGACAGCGGAACGAAGGCCACCCGCTGCTCGTCGATCGCCTGCTGCGCGGCACTGGCGCTGACGCAGGGCTGGATGCCCAGTTCGCGGAAGATATGGCCGCTAGTGACGCGGCCGTAGCCTTCGAGCAGGCCATGCACGACGACCGGAACGCCGAAGCGCTGCAGCAGCATGGCCAGCAGCGGTGTCAGGTTGGGGCTCTTGCGCGCGCCATTGTAGCTCGGGATGACCACCGGCCGGATACGGCCGGCCGGCGCATGCAGTCCGCCGACCCGCTCGCCGACGGCGGTAAGGAAACCGACCATTTCGTCGTTCGACTCGCCCTTCATGCGCAGCGCGATCAGGATGGCGCCCAGTTCGAGATCGGAAACGCCGCCGTCGAGCATCGCGCCGTAAAGCTGTTGGGCATCGGCGACCGACAGGTCGCGCGAACCGGCGGCGCCGCGGCCGATCTCCTTGATGTAGTGGGAAAAATTCATGACTGGGGGTCTCCGGATAGGGCGGTTCTGGCGGCCATGCGCCGAAGTTCGGGCAGGCAGCCGCCGCAATAGGTGCCGCATTTCAGTGTTGCCTGTACTGCCTCGAGCGTGTGCCCCTGGGCGAGCAGCGTGCCGATCTGCTGTTCGCTGACGTCGGCGCACTGGCAGACGACCCGGCTTCTCGTCGGCAGCGCGAGCGGCGGCGCACTGAGCGGCGCCACGGCCCAGCGCGCGAGCCCCGTTCCGGCGCCGCTGCCGGCTTGCGCTTCGGCGATCGCCTGCTTGATCCAGCCCTGCGCGCGAGCGTCGCCGGCCAGGCGAACGCCGATCATCTGCCCGTCGCGGGTCAGCGCGCGCTTGCTGATGTTGCGCCGCGCATCGACGAAGACGATAGCCTCGGCCTCGTCGTCGAGTCCGAACAGGGCGTCGATTTCCTGCAGGCGGGCTTCGGGCAGCGGCGTCGCGCTCGCCGCGCGGAAGATCATCAATGCGGCGGCGCGCCCGTTGAACGCGACGCTGGCGTACTCGAATTCCGGCAGCAGCGTTCTGGCGCGCGCCAGCAGCGTCGCCGCGTCGAGCGACGCGCCTTCGGGCAAGGTATTTTCGACGCGGCGGATGACGACCAGCGGCCAGGGCAGCTTTGCTGCGTCGACGGCGACCGCCGCGTGCTTGAGTTCGGGCTGGAACGAGTAGGGATCGACCGCCGACGGGGTCAGCGCGTTGGCCCCGGGGCTGTTCATGAAGCGGCTGCCCCAGTGCATCGGCAGCCAGGCGAGGCCGCGCGCCATCCCGGCGCCGGCCAGCGCCGGAACGACGATGCTGCCGCGTGCGTTATGCACGCGCACCAGATCGCCGTCCTCGAGCCCGCGATGGCGCATGTCGCAGGAATTCATTTCGACGACCGGCTCGTCGCTCGCGTTGAACAGGCGCGGCACCGTCCCGCTGCGGCTCATGCCGTGCCACTGGTCGCGGCTGCGCCCGGAAAGCAGGCTGATCGGGCGCGCCGCGTCGGGTTCGTCGGCCAGCGGGCGATGTTCGACCGCGACAAAGCGGGCGCGCCCGTTCGCCGTCGGAAAGAGTCCATCGCCGTAGAGGCGCACGCGCCCGGCGCTCGCCCCCTCGGGATACGGCCACTGCTGCGGCCCCTGCGTTTCGAGCAGCTCGTAGGACAGGCCGGTGATGTCGAGGTCGCGCCCGTGCGTCGAGGCGCGATGCTCGTTGAAGATCGCTTCGGCGCAGCCGTAGGGAAACAGCGACCCCGTCAGCGGCTGCCCCAGTTCGGCGCCCAGGCGGCGCGCAAAGTCGACGGCGATCTCCCAGTCGTGCCGCGTTTCGCCGGGCTTGGCGACGGCGCTGCGCACGCGCGTGATGCGCCGCTCGGAATTGGTCACCGTGCCGTCCTTCTCGCTCCAGCCGGTGGCCGGCAGCAAGAGGTCGGCAAAGGCGGCGGTATCGGTATCGCCGTAGTTTTCCTGGAGAACGACGAACTCGGCCGCGCGTAGCGCGGCGCGCACCTCGGCCTGCTCGGGCAGCGAGTGCGCCGGGTTGGTGCAGGCGATCCAGACCGCCTTGACCTCGCCCGTTTTCAACGCGCGAAAGAGGTCGATCGCCGCCTTGCCCGGCCGCTGCGCGACGAAGGGAACGCCCCAGAAGCGCGCCATCTCGGCGCGGTGCGCGGGGTTGGCGAGGTCGCGATGCGCCGACAGCAGGTTCGACAGGCCGCCGACCTCGCGCCCGCCCATCGCGTTCGGCTGGCCGGTCAGCGAGAACGGCCCGGCGCCCGGCTTGCCGATCTGCGCGGTAGCCAGATGCAGATGGATCAGCGCGGCATTGTTGTGCGTGCCGTGCGACGACTGGTTGAGCCCCTGGCAGTAGAACGACAGCGCGCCATCGGCCTGCGCGAACCAGCGCGCCGCCTGCACGATAGACTCGGCGGCGACGCCGCAGATCGCCGCGGCGGCGGCCGGGCTGTAGGCTTCGACGGCCTGCGCCAGCGCGGCGAAGCCCTCGGTGTGCGCGTCGATATAGGCGCGGTCAATCAGCGCTTCGTCGATCATCACGTGCAGCAGCGCGTTGAACAGCGCGATGTCGGTGCCCGGCTTGAGCGCTAGGTGCAGGTCGGCGAGCGCTGCGCTTTCCGAGCGGCGCGGGTCGATGACGATGATCTTCAGCTGCGGATTGGCCGCCTTCGCCTGCTCGATGCGGCGAAAGACGATCGGATGGGCGACCGCCGGATTGGCGCCGGCGATCAGGATGCAGCCGGCGGCGGCGATATCCTCGTAGCTGCACGGCACGCTGTCGGCGCCGAGCGTCTGCTTGTAGCCGGCGACGGCGGAGGACATGCACAGGCGCGAGTTGGTATCGACGTTGTTGGTGCCGATCAGCCCCTTGGCCAACTTGTTGAAGACGTAGTAGTCCTCGGTCAGCAGCTGGCCGGAAATGTAGAAGGCGACCGAATCGGGGCCGTGCGCGCGGATCGTTTCGGCAAAGCGCCGTGCGGCGCTGTCCAGCGCGTCGTCCCAGCTGACGCGTTGGCGCGCGGCGTCGCGCGACTCGCGCATTTCCGGGTAGAGCAGGCGCGTCGGGTGCCGTGCGGTGAGATGGAGGCTCGCGCCCTTCGAGCAGAGCATGCCGAAGTTGGCCGGATGCTCGGGATCGCCGCGCACGCCGACCACGCGGTCGCCTTCGCTTTCGATGATGACACCGCAGCCGGTGCCGCAATAACAACAGGTGGATTTTGTTTCGCGTTTCATGGCATCGCTCCTGTCGCCAGCACAGCAAAAGCCATGCCATTCAATGAAATCAACATCCTGGAGCTCGTACGGTGCGCCCGGAGGGTGGCCGCGCCTCGTCTTGGTGCGCCGCAGCAGCGGAATGCCTCGCAGCGGGGCGCGAGGCCGCTCGTACGCCCCTCAGATCTTCATTTTTTCGCCATAGCCGGTCATCTCGAGATAGCCGCGCCCGACCGCCTGCCCGTCTTCGCTCGCGCGCACCGCGCCTTCCCAATAGACGGTCGCGGTCGAGCGGCGGCCGTCGAGTTCCTGGTCGTCGATCAGCGGCTGCAAGTGGAATATCCGCCGGCCGACGCGGACGCGCCATTCGACCGGATAGGCAATCCCGCTCCGCGCGGAACGCCAGCGGCGCAGGGGCTCGAAGGCGACGGCGGCGGGCGCCAGCGGCTGCGCACGGCCGCCGGCGGGCCGGAAGGTTGCTGCCGACCAGATCGGCAAGCCATCGAGACCACGCAGGCGGAAGGCCATCAGCGCGCTGCCATCGTCAAGGTTGATCCCGATCCAGTCCCAGCCC
>JBAQRB010000064.1:0-15299 GCA_049295655.1 Rhodocyclaceae bacterium
GTCTATTACCAGCGCTACGAGAACAACTGGAACGACCGGGGCCACCGCCACCATCGGCACCATCGGCACGACGACGGCCGCCATCGCGGTCATGATCGCGGTTACGACTACCGCTACTGAGCTACATGGGTTCGCGCTGCCTTTCAAACCACTCGGCGAGAAAGCCGGTCATCGCCTGCACCTTGGCCGACAGGTGGCGGCGCGTCGGGTAGACGACGTGGATCGGCAGGCGCCGGGTCTGCCAGTCGGGCAGCAGGCGAACGAGTTCGCCGCGGGCTATCAGCGGCTGCAGGATGAAGCACGGGCCGTAGACGATGCCGCTGCCGGCCACCGCCATCTCGGCGAGCAGCATGCCGCTGTTGGCCTTGATCGAACCGCCGATGCGCACACTGAACGGTTCGCCTTGGGCATCAACCAACTCCCAGTGATTGCCGGTCGCTGAAAAAGCGTAGGTGAAGCATTCGTGCCGGGTCAGCTCGTCGGGCGTGCGCGGCGTTCCGGCGCGCGCCAGATAGGCCGGCGCGGCGGCGATCAAGAGCGCGGTTTCGCCGATCTGCCGGGCGACGACGTTCTCGCTGCCCAGCCGCCCGACGCGGATCGCCAGATCGAGCCCTTCCTCGGTGAAATCGGCGACGTTGTCCGAAAGCACGATGTCGAGCGAGATCTCCGGGTAGGCCTGCGCAAATGCGGCGAAAGCCGGCGCCAGGCGCAGCACGGCAAGCGTGATCGGCGCCGTCAGGCGCAGCCGGCCGCGCGGACGCCGCGCCTCGCCCGAGACGCTGGCCTCGGTTTCCTCGAGGTCGGCGAGCAGTTGCGTGCAGCGCTCGAAGTAGGCGAATCCCTCGTCGGTCGGGCTCATCCGCCGCGTCGTCCGGTTCAGCAGACGGACGTTCAGATGCGCCTCGAGCTGCGCAACGTGGCGTGACACCGCCGAGGTCGACAGCCCCATCTGGCCGGCGGCGGCGGCAAAACCGCCGGCCTCGATCACCGAGCAGAAAACCCGCATCGCTTCGAATTTGTCCAATGGCTACCCTTTCCGATTATCCCGATTAACGCAACACATATTCAATTATAGCCGGCTTTATTCTTCGATCCGGGACGCCTAAAGTGCACTCAACGCGGGACCAAACGCCCGCGCCTCCCTCATCTACTCAAGGAAAGCACGCCATGAAACTCTACTTCGCCCCCGGCACCTGCTCGTTCTCGCCGCATATCGCCCTGCGCGAGGCCGGCATCGACGTCGAACTCGTCCGCGTCGACATCAAGAAGCACGTCCTCGCCGCCGACGGCAGTGACTTCTCGGCGATCAACCCGAAGGGCTACGTCCCGGTCCTCGAACTCGACAACGGCGTTCGCCTGACCGAAGGCCCGGCCATCGTCCAGTACATCGCCGACCAGGCGCCCGCCGCCGGCCTCGCGCCGCCGGCCGGGACGCTGGCGCGCTACCAGCTGCAGGAATGGCTCGGCTTCATCAACTCCGAAATCCACAAGGGTTTCGGCCCGCTGTTCAACCCGGCAACCCCGGCCGACTACAAGACCATCGCGCTGAAAAACCTGGGCAACCGCCTGAACTACGTCGCCGAGCATCTGGCGACGAACGACTACCTGCTCGGCGGACGCTTCACGGTGGCCGACGGCTACCTGTTCACGGTGCTCGGCTGGGGCCAGTGGGTCGGCCTCGACCTCAAGGACTGGCCCGCCCTCGCCGCCTTCCAGGAACGCATCGCCGCCCGCCCCAGCGTGCGCGACGCACTGGCGGCGGAAGCGGCACAAAACGGCGATTAACCACAACGGGCAGCGCGCAGCCTCCCTGAAGAGGGACAACGAATAAATCGAAAAATTGGTTTGGTTTTCGTTGTGCCCGTTGTGCTCGTTGTGGTTCAACTTTTTTCAAACACTTTCAGAACCCACCAAAACCACCATGCCGACAAAACAACCGGTTCTTTTCCTCTCGCACGGCTCGCCGCTCACCGCGCTCGGCGGCGACGAGCTGGGCGCCACGTGGTCGGCGCTGGCGGCGCGGCTAGCGCGGCCGGCGGCGATCCTCGTCGTCTCGGCGCACTGGACGACGCGCCTGCCGATGGTCGGCGGCAGCGCGCAGCCCGAGACGATTCACGACTTCGGCGGCTTTCCCGATGAGCTCTACGAGTTGCGCTACCCGGCGCCCGGCGCGCCGGCGCTCGCCCAGCGCATCAAGCAGCAACTCGCTGCTGCCGGCATCGCGGCCGGCATCGACGCCGGGCGCGGTCTCGACCACGGCGCCTGGGTGCCGCTGCGCGCGCTGTTCCCGGCAGCCGATATTCCGGTCGTGCAGCTCTCGGTGCAGCCCGAATGCGGCGCGCGCCACCACCACGCACTCGGCGCGGCGCTCGCCACGCTGCCCGCCGAGAACGTCCTGATCGTCGCGTCCGGTCACCTGACGCACAACCTCGGCGAATACCTGCGCGGCAACGCGCGCGCGGCGCAGACGGTCGCCTTCCGCGACTGGGTGCATGCGCGCCTGCTCGGCGGCGAGCACGACGACCTGCTCGACTGGGCGAACGACGCGCCGTACGCCCGCTTTGCGCACCCGAGCGCGGAACACTTCCTGCCGCTTCTTGTCGCATTGGGGGCGGCCGGTGCCAGCGCGCGCTGCGAATGGCTCGGCGGCGGCTGGATCGCCGATACACTGGCCGCCGACAACTATCTGTTCGAGCAAGGGCGCGGCGCGAAGGATTCCATACGCGCAGGCTAGAATGACTGGCGAGAACGCCCGCAACACCAAGACCGGAGATGGCATGCCGCAAACCCTTTTTGCACGCCCCCCCCTGCTGAGCGGAAGCGATGTCGAGCGCAAGCGCGCCGAGATCCTCGACTATTTCCACGCCACCTTCGACCGCTACGAACAGCTCTTCGAAGTGCTGACTTGCGACGCGGCGTATTTCGAGCGGCCGATCGCGCTGCGCCATCCGCTGATCTTCTATCTCGGCCACACGGCGACCTTCTTCACCAACAAGCTGCTGCTCGCCGGCCTGATCGATACGCGCATCAACCCGAAGTTCGAATCGATGTTCGCCGTCGGCGTCGACGAAATGAGCTGGGACGACCTGAACGACGCGAACTACGACTGGCCGTCGGTCGCCGAGGTCAAGGCCTACCGCGACGCGGTGCGGGCGACCGTAGCCCGGGTGATCCGCAGCGCGCCGCTGACGCTGCCGATCGGCTGGGATCATCCGTGGTGGGTGATCGTGATGGGCATCGAGCACGAGCGAATCCACCTCGAGACCTCGTCGGTGCTGATCCGCCAGCACCGGCTGCGTTACGTCAGGCCGCATCCGGCGTGGGAGCCGTGCCGGACGAGCGGCAGCGCGCCGGCCAACGAACTCGTCGCCATCCCGGCCGGCGAACTGCGCCTCGGCAAGGAACGCGACGACGCGTACTACGGCTGGGACAACGAATACGGCCGGCACCAAGCGTCGGTCGCGCGCTTCCAGGCGAGCCGCCATCTGGTGTCGAACGGCGAATTCCTCGCCTTCGTCGAAGCCGGCGGCTATGCCGACGAGACGCTGTGGGACGAGGAAGGTGCCGCGTGGAAGCACTTCACGCAAGCCGAACACCCGACCTTCTGGATCAGGGACGACGCGCACTGGCGCCTGCGCCTGATGCTCGAAGAAGTGGCGATGCCGTGGGACTGGCCGGTCGAGACCAACTACCACGAGGCCAAGGCCTTCTGTCGCTGGAAGGCGCGGACGAGCGGCCAGCCGGTGCGCCTGCCTACCGAGGACGAATGGCAGCGGCTGTACGCTTTTTCGGGTGCGCCGGCGATCGGGGCGGATCAGACCGCTGCGGCCAACCTCCACCTCGACCACTTCGCCTCGTCGTGCCCGGTCGATACCTTCGCGCACGGCCCGCTCTTCGACGTCGTCGGCAACGTCTGGCAATGGACCGAAACGCCGATCCATCCGTTCGGCGGCTTCGCGCCGCATCCGATCTACGACGACTTCAGCACGCCGACCTTCGACGCGCGCCACAACCTGTTCAAGGGCGGCTCGTGGATCTCGTGCGGCAACGAGGCACAGCCCGCATCGCGCTACGCCTTCCGCCGCCACTTCTTCCAGCACGCCGGTTTCCGCTACGTCGTCGCCGATGCGCCGGCAACGCAGCCGGCATCGCACTACGAGACCGACCGCCTGCTCGCCGAATACGCCGAGTTCCACTACGGCGACGAGTACTTCGGCGTGCCCAACTTCCCGCGCGCGATGGCCCGGCTGGCGATCGAGACCATTGAGGCAATCGGCGACCAGCCGGCACGGCGCGCGCTCGACCTCGGCTGCGCGACCGGCCGCGCAACCTTCGAGCTCGCTCGGCATTTCGATCAAGTGACCGGCATCGATTTCTCGGCGCGCTTCATCGGCCTCGGCGCCGGGCTCGCCGAACACGGCGTGCTGCGCTACACGCTGGTCGAGGAAGGCGAACTCGTCACGCACAAGGAGCGCACGCTCGTCGACCTCGGCCTCGCAGAGACTCGGCACAAGGTCGACTTCCTGCAGGGCGACGCGTGCAACCTCAAGCCGCTGTTTGCCGGCTACGACCTGATCCTCGCCGCCAACCTGATCGACCGCCTGTACAGCCCGGCGAAGTTCCTCGACACCGTGCATGAGCGCCTCAACCCGGGCGGCCTGCTGCTGATCGCCTCGCCCTACACCTGGCTTGAGGAGCACACGAAACGCGAGGAATGGATCGGCGGTTTCAAGCAGGACGGCGAGAATTTCACGACGCTCGACGGGCTGAAAGCCTTTCTTGGTGCGCATTTCCGCCTGCTGCGCGGCCCGCTGCCGCTGCCCTTCGTGATCCGCGAAACGAAGCGCAAGTTCCAGCACAGCATCTCGGAAGTGACGATCTGGCAGCGATTTTCTTAAGTGCCGGCCGGCTTTCCGGGCGATGCCCGGAGAATGGCGTATTTACTACAGAAACAAATGCTGGCATCAATATTGGCTTGGCGGGCAATACGTAGCGCGAGCCGTAGCGCACGTCGCCGACAAATTTCACCGCGAAATTTTTTGCTTTAGTAAAATAAAGCATCATAAATTTTATTAGTGCCCGCCGTTAATTAAGCGGCCTTAACCAAGCACCCATGCCCACTGCCCAGACCGACCAATCCATCGATCCGAACGCCTCGCGGATCGGGCGCTATGTTACGACCGTCGCTTTCAACGAAACCGTGAACGCCTACGTGCCGCCGCCGCTTCCCCCGTCGCCGCCTTTGTTCTTTTCCGACGAACTGCTGAACCGCCTGAGCGAGGCCGACCGGGCCATTGGGCGACTGGACGGCGTGGCCATGCTGCTGCCGGACAAGGCCCTCTTCCTCTATATGTACGTCCGGAAGGAAGCGGTGCTGTCTTCCCAGATCGAAGGAACGCAATCGACGCTCGACGAACTGCTCCGCTACGAAAACGAGGCGCTGGCCGGCAAGCCGCTCGACGACATCACGGAAGTTTCAAACTACGTCGACGCGATGATGTACGGCCTGGAGTGCATGAAAGATCCCACCGGCCTGCCGCTGTGCCTGCGGCTGCTGCGTGAGATGCACACACGCCTGCTGCAGAGCGGCCGGGGCGAGAGCAAGGACCCCGGCGAATTCCGCCGTTCGCAGAACTGGCTCGGCGGAACCCGCCCGGGCAACGCCCAGTTCGTCCCGCCGCCGATCAACGAAATGGAGGCATGCCTGAGCGACCTGGAGCGCTTCATGCAGGACGACTCACGGCCCATCCCGCCGCTCGTGAAAGCCGGCCTGCTGCACGTCCAGTTCGAAACGATCCATCCTTTCCTGGACGGAAACGGGCGGCTCGGACGCCTGTTGATCGCACTCTTCCTGGTCGAAAAAGGCGTGCTGCGCGAACCGCTGCTCTACCTCAGCCTCTACCTGAAAACCCGACGGGAGGACTACTACCGCCTCCTGCAGGAGGTCCGCCAGAAAGGAAACTGGGAAACCTGGCTGGAGTTCTTCCTCGAGGGCGTCGCCGACACCGCCAACAACGCCTACGAAAGCGCCATGGGCATCGTTTCCCTCTTCCGGAGCGACCGCGAGCGGATAGCGGCCTACGGCGACCAGACCAATTCGATGCGCCGCATCCACGAACTGATGCAGACCAGCCCGTTCCTGAACGCCGCGCAGGCGCTGCGACAGACCGGCCTGAGCGCGCCGACGGTCAACAAGGCATTCGAAGCCCTCGCAGGGCTCGGGATCGTACGGGAAGTCACCGGCAAGCGGCGTGGCCGGGTTTTCGCGTATGGGGCCTTCCTCGATATCCTCGACGCCGGCACCGACATCGCAGCGTAAGGGCCTGTCGCTGAATACGCTATTTTAAGATTCGTTCCTTTTGTTGGCAGCGCTTGCTGCCAACACGTTGGCCTTTGCTGCACTGACCAAGCGCTTCCGTTCTTCCGGAGCGATATCCACGTCGCCCGCCGGATAGAGGTTCGGCAGGAGCGATCCGAGGGCGTGCACCGGGAATCCGACACGGACCTTGCCCTTGGGCGAATCCGACAGGAGGAAGCCTTCGGCCGCGAGATCGCTGAGCACGTCTCTGGCCGCCCGCTCCGAAAGACCGGTGATTCGACCGGCTTCCCCGCGCTCGAACGCGCCCATGGCGAAGGCGTGCAGGAAAAGGTGGGCGCTCTCGGGCTTCAGATCGAAGCGGACGCGCTGGAAGTAGCCGCCGACGCGCGACTGAAAGTTTTCGAGCGCGAACATCCTGCCCATGAATCTTGCCTGATCGATCGCCGTCTGCAGCGCGTAGGTGCAGAACGCCGCGAGCCCCTGCTCGGAAAGGTTGCCGCGCCCATCGAGATCGCTCGTCCGATGCTCGTCCGCGCCGGCCAGACTGGCTTTGTAGCCGTCCGAGGTCTTCGCGAATCCTCGCGAGATTGACCAGAGACCGCCGCCATTGACGCCGCACTCCCGAAGCATGGCGTCGAGCGCAATCCGGGCGACCCGGCCATTGCCATCGAGGAAGGGGTGAATCCACGCCAGACGATGGTGCGCGGCAAAGGCCGAGACGATGCCGTCAAGCCGGGACATGCCGCCCTTTTTGGCCGACGCCAGTCGCTGTCCGTAGACCGCCGCATAGCGTTCCAGAAAGCGCCCCAGGGTCTCGGCCTTCGGAGCGAGGTGTCGCCCGACCCTGACCTCCTGCGTGCGGAACTCGCCCGGCACCATCCTTGACCCGTCGCTGAGCGTCAGGAGGTCTGCGGGAAGGTGCTGGCCGAAAATGCGATGCGCTTCGAGCAAGAAAGGCTGCAGCGTCTCTTTGTCGAGCGACTGCCGTCTCGCCCAGCGATCGGCCTCGATGTGGGCAAGCGCGAGATGTTGCATGCTTCTCTGCCCACCCGGCTCGGCGACCGCGTGCAATGCGCGCTCGATGTCGGCTGGCAGCGTCTTGTGACCTTCGATCAGGTTGCTGTAGTAGCAGTTCATGCTCACGACAAGCTCGGAAAGGCTTCTCGCTGTCGATGGAATGAGCGCGGCGTCAAGGCATGCGGAGGCTTCAGAAAGCTCGTGCGCGAGGCCGATCAGCGCGTTATAAACGGGCCGGGAGCCATCGATCAGCAGCGGCTCCATCTGAACCGGATCGTCGTAGAAATCAAGCATATCCGCCCCATTGTTTGCCGATCTTTACGCCGATTATAATCTTAATTGATCAATATGTTACGCAACATAAATGACGAACTCTTGCCGATCTTTCCGCCGATCCCGGAGGACAAGGCTGGGCGAGGCAAACGGCCCCCGGCTTCGGCGGAACGCGCCGGAGCTCCTTTGCCCGGCAGGTGCGGCCAGCGGCGATCCCGCCATGCAAGCGGCCGCCCTGCATTCGCCCGGATCGGGATACCATGTCGCCCATCGCGTTTCCCGCATCGGGGGACGAAAATCCATTCACAGGTTCCGAGCATGTCGACCGCCCCCCCCGCCCCGCACGTCCGCCGCAAGCGCTATCGCGGCACCCATCCGCGCTCTTTCGACGAGAAGTACAAGGAGCTGAATCCGCAGAAGTTCTCGGCCGACATCGAAAAGGTGATCGCGCGCGGCCAGACGCCGGCGGGAATGCATCGCCCGATCTGCGTCGGCGAAATCCTCGCCATCCTGGCCCCGCAGCCCGGCGAAACGGCGCTCGACGCGACGCTCGGCTTCGGCGGCCACAGCCGCGAGATCATTCCCCACCTGCTGCCCGGCGGCCGCCTGTTTGCGGTCGATGTCGATTCCATCGAGCTGCCGCGCACGACGCGCCGGCTGCGCAAGCTGGGCTACGGCGAGGAGGTGCTGCTCACGCGCAAGATGAACTTCGCCGGCATCGCGCAGCTGCTCGCCGAGGCCGAAGGCGGCTTCGACTGCATCCTGGCCGACCTCGGCGTTTCGTCGATGCAGCTCGACAATCCGCAGCGCGGATTCTCGTACAAGAACGACGGCCCGCTCGACCTGCGCCTCAACCCGGGCAAGGGAACGCCGGCCGCCGCGCTGCTCCAGTCGATCAGCGCGGCGGAACTCTCCGCGCTATTGACCCGCAACGCCGACGAACCGCACGCCGAGGTGATCGCGCAGGCGATCAAGGGCTCGCCGCTGCCGATCGGCAGCACCCGGCAACTGGCCGACGTCATCCGCGACGCCCTCAAGGACCTGCCCGAAGACAAGACGATGAAGAAGTCGCTGCAGCGCACCTTCATGGCGCTGCGCATCGCGGTCAACGACGAGTTCGGCGTGCTCGACCGCTTTCTCGACGCGCTGCCCTGGTGCATGAAACCCGGCGGCCGGGTGGCGATCCTCTCGTTCCACTCCGGCGAAGACCGCCGCGTCGAGGCCGCCTTCAAGCGCCTCGCCGAATCGGGAATCTACTCGAGCATTTCGCCCAGCGCGATCCGGCCGTCGCAGGAAGAACAGCGCAGCAACCCGCGCTCGTCGTGCGCCAAGCTGCGCTGGGCGATCCGCTCGACCGAGCAGACCGGCTGACCATCGAACGCCCCGTGAAATGGCTGAAGAATGGCGCGCCGGACGGCGATCGTATCGAATCAGCCCGACCAGGGGTTGAAAAGCTGGACGGGCAGCCCCGCAAAATCCTTCATATTGCGCGTCACCAGCACCAGGTCATGCTCCAGCGCCGTCGCGGCCAGCAGGCTGTCGACGGCCGGCACGGGACGTCCCGCCGCTGCGCTCAGACGCCCCCAGCGGTCGGCCACGGGGCCATCAACGGCCAGGATGCGGCCCATGAAAAACGTCGGCAGATCGGTTTCCAGCCAATCGAGCAATGTCTGGCGGCGTGTTTCGTCGCCGATGCCTTCGATGCCTTTGCGGATTTCGCCCAGGGTCAGCACGCTCAAATACAGCGTCGCCGGCGGACGCTGGGCGAACCAGCCGACGACACCCGGATCGGGGGATTTTCGCCGCAACTCCGAAAGCACATTGGTATCGATCAGGTAGCTCAAAACGAGACCTCGCGAGCCGGGCTGCGGTCGCGCTCGAACTCGATGTCTTCACTGCCGTACAAGGGCGAACGACGCATGAAATCGACCAGCGATCCCTGGTTTTGTGCCAGACGATCAAAGGTGTCCCGCGAGATCACGACCGCCACCGACTTGCCGTGCAGCGTAATGTCCTGCGGTTGCTGCTGGGCACGCTTGACCAATTCCGACATACGCGCCTTCGCGTCCTGCATTTGCCATGTTTGCATCGCCGATGCCCCTTATTCTGACTAGACAGGTCTGATCTTAGTTGATCCGGGGTTCTTTTAAAAGCGTAGCGGCAATGCGCAACCACCGCCCCTTGCTTGCCGGAACGGAACGCCCGCCCCGCCTGGCAAGACACTTCGCACCAAAGACAGCGCAGTCCGACTTTGCCGATACACTGCGCTCTCCGACTCCCGTACCCGCCGATGACCATAGAAATCACCAAACAGGCGACGACCGCCGCCATCGCCTCGATCCAGCGCTATTTCACCGAAAACATGGACGAGAAGATCGGCAGTCTCGAAGCCGGGGCGCTGCTTGCTTTCTTCCTGAAGGAAATCGGTCCGACCGTGTACAACCGGGCGGTCATCGACGCGCAGACGCGGCTGCAGGCCAGGGTGATGGAACTCGACATCGAAATACACGAAGACGAGTTCACCTACTGGAATCAGAAGAAGCGCAAGTGAGGCGCGGCGACAATCCCCCACAGAATCCGCCTGAAACCCTGTGGATAAGGGCTGGATAAGTGCCGTAGGTCGATGCTTGCTCAGGGCTTTTTGCGACTGCCCATAAAACAGGCGGTTTGCGCTGTGGTATGTGACTGTGCAAACGAAAGCAGTCGGCTGGCATGATCCTAAAAACCTCAGTTCCAACCACGGCGGGCACGGCGAACATGCCGCGAAGCAAATCCCGTGGGACAGCGAAAAACAAGGGTTTTGATCTTTTTCTTCACGTCACCCAGCGGGTGATTAGGTAATTGCATACAAGTCCTTGATTTTTCGTTGTCCCCCGAGGGGAGGCTTCGCGCTGTTCGCCGTGCTTAACTGCTTTTTCCAGGATGATTCCGCTAAGGACTGTAAATCGAGCGGCTAGTTTGGAGAGAGCACCAATAGCCGTGCGCTATGGAACCCCCATGCAGAATCAATTGGCGAAACACGCGGCGCGCCGCTAAGATTCACTCAGCATCGAAAACCAGCGCACTGACGCACTGCAAGCGCACTATTGAAAATCTTTTTTTGCCAGGGAGCAACACCATGAGCAACGAGAAGAAGCTGACCACCGCCGCCGGTTGTCCGGTCGTCGATAACCAGAACACGATGACCGCCGGACCGCGCGGACCGGCGCTGCTGCAGGACGTATGGCTGCTCGAGAAGCTCGCCCACTTCGACCGCGAGCTGATCCCCGAGCGGCGCATGCACGCCAAGGGATCGGGCGCCTACGGCACGTTCACGGTGACGGGCGACATCACGAAATACACGCGCGCCAAGATCTTCTCGCAGGTCGGCAAGAAAACCGAGTTGTTCGCCCGCTTCACGACGGTCGCCGGCGAACGCGGCGCGGCCGACGCCGAGCGCGACATCCGCGGTTTCGCGGTCAAGTTCTACACCGAGGAAGGCAACTGGGACCTGGTCGGCAACAACACGCCGGTCTTCTTCCTGCGCGACCCGCTCAAATTCCCGGACCTGAACCACGCGGTCAAGCGCGACCCGCGAACCAACATGCGCTCGGCCAGGAATAACTGGGACTTCTGGACGTCGCTCCCCGAGGCGCTGCACCAGATCACCATCGTGATGAGCGAGCGCGGCCTGCCGGCGACCTACCGCCACATGCACGGTTTCGGCTCGCACACCTTCAGCTTCATCAACGCGGCCAACGAGCGGCACTGGGTCAAGTTCCACTTCAAGTCGCAGCAGGGCATCAGGAACCTCACCGACGCCGAGGCCGAGGCGATCATCGGCAGGGACCGCGAGAGCCACCAGCGCGACCTCTTCGAGAGCATCGAGAAGGGCGACTTCCCGAAGTGGACGCTCAGCGTGCAGATCATGCCCGAGGCCGACGCGTCGAAAGTACCGTACCACCCGTTCGACCTGACCAAGGTCTGGCCGCACGGCGACTACCCGCTGATCGAGGTCGGCGTCATGGAACTCAACCGCAACCCGGAGAACTTCTTCGCCGAGGTCGAGCAGTCGGCGTTCAACCCGGCCGCCGTCGTTCCCGGCATTAGCTTCTCGCCGGACAAGATGCTGCAGGCCCGCCTCTTCTCGTACGGCGACGCGCAGCGCTACCGGCTCGGCGTGAACCACCATCAGATCCCGGTCAACGCCCCGCGCTGCCCGGTGCATAGCTATCACCGCGACGGCGCCATGCGCACCGACGGCAACCACGGCGGAACGCTCGGCTACGAGCCGAACAGTTACGGGCAGTGGCAGGAGCAGCCGGATTTCCGCGAGCCGCCGCTCTCGCTCGAAGGCACGGCCGACCACTGGAACCACCGCGAGGATGGCGACTATTACTCGCAGCCCGGCGCGCTGTTCCGCCTGATGAGCCCGGCGCAGCAGCAGGTGCTGTTCGAAAATACGGCGCGTTCGGTCGGCGGCGCGCCGCGCGAAATCCAGCTGCGCCACGTCGGCAACTGCCTGCAGGCCGACCCGGCTTACGGCAAGGGCGTCGCCAAGGCGCTGGGGATCAGCGAATCCGAGCTGCCAGTCACCTGAGGCGGCATAAGGTAGTTTGAAAAAAACTGTTAACCACGGCGTGCACGGCGAACACGGCGAAAAACCTTCGTTTCAGGATTTTATGGCTCACCCGGTTGGCAATCTACCCATTTGCCGTAAGTTTTTGTTTCTCGCCGTGTTCGCCGTGTCGCCGTGGTTAAAAAAACCAACGCCCTACTGCAGCAAGGCCTCGTCGATCTCCTCGCCGGCGCCTTGCGCCAGCAAGTCGACGCCGCGCGCGAAGCTGGTGATTCCCGAACGCTTCAGATAAACGCACGGCTTGTTGTGGCGCTTGCAATACGCCTTCAGCTTCCAGTAGGCGGCATGGCTGACGCAACCGGCCTGGCAGACGACCGCATCGGCGCTGGCCAGCGTCGTTTCGAGGCGCTTCGGATTGTCTTCGATGCCGCCATCGTGATGCAGGAAGCGGCCGCCCAGCCCTTCGACCAGGCCGCGATAATGGCCGACCAGGTTTTCCCGGCCGCCGATGCAGAGCAGGCAACGTCCGTCGAGACGCGCCGCCTGCGGTCCGCCCGGGCATACGCTGCAGTCGCTCAGGGTGCCGCAGGCCGCCGCGGCATGGGCTGCCGTTCCCGCCGCCGCGCCGTTCGCGCACAGCGCGCCGAGCGCCGCCTCGGCCACCCGGCTTTCGGCGAGCAATTCCTGCACCGCCGCCTCGGCGGCTTCGAGCCGGCGCTGCAGCCCGATGCGCTCGCCACGCTGCGCCTCGAGCCGGCGCTCGGCCACTTCGGCACGGCGCCGCAATTCGGCCTCGACGCCCCGGCTGCGCTGCAGGTCATCGCCCTGCGCTTCCAGCCGGCGGCGTACCGCCTGCTGTTCGCTGAGCGCGCAACGGGCCTCGGCCAACTGGGCATCGCGTACGTGCAGCTGCAAGGCCAGTTCGTTCTGCCGGCGCTGCGCGCGCTCGCGGTCGCGGCCCGCTTCGGCGGAGATTCGCGCCAGATCACCGTCGACCAGCGCCAGCCGCTTGAGGTCGGCGCGATGGCCGGCGCCGACCTGGTGCGAGAGCATGTGGATCTCGCCGTAGATCGCCTTGTCGGTCGGATCGTCGCACGCCGGGTGCGTCAGCGCCGCCCACAGCGCGCCGGCCACTTCGCCGGCCGCTACCGTTTCGCGCCACAGCGCCAGCACCGCGGACGGATCGCGCAGCGCCGAAAAGCGGCCGACGACCGGCGCGAAACGCCGTTCCAGCGCGCGCTGGATGATCGCGGCGAAATCGCTGTGCGTCTGCGACTCGCTGACGGCATGCACATGCAGGGCATAGTCGGCGACCGTTTTTTCGTCGAGTCCGGCGCGCCGCGCCAGGCGGCGCAGCTCGTCCATCGGCAGGCAGGTGCCGATCACCGGGCAATGCTGGCGGTGATTGAGTTCCCAAAGCTTGCGCCGGCGCGATCCGGCGCGCGGACCGGCGCGCAATGGCGCGGCGCTGGCCTGCAAGGCGGTGGACATGGCATCGAGCGTGAAGGCAGACGAATCGCCGGCTTCGATGGGGCGATTTACAACGGGCGGATGCAGGCACATGACGATCTCCGGAGCGAGCCACTTGGCTGCGCAGATGATAATAATTCGCATCTGCAGAGTCAATCGACAAAATGTTGTTTTTCGTAGATCGAGCACTGTAGCCGGTCTCCGGCCAATTCTAAAAATCGCAAACAAGAATAATTATCATCTGTTAAGATTTAAAAAAGCCAGCCAGCCGCCGCCAGCAAGCTCCCCCTGCCACTTTGGAGACTTGCCATGTTTTTTCCTCCCCGCCCGCTCGCCCTCGCCGTCAGTAGCGCACTCGCCGCATTTTCCGCACAGGCCGCCAGCAGCGATGCGCCGCCGGCCCTGTCGACCACCACGGTGACGGCCAAGGGCTACGCCGCCGACGACCTGCGGACGCCGCTGTCGACCCTCGCCATCGAGCGCGGCGAAATCGACCGGCGCGGCGCGGCCAACGTCGGCGAACTGCTGCGCGGCGAACCGGGGCTGGCCGTCGCCAGCGACGGCGCGCAGGGGCAGAACCCGGTCATTCGCGGACTGAAGAAGGAGAGCGTCGTCCTCCTCGTCGACGGCATGCGCCTGAACTCGGCGCAACCGGCCGGCGCCATCGCCTCGTTCATGTCGCTCGGCCTCGCCGAACGCGTCGAGGCGGTCAAGGGGCCGGCCTCGGTGCTCTACGGCAGCGGCGCGATCGGCGGGGCGATCAACGTCCTGCTGCCGCAGGCGAAGTTCGTTGCGGGCGCGCAATTCGAGGCCGGCGCGAGCTACGACAGCGCGAGCCAGGGAATGCGCGGCACCGGCGTCGCCAATTTTTCGCAGGGCGACCATGCGCTGATGCTCGGCGCCTCGCTCGCCCGCATCGACGACTACAAGGCGCCGGACGGCAGCGTGCCGCGCACCGGCTACGACTCGGACAGCTTCATCGGCCAGTACCGCTTGCGCATCGACGGCGCCCAGCAACTGCGCGCCTCGCTGCAAAGCCATGGCGACCGGGACGTGTGGCATCCGGGCTCGACCAAGTTCGTCAATCCGACGGTCGGCAGCACGACGGTACGGGCGCCGAAACAGGAGCGCACGCTGGCCGAAGTCGGCTACAGCAGGAAAGGCTCGGGCGAGGCGCCGCTCAATATCGACCTGCGCGCCTGGCGGCAGGAAGTCGAGCGCCAGATCTGGTCGTTCGCCTCCGGCCTGCAGCGCGAGAACTCGAAAACGCAGGTCGGCTTCGTCACCTACGGCGCCGATGCCCGCGCCGACTGGCTGCTCGATCCGCAGCACCTCGTTTCCTTCGGCACCAACGTCTGGCGCATGAGCGCCTCGCCGGAACGCTACGTCGCCGGCACCGCGCCGGCCTTCGCGCTGGGCCGCAACGACCCGTTCAAGGACGGCCGCATCGATGCGCTCGGCTTCTACGTGCAGGACGACATGCACTTCGGCAGGCTCAACATCCTCGCCGCGCTACGCCACGACACGGTCAAGGGAAGCGCCGCCTCGGTCGGCAACGGCGCCGTGACGCGCGGGCTCGAGCGCAGCGACAGCGCCTTCTCGGGCAGCCTGGGCGCGATTTACGCAGCGGCGCCGCTGCTGCGCCCCTACGCGACGCTGTCG
>JBAQRB010000065.1:0-16016 GCA_049295655.1 Rhodocyclaceae bacterium
AGCGACATGAGCGCCGAATGGATGATTCATCCATTGCTGTCCAAGCAATTGCTGATCACCGATGGCGCACAAATAGCCACCATCCAGGCCTGCGGCGTTCAGGAAATCTATATCGATACCGGACGCGGCCTCGATGCGCCCCATGCCCCGACGGCAGCCGAAGCGGCCGCAATCACCGAGAATGAAATTCGCTCGACAGCTGAAAAACCGGCATCCGTGGCGGTCAGTACCGTTGCTCTGGCCGAAGAATTCACCCGCGCCCGCCACGCCTATTCCGACGCGACGCGCATGGTGCGAAAAATCATGACCGATGCTCGTCTGGGCAAGCAATTGGGGTTGTGTGAAGCGCAACTGGCCGTTGACAAGATCGTCGGATCGGTCATGCGCAACGGCAGCGCGCTGATGGTGGTCTGCCGCCTGCGCGAACAGGACGATTACACTTTCCGCCACTCGGTCAACGTCAGCGTCATGCTGGTCAACCAGGCCAAGACCATGGGCGCCGAGATGGACACCTTGCGCGAGATAGGGCTTGGCGGCCTGATTCACGACGTGGGCAAGATGCTGGTCAATCCGGCAATACTGAACAAACCGGGGCGCCTGAACGATGACGAATTCGCGCATATGCGCTCGCACGTAGATCATGGAAGTGCCTTGCTCCGTCAGAGTAGCGGTGTTCCCAAGGCGGCGATGGCGGTGCTTGACGAACACCATGAACGTTACGACGGCACCGGCTACCCGTACGGACTGAAGAACGAGGAGATATCGGTGGCCGGCCGCATGGCGGCGCTATCGGACGTATACGACGCCATCACCTCCGATCGTTGCTATCACAAGGGAATGAATCCGGCCGAGGCGATGCGGCGTATTTTTGAATGGAGCAAGCACCATTTCGACCCGTCCATCACCCACGCTTTCGTGCGTAGCATCGGCATCTATCCGGTGGGCTCGCTGGTCCGTCTGGAGAGCGGTTTTCTCGCCGTGGTCATCGAACAACGGGAAAATTCACTGCTGCGTCCGGTGCTCCGGCTCATTTTCAACATACGCAGCAAACATTTCATCGTGCCGCGCGATATCGATCTTTCCGGTCCATCCGGCACCCTGGAGCAGATCGTCAGCCATGAAGACCCCAGCGTCTGGAGAATCGATACCGGCCGTTTCATCGGTTAAAGAAAACGGCGCGACGACAAATCCCATCCGCAGTGCAACTCACATGCCAAGTTGCGTTGCACGCAAGACGAACTGATCAAACCTCAACATTGCGGCACCCGATCAGCGCTCGCCACGTTTGCTGCAACGGCAAGCGCGGCCTTCCCTGCCCGACTTCCCATGACTGTCGAAAACACCGGGCTCTGCAGGTAGCCACGTGCGCGCATGGTCGAGCGCCGGCGCTATTCAAAAAAAATGATAAAGTGCTATCATTATTCAAAATAACAATGCGACGCCATATCGCCGTGTCGCCGCCTCTCCGCCACCGCCAATACCAGGAAGGAAACGCACGTGACTGCAATGCTGGACGCCATCGTCGAGCGCACACAGCTCGCCGGCAACAACAAGCTGGAAATCCTGCTTTTTTCGCTTGGCGCCGACCAGCGCACGACACGGCGAGAAATTTTCGGCATCAACGTATTCAAGGTGCGCGAAGTAATGCGCGCGCCGCCGATCACGGCAGCACCGGAAATGCCGGCTACGATCAAGGGCATGGTCAGCCTGCGTGGCGCCCTGGTTCCGGTGATCGACCTTGCGCACTATGCCGGCGTCCAGACCGCTGCGCCGCGCGAAATCATGATCGTCACCGAATACAACGGCCGCACGCAGGGCTTCCTGGTCGACAACGTCGACACCATCCTGCGCCTCGACTGGGGCAGGATGCGCGTCCCGCCCGCCATGCTGACGGCCGAAAAGGGGGGGCTGGTCACCGCCGTCACCGAACTTGCGGACAATCGTCTGCTGATGATGATCGACGTCGAAAAAGTGCTGGCGGAAACGACGCCGCCGGAAAACGATCTCATCTACCGCAGCATTGCGCCGGTCAATCGGCCGGAATGCACGGTTTACTTCGCCGATGACTCGCTGGTGGCGCGCAAGCAGATCGAGCGCACTCTGGACGCGATGGGAATCAAGTACGTTTCCTCGATCAACGGCCGCATTGCCTGGGAACAACTGGAAAAAACCGCCACCTACGCGGCCACCTGCGGCAAGGCAGCGAGCGAACTGATCAGCCTGGTTCTCACCGACATCGAAATGCCGGAAATGGACGGCTACCTGCTGACCAAGAAAATCAAGAGCGACCCCCGCTTTGCCGGCATCCCGGTGATCATGCATTCGTCGCTGACCGGCAGTTCCAACCAGTCACTGGGCTTTTCGGTCGGCGTCGACGAATATGTGCCGAAGCTGCAGCCAAAAAAGCTCTCCGAAACCCTCACCCGGCGCCTCGGCGCGAGGCCTGTCACCCCCTGAGGCGGAACAAAAAGCGGCAGCAAGCGCGACCCGCCTGGCGCTGCCTGACCGGATCAGCCGACCCGGATCACCGCCCGCTCACGCACGGCGCGCACCGACCACGCCCGGCACTTCGTGAACCAGCGCCAGCGTGCGCTTGAGCTGCGCCACATTGCTGATTTCGGCAGTAAAGCTCATGTGCGCATTGCCTTGTTTCGATTGCGTATTCACGGCAATGACGTTGAGTTTTTCGCGCGTAAACACCTCGGACACGTCACGCAACAAGCCCTGACGGTCATGGGCATCGACCACGATATCGACGGCGAAAACGCCTTCGGCCGCCCCGCCCCATTCCGTCTCGATGACCCGCTCGGGGTGCATCGCCTCCATGTTGGCAAAATTGCTGCAGTCGGCGCGATGGATCGAAACGCCCTTGCCGCGGGTCACGAAGCCGAGGATGGGGTCGGGGGGCGCCGGCTTGCAGCAGCCCGCCAGCTGGGTCAGCAGCTTATCGACCCCGACGATCAGAATGCCCTTTTCAGCAGCATCGCTGGCCTTGTGCTTGCGTGGCTGCGGCTCGTACAAAACGCGCTCGTCGACCGGAACTTCGTTGCCGCGCACCGCCACCTGAAACTGGCGAATATTCAACTCGGCACGCGCCATCGCAATGAACAGGTCATCGCTCTTGGCAAAACCCAGCTTCGCGGCAAGCTCGTCCAGATTGAGACTGTTCTGCCCCATGCGCTGCAGTTCGCGCAGCACGATCGTGCGCCCTTCGGCCAGCGTCTCTTCCAGCGCGAGACTGGAGAACCATTGCCGCGCCTTGGCCCGTGCGCGATGGGTGAACAGATAACCGAGCGAACTGTTGAGCCAGTCGCGTGACGGACCGCCCTGTTTGGCAACGACAATTTCGACGCGCTGCCCGGTTTCGAGCTGCGTATTGAGTGGCACCAGCGCGCCGTCGACCTTGGCGCCGCGACAGCGGTGACCCAGATCCGTATGCACGCGATAGGCGAAGTCAACCGGCGTCGATCCGCGCGGCAGATCGACGACGCGTCCCTGCGGCGTCATGATGTAGATCGTCTCATCGAGCGCCGCTTCCTTGTAGTGCTTGACCCAGTCCGACGAGTCGGCGACCTCGTCCTTCCAAGTCAGCAACTGGCGCAGCCAGGCAATTTTCTCGTCGTAGTTGTCTTCCGACGCGTGCTTGCCGCCTTCCTTGTAACGCCAGTGGGCAGCGACGCCAAGCTCGGAATGCTGGTGCATCTCGCGGGTACGGATCTGGACTTCAAGCGAGCGGCCGTCGGGACAGCGCACGGCCGTATGCAGCGAGCGGTAGTTGTTGCCCTTCGGGTTCGAGATGTAATCGTCGAACTCCTTGGAAATCGGCGACCAGATGTTGTGCACGATGCCAAGCGCCGTATAGCAATCCTTGACCTCATCGACCACGACGCGCAGGGCGCGCACGTCATAGACTTCCGAGAACTCGACATCCTTTTTGCGCATCTTGTTCCAGATGCTGTAGATGTGCTTTGGCCGGCCATAGACATCGGCGTCATGGATGCCGACCGTGGCCAGCTCGCGCTTCAGGCTGACGACCGCGTCGGCGATGAACTGCTCGCGTTCGGCACGCTTCTCGTCGAGCTGCTTGGCAATCTTCTTGTAAAGATCAGGATGCAGGAAGCGGAACGAGAGATCCTCGAGCTCCCATTTGAGCTCCCACACCCCCAGCCGGTTGGCGAGCGGCGAATAAAGCTCGAGCGTCTCGCGCGCCACCTGCGCACGCAGGTCATCCGGCACGGCGGCGTAATAGCGCAAGGTCTGCGTGCGTGAGGCAAGACGCAGCAGCACGACGCGGATGTCTTCGACCATCGCCAGCAGCATCTTGCGCAGGACCTCGATCTGCGCCTTCATTTCCTGCGGATTGTCCTCGCCGCTTTCGACCGAATGGGCGACAAACCCGCGGGTGATCGGACGCAGGCGATTCAGGCGCGAAATACCACCGACCAGATGCGCCGATGCCTGACCGAAGCGCTCCTCGATATGGACAATCCCCTGCTCGTCATAGGTCGGCACGGCGAACAGCAAGGCCGCCAGCCGGGAATCGGCATCGAGCTTGAGGCCGACCAGAATCAGTGCCATGCCCAGCGCGTGGCGCCAGACGCCCTCGCCACTGCCCAGCGCATGCTCGCCGTAAATCGACTGGGCAAACCCGGCAGCCAGCCGGATCTTTTCCGCCTCGGCGACGGAAAGACCTTCACTTAGGGTTTGCAGGGAGTGTTCGAGGTCGCTCTGGGCGGCGACGGAGTGGACGACGGAAACCATCCCGCCATTATAAGGCCTCGGCCGATGCTCAGGCATAATGGCCCTTTAATTGCCGATGCCGACGCATGCGCTCGCATTTTCACCACCCCTACCTGCTGCTCATACTGACCACCTTGTTCTGGTCCGGCAACATGGTGCTCGGCCGCTCCATTCGCGACGAGGTGCCGCCGCTTTCGCTGGCGTTCTGGCGCTGGGCAATCGTTCTGGCGCTGACCCTGCCCCTGGCCTTGCCGCACCTGCGCGCGCAGTGGCCGCTACTCAAACGCAGCTGGAAGGAAATCGCCATTCTCGGACTGCTCGGTGTCGGCTGCTACAACACGCTCGCTTACATCGCGCTGCAATACACGGCGGCGACCAACGCCGTACTCCTCAACTCCTTCATCCCGATCGTCACCATCGCGCTGTCCTGGGCATTCCTGAAAAAACATCTGCACCGCATCGAATGGCTCGGCGTCGTGCTGTCCTTCGTCGGCGTCGCGACCATCGTTTGTCGTGGCAGCGTCGATACGCTGGCCGGACTGGCGCTGAACGTCGGTGATCTCTGGATGCTCGTCGCCGTGCTGGCCTGGGCGCTGTACACCATCGGCCTGCAATGGCGCCCGAGCGGCGTCCACCCGATGCTGATGCTGGCAGCCTTTACGGTGATCGGGCTGCTTGCACTGGCGCCAGCCTACGCCTGGGAAATGGCCCAGGGCAGGACAACCCAGATCAGTGCCGGCTCGCTGGCAGGGATTGCCTACACCGGCATTTTCCCGGGCTTTCTCGGCTACATTTTCTACAACCGGGCCGTTGGCGAAGTCGGCGCCAGCAAGGCCAGCCTGTTCATCCACCTGATGCCGGTCTTTGGCACCCTGCTCTCAGCCGTTTTTCTCGGCGAAATCCCGCACGCCTACCACTACGCCGGTATCGCACTGATTTTCACCGGCATCTATCTGACCACGGCGGCGCTGCCGCAATTGAGAAAAAAATAACGGCGGAACGGCGGAGCTGCCGATTCCTGCTTGCGTAAAAACGTCGCAAGAACGCCGTTTTCAGATATTGGTCACCGTGCGGTTAAGGCCGCGGGCCAGTTCGTCGATACGATTGATCCGCGCGCTGATGGTATCGGACGAAGCCGCCATCAGCTCGACTTCCCGGGCAATCAGGTGACCGGTCGTACTTTGTTCGCGCGCGGCATTGGCGATTTCATCCATTGCGACCGCAACCATCGAGGCACGCTGGTCGATCTGCGTCAGCGCCGCACCGACTTCGCGCGAGCGAACCGCGCTTTCGTTCGCCTTGTTCGATGCACTGACCACCTCGGTCGTCACCTCCCGCATCTGGTTCTGTATTTTTGACAAAATGACACCGATGTCCAGCGCCGATGTATTGGTTTTCTCGGCTAGGCCGCGCACTTGGTCGGCGACAACGGCAAAGCCGCGCCCCGCCTCACCGGCACGGGCGGACTCGATCGAAGCATTGAGCGCCAGCAGATCGGTCTGTTTGGCAATCCCCTGAATGATGGCGACAATTTCCTGAATCCGTTCGCTTTGCTGGCTCAGCACCTCGACCTTGTCGGTCGCTTGCACCACCAGCCGGGCGGTCTCCTCCATCACGGCAATCGTCTCGCGCACAGCCACTTCACCTGACTTGACCGCCGTCACCGTGTCCTGGGTGGCGGCCAGCGCCCGATCGGCGCTATCGGCAACGTGGTCGATACTGACGGTGAGTTCCTCGGTGGCAGCAGCCATGCCGGATGCCGCGGAAGTCTGTGCACTGGTCGCATCGCGCGAGGTCTGCGTCAGCTGCGCCAGTTCAAGCACCGTTTCCTGCACGCTTTGCGTGACTTCCTGCTTTTGCGCTTCCATGCGCAGCTTGACCACCGCGTTGTCCTTGAAGACCTGCACGGAACGCGCCATCTCGCCCACCTCGTCGCTCTTGGCGGTAAAGGGAATATCAACCCGCGTATTGCCACCGGAGAGGCCGCTCATCGTCGCGTTGATCGCCGTGAGCGGCAAAGAGACGCGAAAGCGGACAAACCAGAAGGTAAACAGGCCGAACACGGCGAGAATCAGCCCTGCCGAAAACATGATGCCGCCCACCTTCAGCGAAAGTGACCAGATCGCATCCTCGACGCCATCGGCCCCCGCCTTGCGCCGCTCGGCCAGCGCCGACTTTATGCCGACAAGGGCTTCGGTCGCGGCATTTTCTTCATCCGCCGTGATCTGCCCACGCTCGTAGCTGGTAACCGTTTTTTCCAGTGTGGCGAGATGCTTTTTTTCGCCCTCCGACGGATTGGCATTCAGAAAGGCCGGAAAGCCCTCACGCAGCTTCGACAGGGCCATGCCCACGGCCTGTTGCGCGGCAGCATCGCCACGCTGGGCGGCATTCCAGTGCCGTGCCACGCCGCCATGGCCCAGATGGTGCTGGAAATGGCCAAGCAAGTCGATGCGTCGCGCCAGACCGGAATCGAAATCGCGCCAGACGCTTGAAATGTCGGCCACCGACTTGAAGGTGAATGCAGTGCCGGCAAAACCGGCGACCAGCAGCACAATCGTGAATACCGTAATGAAATTACCCACCCGGCCCATGCGCACGTTATCGACGAAATGGAACAGGAAGACACTGATCTTGCCGAGCAGATTCAGGGTCTGGTCGTAGGTTTTGGTGTTAGCCATGTGCCGTTTCCTCCCATGCTTGCAGTTCGCGCAGGCCCGTTGCAATGGCGGGGTCGAGCGCAGCGGTCACCGGGGGTGAAAGTGCGCCGCCCCAGGTGTCGATATTTTCGTATTGCACGCCGATCAGCGTAATCGCGCGCGGCAGACGGCCGGTCAATGCGGCAGCCGCCAGCACGTCGGTAAAGCCGGTCTGGTGCAGGCTCAAGGGGCGCTGGCCAAAAAATGCGGGAATATCGTCATCGCGCAGCACCACCAGCGTTCCCGGCGGCTTACCGAAATCGACCGCATCGAAGACGATCATGCGCGCGGCGTCCTGTACCAGCGGAAGCAGATAAAGCCCCTGCGTGCCGCCGTCGACGAGCTCGACATCAGGCGGCAGCGCAGCGCATTCCTGCAGACGCTCGACCACTTTCGGACCGAAGCCCTCGTCAGCCCACAGGACGTTGCCGATGCCAAGCAACACGGTGTTGCCGGTCATGGTCATCACCGCCGATACTGCCGCTCGCCCGAAAGCATCGAGCTGATCATCGTCTGGCGCGACAGAACGTCCTCGCGCACGGCGATGTAGACGTGGACGAGGACGAAGCAGACCATCACCCACATCGCCAGCCGGTGGATGATGTGCAGATCCATGGTGTTTCCGAAGATCCCCGTAATCCATCCGAACACGGCGTATTGCCAGCTATCGTGGCCAGTCACTTCGGCATACATGGCGAAGCCGGTAACGATGATCAGGAAGCCGGGCAACACATACATGAGCAACATGGCGATGTTGCCGAGGGGATTGAGTCCGACGTAGCGCGTCGGCTTGTCGGTCATCAGGAAATTCCATTTGATCTGCCGCACGAAGCCGTCAAACCACTCGGTACGCCAGACCGCCGGCAGGAAGAGATGGTGGGAGATGCCTTTCTCGACGAAAGTGAGCCACAGACGGGCAAGGGCCAGGAGCGCGAACAGGTAACCGGACGCAAGATGGAGGAAACGTATCCAGCCCATGATGTAGAGCACCGATGTATCGCCCAGCGCGGAAGGCGGCGGCACACCGATGAAGTAGCCGGTAACGCACAGCACAACGACCAGCAAGCCATTGGTCCAGTGCCACAGGCGTACGCCCGGTCCATAAATGGCGACCGGCGGCGGAATGCCTCCCTCGGGCAACTGGTGATAGGGAATATAGCCTTTCATCACTGCACCTTGACAACCGTCAGTTCGCCGCCGTCCGGGCCGATCACATGGGTCGCGCAGGCCAAGCAGGGATCGAAGCTGTGAATCACGCGCAGGATTTCCAGCGGCTTCTTCGGATCGGCCAGCGGAACCCCCAGCAAGGCTGCCTCATAAGCGCCGATGTTGCCTTGTGCATCACGCGGGCTGGCATTCCAGGTGGTAGGCACCACGCACTGGTAGTTCTCGATTTTCTGATTCTTGATCTTTATCCAGTGGCCGAGCGCACCGCGCGGCGCTTCAGCAAAACCGACGCCCTTTGCCGCTGCCGGCCAGGTGGTGGGAGACCACTTTTCGGTATTGGCGGTGGATTCGTTGCCGCTCTTGATGGTGGCCTGCAGGAAGAGGACCTGTTCCTTGAGTTGCTCGGCGGCCCAGAGTGACTCCAGGCCGCGTGCCGCAGTGCGGCCCATGGTCGAGAACAGCGCACTGAGCGGCAGATTGAGCTTTTTCAGCGATCGATCGACCAGCTCCTTGACCCGCTCGTTACCGCTGGCATAGGCAATCACCATGCGGGCGAGCGGCCCGGTTTCCATGGCGTGCCCCTTCCAGCGCGGGGCCTTGATGTAGCTGTATTTTGCACTTTCGTCGAAAGCTTCGATCTTGTCCGGGGTCTGCCGGGTTTTTGCGCCGAGGCGGAAATCGAGCTCGGTCAGGCCGTCCCATGGATGCAGACCGGCCTTGTCGTCGGGATAGCGGTACCAGGAGTGCGGTACAAACTCCTGTACATGCGAGGGGTCCCGCAGATCGACTTCATGTACCTTGGTCAGGTCGCCGTTGATGATGGCGCCGCGCGGCAACAACAGGCTGGCGTTGGAATCGTCGTTGGCGCGCATCGGGAACTCGCCGTAGGACAGCAGATTCTTGCTCGCCAGACCGCCGCCATGCTTGAACCATTCCGGGTAGAACGAGGCGATGGCCAACAGATCGGGAACATAGACCTGCGCGATAAAATCGTGCGACAGATTGGCGATCGAGGTGATCAGATTCATCCGCTCGACGTTGATCGACGCGCCAGCGGACCCCGAGCCATGCATGTTGATGGTGGACGGCACCCCGCCCACCAGCCACATCGGATGCGGGTTCTTGCCACCGAACACTGCCTGGATCTTGACGATCTCGCGCTGGAAATTGAGCGCCTCGATATAGTGCGCAACCGCCATCAGGTTGGCTTCGGGCGGCAGCTTGTAGGCGGCATGGCCCCAGTAACCGTTGCGGAACGGTCCGAGCTGGCCGGAACCGACCATTTTCCTGACGCGGTCCTGAATATCCTTGAAGTAGCCCGGCGAGGAATTCGGCCACGGCGAGATCGACTGCTGCAATTCGGAGGTGGCCTTGGGCGAGGCGGACAGCGCCGAAACGATATCGACCCAGTCGAGCGCGTGCAGATGATAGAAATGCACCAGATGGTCGTGCACAAAAAGCGCCAGGTGCATGATGTTGCGGATGGTATTGGCGTTGGTGGGGATCTGGATCGCCAGCGAATCCTCGACGGCACGGATCGACGCCAGGGCATGGACGCCGGTACACACGCCACAGATGCGCTGGACAAAAGCCCAGGCATCGCGTGGATCGCGCCCGTTGAGAATGGGTTCCAGCCCACGCCACATGGTGCCAATCGAGACCGCATTGCGAATCACATTGCCGGCGTCGATATTCACCTCGACGCGCATGTGCCCCTCGATACGGGTCACCGGATCGAGAGCGATGCGCCGCCCACCGTCGTCCAGGGTAAAGCCGTTGGGTGTTGTGGTCTGGGTCATGCTGGCGAATCCTTGGAATCCTTGTTGTCCGTCGTGTCGGCAAGCACCGGCTTGCCGCCCTTGACGATGCGTTTGATCGCCGAGGCGCCCAGTTGTGTGGCCACGGCCACACCCAGCGCCGCCGCACCGACGGCAGCGACCTTGTCGGCATTCGATTCGATGCCCCATTGCTGCATGTCGGGCAGGCGCTCGTAGAACGGTCCGCGATCCCAGAAGCCGTCTTCGGAACAACCGATGCAGCCGTGCCCCGAACGGATCGGGTTGCTGGTGTTTTCATTCCAGCCGATCGTCGCACAGGCGTTGTAGGTGGTCGGCCCGCGGCAGCCCATCTTGTACAGGCACCAGCCCTGGCGCGCGCCATCGTCGTCCCAGGTTTCGACGAACTGCCCCGCGTCGAAGTGCGCACGGCGCGAGCATTTGTCATGAACGCGCTGGGAGTAGAACAGCTTCGGCCGCAACTGGCGGTCGAGTTCCGGCAAGCGGTCGTAGGTCAGAATGTAGCTGAGAACACCGGTCATCACTTCGGCAATCGGTGGACAGCCGGGAACGTTGATCACCGGCACACGATTCACCAGCTTGTGGATCGGCGTGGCACCCGTCGGGTTCGGCTTGGCAGCCTGCACGCAACCCGAGGTCGCGCAGGTGCCCCAGGAGATGATCGCCTTGGCGTGGCGCGACATTTCCTCGAATTTCTTCTTGAACGGCCGGCCGCCGACGATGCAGGCCATGCCGTCGTTGGCCAGCGGCACATTGCCTTCGACAGCGAGGATATAGGCACCACGATAGTCGCGGATGATGTCGTGCAGGATGTCCTCGGCCTGGTCACCGGCTGCGGCCATGATCACGTCGTCGTAATCGAGCGAGATCATGCTCATCACGATATCGGAAGCCAGCGGGTGACCGGAACGCAAAAAGCTCTCGGAGCAGCAGGTACATTCCAGTCCGTGCAGCCACAACACCGGAATGCGCGGCTTGGTCTCCATGGCATGGGCAATGACGCCTGGGCCATCGGGGCCAAGGCCGAAATAAGTGGCCGTCATCGCGCAAAACCCGAGAAAATCGCGGCGCGAAACACCGCGCTGCATGAATACGTCGTAAAACGTGGGCTTGCCAGCCATGTCTTCCTCCCCTTCTATCTTGTTTTTTTATTCCAGCCACAGCGGTTGACGCGTGCGTCAACTAGATGACAAGTGTAGGCAATGTGCCAGCGCTATGGTTGGACGATCGTGCCAATTTATTTGCCATTCGGGCCAAATGCTGTCTTGATACCTGCCACAACTGGCTTGAGCGCTGCATATCCACTCGTCACGCGCGATGCGATCGGTCGGCAGCACAACCCCTAATCCGGCAATGCGTTCACGCAACTGGATTGCTGTTCTCGATAGGCCAATGGCGTCGTACCGGTCCATTTCTTGAATGAGCGATGGAAGGTGGACAGGTCGGTAAAACCGATCTGAACCGTAATGCTTTCAACCGGGAGTTTGTTCCTGATCAGCAACTGCAAGGCGACGGTGCGCCGCAGCTGATCCTTTATCTGGAGAAAGCTCGCACCCTCTTCCCTGAGGCGCCGGGTCAGCGTTCGCCGTGAATAACCGAGTGCGTCGGCTGCCGCCTGAATATCGGGATCTTCCGCCAGGCGGGACTCAAGATACTGGCGGACCTGATGGCTCACCCGATGCAAGGCATCCAGTTTCAGCGTGGCTTCCTGCAGAGCCCGCGTACGTTCCTGGAGCAGCAATTCCAGTTCGTGATTGCGTTCGTACAGACCTTTGATCGGGTAGACCTCGCCTGGCTGGACCAGGTAATACGGTACGGAGATCCCGCTGTGGACGATTTTCCACCCGGTATTTTCTTGCCGAAGCACCAGGCTCAGGCGCACGGCTTCCCGCGACAGGACTGACTCGGGAATCGGCAAATGAATGTGGAACAGCGCCGTAGCGACCACCACGTCATTGCACAGATCCTGCAACAGCAGATCCAGCATTTCGATACGAATACGGCCGGGCACCTGCGCAAAGTCTTGTTGGGTAATGGCAACCCACTGCCCCTTGTCACCCACGATGAAGTCGCCGCCTCCCGTGTAACCGCTGAAGTCCTCGCTGAAGTGTTCGATCAGGCGGACATCGCGCGAGGCGTACATCTTGATGTAATCCTGGAACAAGGAACGGATCAGGTGCTGACGGGTCGATTTCATGGAAGATTTGAGTAAATCCATTGATATAACGGGAAACGAATTACCTGCCCCCGGCCCTTCGCTCGGATCGAGGCCCAGAATACTTTCAGCGAGAGTTTCAATGGTCGATTCCGGGATGGGTGCCTGAATCGGCACGGGTTTACGAGGCAGGCCAAGGCTCGTATCCTGATCGCTGCCCGGCACCCAGACGACAACCCGCATCGGCTGCACGGCACACTTTATTACCTAATACTTATAGACGGTATCAGTAAAATTATGCCGAATCATTGATTTTTATCAAGCCGCAAGACCCATCCGGGAGAGTGACAAAGGTGATTTATCCTCGTGCCGCCAAACGCCGGAGCGCACCCGATCCATGCATTAGACATACCGCTGCGGCATCGTGGCGGAGAAAGAACCTTCGGAGGAAGCGCCCTTGTTCGGCAAACTGATCAACTGGCTGCGCGGCAAGCAGGAAGCCGCCGCCCTGCCCGACCCGCTGTGGCAAGACACGATTGCTGAACTGCCTTTCTTGGCCGCGCTGAACGCCGACGAGCAAAACCGCCTGCGCCGCTTGAGCGAAGCCTTCCTCGCGGAAAAAGAATTCACTACCGCTGGCGGCCTGCAACTGACCGACGCGATGTGCGTCTCGATTGCCGCGCAAGGCTGCCTGCCGATCCTCAATCTCGGGCTGGACACCTATCGCGGCTGGGTCGGCATCGTCGTCTATCCCGACGAGTTCGTGATCCCGCGCAGCGTCGAAGACGAATTCGGTGTCGTCCATGAATACGACGATGTTGCCTCGGGCGAAGCGTGGGCCGGCGGCCCCCTGCTGATCTCGTGGCGCGACGTGCAGATGGCCGGCAGCGGCTACAACGTCGTCATCCACGAATTCGCGCACAAGATCGACATGCTGAGCGGCGCGCCGGACGGTTGCCCTCCGTTGCCGGCGAACCTGTCGCGCGAGGCATGGGAAGACACCTTGCTCGCTGCCTACGACGATTTCTGCCAGGTGGTGGATGCCGCTGAAGCGGGCAACGAAGAGACGCTGCTCGACCCCTACGCTGCCGAGAATCCCGGTGAATTCTTCGCCGTGATGAGCGAAACCTTTTTTGAAACCCCGCAACGGCTGCAACAGATCTACCCGGCGCTCTATCGGCAGTTCGCGGCCTTCTACCGACAGGAGCCTGCCGGCGCTCTTCGACGCTGATATCAGCCGGAGTCGGGCACACCCCGGCCCGCCACCGGCCCAAAGCGGTGCCGACAAGCGGCAGGATCGCCTCAGCGCAGCAGATGCTCAATCATCTGGATCATTTCTGGCACCGGCGTTCTCTTGGCGATGCCCTTGCGACCGCCGACATTGCCATCGAGGAAACTCACTTCCTTCGGCGAAACATACGCGGTCAGGTAGGCAAACGGAATATGCTTGACCTGCCTGTTTTCAAAAAAACTGACGGAAACGTCACCGCCCGTCAGCTCGGGCATATCGATATCGCACAGGATCAGGTCGGGCGTTTCACGTATGGCAAGATTCACGGCACTGTCCGGCGTTGTCGTCGTCACGAGGTCATAACGGTCACCGATCTTTTTTTGCAGATAGGCAAACACGGCATCGTCGTCGTCAATTACCAGAATCTTCTTTTTGTGCGACATCATTTTCCACCTCGGGGAATGATCAATGGGAAGCAGCGCACACTCTTGTGCGCCTGCAAATTTTCACCTGTGCCAGATGTTGCTCAAGCGCATCTATCCGCGCCCCCTGCGCCTTCGGATCAGCACTTGAATAGTGATATTCAAGATCACCGCAGATTCGAGCCGCCCAGTCGAAGCCATACAAGCCCAGACTACCCTTGAGCTTGTGCGCCAACTGGCGCAGTTGCTCACATTCCTGCGCCGCCAACGCGTGGCGCAAGGCTGCAGTCAAGGTGCGCCGCGATTCGAGAAAGCCGGGGATCGCGTCGAAAAGATCATCGTCAACGCAGACGACCGCATCAGGTAACGCCGTCGACACGGCCGCGGCACGCCCGCTACGCCCTGTCTTTCCGCGCAGAAGCTCCAGAATTTCATTCTGCGAACTCGGCTTGCTCAGATACAGATCAAACCCCGCTGCTCCGCAGCACAGCTGGCTTGTTTCATCATCGTGAGCCGAAAAGGCGACGATCCGGCTCGCTGCCTCACCGCGCTCGGCTTGCAGCGTGCGTATCCTTTGTAACGCCTCAAATCCATCCATCACCGGCATTTCTATATCCATGAAAATGACATCCGGACGCTGCCGCCTGCAGGCCTCCAGAGCTTCCCTGCCGTTGCTTGCCGTTTCCACCACGAGTTGCGGACTCGGCAGGAAGAGCTTCATGATCAGCATATTGTCGGGATCATCATCGGCGAGCAGGATGCGCAGTGCGGGAATCGCGTCAGTGCCGAGCACGACCGGCAAGGCCGCACGCGGCGCTAGCGGCGTCTCGCCAGCCAGTCCTTGCTGCGGCATGAGCTGCAGTTCCAGCGTCAGCGTGGTACCTGAGTCGTCGGCGCTGTCCATCGTAAGCTCGCCCCCCTGGACGCGCGCCATCAAGCGCGCAGAATAGCTCCCCAGCCCGGTTCCCTCGCTCTTGCCGTAGGTCGCGTATTTTTCAAAAAACGACGCACGGATCGGCACGGGCACAGCGCCCTCGTTATGAACGCGCAGGCGGACCGGATCGCCGGCCGCGAGCGAAATGCGCACCGGCGAGCCCGGTGGCGCAGCCTCAACGGCATTTTTCAGCAGATTGGCCAGAATCGAGTAGCACAGCGTTTCTTCGCCGCGTACCAGGAGCGGGAGATCATCCCGGGCAATCCGAAAATCAAGCGCCTTGGCCTCCGCCTCCTTGGCCAGGTCCTGCGTTACCGCCAGAACCTGGGCGGCAAGGTCCAGCGCTTGGGGACGAAAGGCGTAGCGCCCCACCTCCATCCGGTAAAGATCAAGCGACAGGCTGACCATGCGCAACACTCTTTTGGCCGACCGTTCAACTATCGCGAGCAGTGCTTCTTCGTCCTTGTCCGGCTGCCGGTGTCGACGCAGCAATTCGGGAATCGCCGCGATACTGTTCAACGGCGTTTTCAGGTCGTGCCGCGCAATGCGCTCGACCTCTTCCTGCACCCGCATGGCCCGTGCCAGTTCGGTGTTTTTTTCCTCGAGTTGCCGCTTCTGACCGTCCACCTGTTCCTTTGCGTCGTGCAGCAGCCTGGCTTGCTCGGTGGCTTGGCGGATAGCGGCAACCAGCCGCCTGGCGAGTTCATTGATATCGACGACCAGGCGACCGATTTCCGTTTTTTCCAGCCCGCGCGGCGGTATCAGCTGTTCGCCTGACTCGGCGTCCATCCGGTGCAGACTGTCCGAAATCATCTTGATCGGCCGTACCACGCTCAAAACGATCAGTAACAGCAAGCCACCGCCCAGCGCAACCC
>JBAQRB010000066.1:0-15708 GCA_049295655.1 Rhodocyclaceae bacterium
CCGCGCTTCCAGCGTCCGAACGACTCGCCCCCCCCGTGGCCGATAGCACTTCAGACCGGAGGCAAGCACATTGCACCGGTAAAACCATTGCCACAAATTGATAAAAGTGATAACTTTGCACAAAGTGAAATGCACAACGAGACACCCACAATCAGTACACCGTTCCGAAACAGCCCCCCCCAATCACCGCCTCGAAAGAAACACGAATGACCGCACTGCTGGAATCGATTGACGGACGAACCAAGCTCGCAGGCAACAACAAGCTGGAGATATTGCTCTTCACGCTCGGCGCCGACCAGCGTACCGGCCGCTGCGAAACCTTCGGCATCAACGTCTTCAAGGTCCGCGAAGTGATGCGCACGCCCCCGATCACGGCCGCACCGGACATGCCTGGTGCTGTCCAGGGCATGGTCAGCCTGCGTGGCGCGCTGGTCCCGGTCGTCGACCTCGCGAGCTATGCCGGCATCCAGACCGGCACAGCGCGCGACATCATGATCGTCACCGAATACAACGGCCGCACGCAGGGTTTTCTGGTCGAGGCGGTCGACACCATCCTTCGCCTCGACTGGAGCAAGATGCGCGTCCCGCCGGACATGCTGACCGCCGAGATGGGCGGTCTGGTCACCGCCGTTACCGAACTGGCGGACGAGCGCCTCGTCATGATGATGGACGTCGAGAAGGTGCTCTCCGAAACCACCCACTACGACGACAACGACCTGGCCTTCCGCAGCATCGCCCCGGTCGACCTGCCCGAATGCACGGTCTATTTTGCCGACGACTCGGTCGTTGCCCGCAAGCAGATCGAGCGCACGCTGGACGCCATGGGAATCAAGTACGTCGCCTCGATCAACGGCCGTAGCGCCTGGGAAGCGCTGGACAAAGCCGCCAGCCATGCGATCGCCTGCGGCAAGAAGGCGCACGAAATGATCAGCTTGGTGCTCACCGACATCGAAATGCCCGAAATGGACGGCTACCTGCTGACCAAGAAAATCAAGAACGACCCGCGCTTCAACGGCGTCCCGGTAATCATGCACTCATCGCTGTCGGGCAGTTCCAACCAGTCGCTCGGCCTCTCGGTCGGCGTCGACGAATACGTTGCGAAGTTCGAGCCGCAAAAGCTTTCCGAAGCCCTGACGCGACGCCTCGGCGCACAAGTAGCGACTCGCCCCTGATCCAAGGAAAGCAAGAACATGGCCGAAAATACCCTCCTGCAAACCGTCGATGCCCGAACCCGGCTCGCCGGCTCCAACCAGATGGAAATCCTGCTCTTCTCGCTCGGCACCTGCGAAACCTTCGGCATCAATGTCTTCAAGGTGCGCGAAGTGGGGCGCACGCCGCACATCACCAAGACGCCCAACATGCCGCACGGCGTCGAAGGATTGATTTCGCTGCGCGGCAACGTCATCCCCGTCCTCTCGCTGGCCCCCTTCCTGCAACTCGAGGATTCCTCGGCCGGCAACGGCGGCGCCATGATGGTCGCCGAGTTCTCGCAACGCACGATCGGCTTCCTCGTCCATGAAGTCGACCGCATCATCCGCGTCGACTGGGAACGCGTCAAAGCCCCGGAAACCGTGCTGGCCGGCAATCAGGGACTGATCACAGCAATCATCGAACTCGAACACGGTCGTCTCGTATCGATTCTCGATGTCGAACAGATCATCGCCAACGCCTTCGGCGAAGCGATCATCGCCGACCTCGCACCGGTTCGCAGCAGCAACACCAACGTCTTCTTTGCCGACGACTCGATCTTCGCGCGCAAAAAAATCGTCGAAGTCCTCGACTTGCTCGACGTCAAGCACAAGCACGCCACCAACGGCGCCGAGGCCTGGAGCCGCCTGCAGGCGATCGCCGCCCACGCCCAGCAAACCGGCAGCAAGCTGCACGACGAACTGAACCTCATCCTGGTCGACGCCGAAATGCCCGAAATGGACGGCTACGTGCTGACCAAGAACATCAAGGGCGATGCCCGCTTCAGCGGCATCCCGGTCGTCATGCACTCCTCGCTCTCCTCCGAGGCCAACCGCGCGATGGGCAAGTCGGTCGGGGTGGACGCCTACGTCGCCAAGTTTTCCGCCGACGCCCTGGCCGACACCCTGCGCCCGCTGCTCGAACGCTGACTTTGACGACACGATTCACTTGCTTGCACGGTGCGGCCATGACCCTGATGACGATGGATGAAAAACTGATCCTCCGGGACGAACGGATTGACCGGAATCACCAGGAACTTTACGACCTCATCGATCTGCTCGCCATCAGCATGGAGTCCGGCAAGGCAAACCGCCGCTGCGTCAGGATTGCAGACGAACTTGTCGACGTCGCGGAGCAGCACCTGGCAATGGAAGACGCACTGATGATTCGCCACCGTCACCCGCAAGTCGTGGAACACAAAAACGAGCACATCGGCCTCATCGCCAGCATCGTCGATTTCAGGAACGCGCTCGAAGCCGGCCTTGACATTTACGTTGGCGAACAACTGAAGGCCTTGCGCAACAAGCTGAGCGCTCACATCACGCAAAGCGACAAGACACTGGTCGCCGAACTGCGCAATCAAAACTACTGCAACAACCCGAATGCCGTTTTTAGCAAAGGAAACCCAGCAATGAGCGCGCTCACGATGAACAAAAACCTGATCCTCAACTACAGCAAGATCGACAACGACCACCAGAAGCTCTTCGACCTGATCAACCAGCTTGCCGCAACCATGAAAGCCGGCGAAGCCAAACAGGCCTGCAGCGCGGTGATCAACGAACTGACGGCCTACACCAAGACTCACTTCAGCATGGAAGAGGCCCTGATGAGCCACCACGGCTATTCCCAGGCCGCCGCGCACAAGACGGAACATGACAAATTCATCAAAAACATCCTTGATTTCAAAAGCAAGTTCGAGGCGGGTTCCGGGATCGTCACCATCGAAATCCTGACCTTCCTACGCGACTGGCTGAGCAATCACATCCAGAAAACGGACAAGGCGCTGGTCGCCGTACTCCCGGCCGCCTGATCCAAAAAAAACGGAACCCGGAGCATAACCATGGCTGATTCAACGATGCGCTTTCTCGTGGTCGACGATTTTTCGACGATGCGGCGCATCCTGCGCAACCTGCTCAAGGAACTCGGCTATTCCCACATCGAGGAAGCCGAAGACGGCGTCATTGCCCTGCAAAAACTGACGCATGGCAACTTCCAGTTCGTCGTCACCGACTGGAACATGCCCAACATGGACGGGCTGCAACTGCTGCAGAGCATTCGAGCCAACCCCTCGCTACGGCACTTGCCGGTCCTGATGGTCACCGCCGAAGCAAAAAAGGAAAACATCATCATCGCCGCCCGGTCAGGTGCCGACGGCTACATCGTCAAGCCGTTCACCGGCGCGACACTGGGTGAAAAAATGAAAAAAATCTTCGACAAAATGAATGCCGCAGGGAAGGCATAAGCCATGAACCAGAACACCAGCAGCCCCCAATCGCAGGACTCGGACGACCTCGAAGCCCTGTTCGAGAGCATCTCCAGCCAGAGCGGACAGCACGCGCAACCCACCCCGCCGACGCCGGATATTGAAGACATTGGCGAGGACCGGGCCTTCCAGCGCATCGGCCAGATGATGCGCCAGCTCAACGACACCCTGCACGAGCTGGGCTACGACAAGTTGATCGAAAAGACGGTACATGCCATTCCCGATACCCGCGACCGCCTGGCCTACATCGCCACGCTGACCGAGCAGGCGGCCTGCCGCGTACTCAACGCGACCGACGTCGCGATCCCCCTGCAGGACAACCTGCAAGCCGACGGCAAGCTTCTTGGCAAACGCTGGAACGACCTGTACGAAAACCGGCTATCGGTGGACGAATTCAAGGTGCTGGCCGACGACACCCGTGATTTTCTCGACCACCAGATACCGCAGCAAACTGCCGCGACCAATGCCCAACTCATGGAAATCATGATGGCGCAGGACTTCCAGGACCTCACCGGCCAGGTCATCAAGAAAATCGTCACCCTTGCCCAGGATCTCGAATGTCGGCTGATGGAAGTACTGGTCGACCTGATTCCCGACAGCCGACGCAACGACGAAGTCAACAACCTGCTCAACGGCCCGGTGATCAACACCACGACCAGCGGCGAAACCGCCGTCACGCAAGGGCAGGTTGACGACCTGCTCGACAGTCTGGGTTTTTAAGGAAAACAAATGAGCGACTTCATCGGCAGGGAGGATTTGCTCGCTGACTTCCTGCAGGAAGCCGGAGAGCTGCTTTCCGATGTGGACCACAAGCTAGGGCGCATTGGGCGAAATCCCGACGACCTTTGTCTGCTCGACGATATTTTCCATACGCTCCATACCATCAAGGGCGGCGCCGAACGTCTCGACAGCGATACGCTGGCCACACTTTGCCACCTGAGCGAAAACCTCCTCGACCGCCTGCGCCACGGCGAACTGCCGGTCACGACCGAGCTGATGGGCACCGTCATGACGGCAGCCCAAAGCATCCGCGCCATGCTCGGCGAACTGGGGCAAGCGCTGCAGCCACGCGCTGCGGACCCCGCACTACTCGATGCGATGAACCTCGCACTGTTCAGCAGCACCCTCGAAACAGCGGTGAAAGACGCCCAAATGAATTCATCGACGGCGGCATTCGACGCCCCCGACTGGCCAACGCTTTACGCAGAACTCGTCCGCATGGCCGACCTTGCCGGCCCCGCACCGACGCGGATTACCGATGAAACGCCCGCCCCCCCACCCGCCTTCACAACCTGCGCGACCACGCCCATGACCAGCCATCCCGAACCCGAGCAGCCCTCCAGCCCCGCACTGAGCGGGCAGCACATCAGCGCCGCCGAAGTGGCCGAAGCCGCCAATGTGGCTGCACCATCGGCCGGCCGTCGTGCCGAAGACCGGAGCGGCGTCGCGGCAGGCGGCCGTCGCAGCGACGAGCGCAGCCGCGACACAACGATCCGTGTCGACACCAGCCGCCTCGACCAGGTACTCAACCTATCGGGGGAAATCGGCCTGACCAAGAATCGCCTGACCAGCCTGCGCGCCGACATCCTGGGCGGCAAGAACGATACCGATACCCTGCAAGCGCTCGACCAGGCCGTGAGTCATCTCGACCTGCTCGTCTCCGACCTGCAGAACTCGGTGATGAAGACACGGATGCAGCCGATTGGCCGCCTGTTCCAGAAATACCCGCGCATCGCCCGCGACCTCGCCCGCCAGCTCGGCAAGGAGATGGACCTGGTATTGATCGGCGAGGAGACCGAAATCGACAAGACGATGATCGAGGATCTCTCCGACCCGCTGGTTCACCTGATTCGCAACGCCGTCGATCACGGCATCGAAACACCCGCCGAGCGCCTCGCGGCCGGCAAGCCCGAAAAAAGCACGATCCGCCTGGAAGCCCGCCAGGAAGGCGACCACATCCAGTTGCTCGTCTCCGACGACGGACGCGGCATGCGTCCCGAGCGGATTCGTGCCAAAGCGGTTGAAAAAGGCCTGATCAGCGAGGAAGAAGCCAACCGCCTCGACGAGCGCCAGAGCTTCAGCCTGATTCTCCTTCCCGGCTTTTCGACCAAAAGCGAGATCACCGATGTCTCCGGCCGCGGCGTTGGGATGGATGTCGTCAAGACCAACATCCAGAAACTCAACGGAACGATCGAAATCCGCTCCGAAGCCGGCAAGGGCACGCTGATCCTGATCTCGCTGCCGCTCACGCTGGCCATCCTGCCGGTCCTGCTGGTGCGTCTCGGCGAACAGCCCTTTGCCTTGCCGCTTTCGATGGTGCGCGAGATTCTCCCGATCGAAGCCGACAATGTGCAGGAGGTCGGCGGCAAGCGCACCCTCGTCCTGCGCGGAGAAATCCTGCCCGTTTTCCCTCTCGCCCACCTGCTCGGCTGGCCGGAAGTACAAGCGCCGGACTATGGCGTACTGATGCAAAGCGCCGAACGCAGCTTCATCCTCGCGGTAGATAGCTTCGCCGGACGCGACGATGCGGTGATCAAGTCGCTCGACGATTTCCGCCCGCGCGGCGTCGCCGGCGTCACCACGCTCTCCAACGGACAGATCGTTCTCATCCTCGACATGAAGGAAATCCTGAACGACGCCGGACAAGGCACGGCAACAAGAATGGCCGCCTGATGCCATCGCAATGCCCACAACGACAAGGAGACAAATAATGAATTCACTGGTCTGGAAAATCCGCGGCGCCATGGCACTCCTGGTGCTCGCCGCCGCTGCCGTCGCCTTCAACGGCAAGCTCTCCATCACTGCCCTGCTCGACCACGGCATCGCCATCGCTCTCTTTGGCGGGCTGGCCATCGTGCTCGGTTCGCTGCTCGAGCACAGCCTGCTCAGCCGGCTCAACACCCTGCATCGATCCATCGAGCGGATGTACGCCGACGGCGATCTCACCCGGCGCACCGAAATCAGCGGCAGCGATGAAATTGCAGCCACCGCCGCCGCCTTCAACAAGCTGATCGCCAGCTTCCAGACCATTATCGGCAAGGTTTTCTTCAATTCCATGGAGGTCGGCAATGCCTCGCGGCAACTGATCGACGACGCCAGGCACGTCACCGAAGGCTCCAACCGGCAGCGCGACGCAGCACTGGCGACCGCCAGCGCAACGACGCAGCTGACCGGCAACATGAACGACGTCAGCCGCAACGCAAGAGAAACCGCCGGCATCGCCGAAGCCGCCAGTACGCTCTCCGGTGAAGGCATGGCCATCGTCTGCGACGCCACGCTTGAAATGGAACGGATCGCCACGTCGGTCACCCGCTCGACCGACGTGGTGCGCGCGCTCGGCGAACGATCCAAGGCGATCAGCGGCATCGTCCAGACGATTCGCGAGATCGCCGACCAGACCAACCTGCTGGCGCTCAACGCCGCCATCGAGGCGGCCCGGGCCGGCGAACAGGGGCGCGGCTTTGCCGTCGTCGCCGACGAAGTCAGAAAACTCGCCGAACGCACCGCGCAGGCGACCAGCGAAATCGGCCAGATGATCAGCGCCATTCAAGGCGAAACCAGCAGCGCCATCACCAGCATCGAAGCCGGCACCGGTCAGGCGCAGAACGGTGCGCTACTGGTCCAGAAAGCAGCCGGAACGCTGCACCAGATCAACGACGGCGCACGCGAAACACAGGAGAAGGTCGATGCCATCGCCGCCGCCGTCGCACAGCAGAGCCGGGCCGCCAGCGACATCGCCGAACACATGCGCGAAATCATGTCCATGGCCGAAACCAACAACAGTTCAGCCGAGCAGGCCCTGCGCGAGGCAAGCCAGCTCGACTATCTGGCGACCAACCTCAAGGAAATCGGCAACGTCTTCAAGCTCGGACCCGCCGGCGAACACGCCGTGCAGACGCACGGCAAGATGCCCGAAATGGTACAGCGGACGGCGGCAAGCATCGGCCAGATGATCGACAAGGCGATCGACGCCGGCCGGATCAAGGAGAGCGACCTGTTCGACGACCAGTATCAACCGGTTGCCAACACCCAACCGCAAAAATACAAGACCCGCTTCGACGACTTTACCGACCAGGCCGCAACCCCGGTGCAAGAACAGATACTCGACCAGAATGCGCATATCGTCTATGCCATCTGCTGCGACCGGCGCGGTTATGTGCCGACACACAATCGGCGCTTTTCGCAAGCGCTCACCGGCGACGAGAAGATCGATTTTGCCAATAACCGGACCAAGCGCATCTTCGACGATCCGGTCGGCCGCCGTTGCGGCGAGCACGAACACCCCTTCCTGCTGCAAACCTACCGCCGCGATACCGGCGAGATCATGCACGACATCTCGGCCCCGATTTACGTCAAGGGCAAGCACTGGGGCGGCTTCCGCATCGGCTACCGGACCGAGGTGTGAACCCAGCATTGCCAGCCACCCGGCACGCTCAGCAATTTAACGCAGCACAAGGAACGACGAACACCATGGGATTCTCCAACTGGAAAATTTGGCTACGCCTCACCGCTGCGATCTGGCTCGTGCTGATCGCCGTATGGACCGGCATGATTGTCTGGGAGTCGGAAATCAACCGGGAGACGGCCATCGCCCAGGCCACGGACTTTTCCAGCAGCATCCACGAAATGACCATGGCCGGGCTGACCGGCATGATGATCACCGGCACGGTCGGCCAGCGTGAAGTCTTTCTCGACCAGATCGAACAGCTGTCGATCATCAAGGACCTGCACGTCGCGCGTAGCGATACCGTCGTCCAGATGTTTGGTGCCGACAGCAAAAGCAAGCGCCAGCTCGACGCCGTCGAGCAAGCCGTCATGCACAGCGGCAAACCCTATACCGAAGTCATTTCGGAGAACGACAGCCACTACCTGCGCGTGGTAAAGCCCGCGCTCGCCTCGGCCAACTACCTCGGCAAGAACTGCATCGCCTGCCATCAGGCGCCGGAAGGCGCGGTGCTCGGCCTGGTCAGCATGAAGATATCGCTCGACAAGGTCGACCGCGACGTCGCCGCCTTCCGCCTGAAGATCACCGCCGCCGCCTTCGCCGCCAGCCTGCTGCTGCTCGCCGTCATCTATCTCTTCATCCGCCACTTCGTCACCACGCCGCTCGAACACCTGACCAAAGGGCTCAGCGAAATCGCCAGCGGCGAAGGCGATCTCACCCGGCGCCTGGCCGTCCGGAGCCGCGATGAAATCGGCACGGCGGCCACCGTATTCAACCAGCTGATGGAGAAATTCTCGACGCTGGTGCGCCAGGTCAGCGAAGCCGCCAGCCAGCTCTCGGTCCGCGCCCACAGCCTGTCCCAAAGTGCGGAACAGGTCACCGAAGGCTCGCACCGACAAAATGAAAAATCGCTGCAAGCGGCCTCGGCAGTCGAACAGCTGGTATCGAACATCGCCGCGATCTCCGAAAGCGCTGGACAGGTTCAGCATCAATCGCAGGAAAGCCTGAAGCGCGCCGACGAAGGCAGCCAGAGCCTGATTCACCTGCAAGGGGAAATGCAGGACGTCGAACAGACGGTGCAAGCGATGGCCGGCTCGGTCGGCGAATTCGTACGCAACACGGAAGAAATCAACCGGATGACCCAGGAGGTCAAGGACATCGCCGACCAGACCAACCTGCTGGCGCTCAATGCCGCCATCGAGGCGGCGCGTGCCGGCGAACAGGGACGCGGTTTCGCCGTCGTCGCCGACGAGGTGCGCAAGCTGGCCGAAAAATCCGCCCGCTCGGCCGGCGAGATCGACGCCATCACCGACACCCTGGCCGCCCAGTCGGTCGGCGTGCGCCGAGCGATTGACGAGGGACTCGGCCATCTCGCGGCCAGTCGACAGTCGGTCGGCTGCGTCGCCGACATCCTGCAGGCAGCGCATGGCTCGGTTGCCGAAGTCGGTCGCGGACTCGACGCGATCGCCGCCGCAACCGACCGCCAGCGCCAGTTCAGCGATCAGGTCGCCGACAGCATCGAGGCCATCGCCACCATGGCCAACGACAACGATACCGCCGTCGAACAGACCGCAGTCGCCGCACAAGCACTGGAAAGGCTAGCCGATAGCCTGCAGGGAACCGTCGGTCGCTTCAAGGTATAAGCCCGCAAAGACAATCACAATCCTGGGCACAAAATGAACGAATCAACGAAAAAAAGGGAAATGTAATGTTGAAAGGAATATTCAGTCCGGCCACTGCATTCATGTGCAGCATGCGCTACGCCTACAAATTCCTGCTGCTCGGCGCCATGGCGCTGGTGGCGATCGGTTACCTGTTCTACCACCTTCATGACAGTCTCAACCAGACCATCGAAGCGGCCGCAGTCAAAATGGACGGCGAGGCCACCGTCGAGAAGGCCTCACACATCGTCCAGGGCCTGCAGCAGCACCGCGGATTGTCATCGGGCGTGCTTAATGGCAACCAGGCCATGCGCGACCCACGCGCAGCCAAGGAAAAGGAGATCGGCGGTCTCCTGCCGGCCTTTACCGCGCAGTTGCCGCCCAGCCTGCGCGACAGCGCCGCCTGGCGACAAATCGGCAGCGACTGGGAAGAACTGCGCGGCAGCGTACTGCAAATCACCGCCGCCGAGAGCTTTGCCCGCCACACACGGCTGATCGACCAGGTGCTGATCTTCCAGATCGCCATCGCCGACGAAACGAGCCTCACCTTCGACCCCGACATCGACACTTTCTACCTCGTCGACACCACCCTGATGCGGCTACCGGTCGCCATCGAACGTCTCGGCCAGTTGCGTGCAATCGGTACCGGCATCCTGGCCGGCAAACAGATAAGCGACGCACAAAAAGTACGCCTGCACAGCCTGATTGCCGAGATGAACGGCGCGCTCAAATTTCTCCACCTGAATCTCGAGAAGACCGCCCGCTACAACCCCAAGCTGGCCGGTGTGCTGAACAAGGCGCGAGAAGAGATCGGCAAGAGCAGCGAGCAGGTCGTCAAGCTGGTCAACGAAGACATCATCGGTGGCAATTTCATCACCACATCAGCCGACTATTTCGCGCTGACAACGCGCGTCATCGACCTGGGTTACAAAACCAGCGCTGAAATCCTGTCCCCCACCCTGAAACAGTTGATCGAGGCGCGCGCCGAACGCGCCCGCCAGCAATTGCTGCTCACGCTGGGTATCGCCGCGCTGATGCTGGCCATCATCGGCTACTTCTCGGTCGGCGCGTACCACGCAACGATCGACAACGTCAACGCACTGGCCGCCGGCGCACGCCGCATCGCGAGCGGCGACCTGACCGTGCGCATCGACCTGCACTCGCAGGATGAACACCGCTTCGTCGGCGACAGCCTGAACGAAATCGTCAGCGCCTTCTCGCGACTGCTGAAAAACGTCCAGGACGGCGCACATCAGGTGCTGGAAACCTCCCGGCGCATCGCCGAGTCATCCAGCCAGATCGCCAGCAGCTCGTCGCAGCAGAGTGAATCGGCCGCCAGCATGGCCGCCTCGGTGGAGGAAATGAGCACCGGCGTCGAGAACATCAGCCAGAACGCGCACAGCGCCCACGGGGTCACCACCGAAGCCGGCACGCTCTCCGCACACGGCGGCGAAATCGTCGGCGGCGTGGTGACCGGAATCGAAAAAATCGCCGACGCCGTCAACTGCTCGGCAGGCATCATCGAAAACCTCGGCCAGCACTCCGACCAGATCTCGACGATCGTCGGCACGATCAAGGAAATCGCCGACCAGACCAATCTGCTGGCGCTCAACGCCGCGATCGAAGCGGCGCGCGCCGGCGAATCCGGCCGTGGCTTTGCCGTCGTCGCCGACGAAGTGCGTAAGCTCGCCGAGCGCACGGCCAAATCGACGCAGGAAATCACCGGCATGATAGTCGCCATCCAGAGCGGCACGCAGGATGCAGTATTGAGCATGCAGCAAGGCGTCGACCGGGTGGCCGAAGGCGTTCAACTGGCGCGCCAGGCCGGAGACGCCATGCAGCGCATTCAGGCCGGTGCGCGCCAGGCGGTGGCGATGGTCAGCGACATTTCCAGCGCGCTGCACGAACAAAGCGCCACCGGCACGCAAATCGCCAGAAACGTCGAGATCATCGCCCGCATGGCCGAGGAAAACAGCAGCGCCGTCGCCGGCAACGCCGCCACCACCGAACACCTCGAACAACTGGCGGCGATGCTCGAAAGCGAAGTCCGGCCGTACAAGATCGCCTGACAGGATGTTGAATTTTTCAGACAATACGATCATGCTTGTGTCATAATACGTTTTTTTCAGCCTCCACGCCCCTTATGCGCAGCCAAGACGTCACTCAGTCTCTGATATTCAGCTGTCGAACGCTCGAAGAGCGGATTCCCGAGAGCCATCCACTTCGCAAACTTCGCGCACGCGTCGACGAGATTCTGCTGTCGATGAGCGATGCCTTCGCAGCAGCCTACCCCCGGACAGGGCGCGCCTCGATTGCGCGGGAGCGGCTGCTGCGTGCCAGTCTGCGGCAAGTTTTTTTCCCTCTCCGCGCCGAGCGCCAACTGGTGCAACACCTGGAATTCAATCGGCTCTACCGCTGGTTTGTCGGCCTGAACAAGAATGAAGCGGTGTGGGATCACTCGAGTTTCACTACCACCCCGCTGATCGAGGCGTGGGCCTCAATGAAGCGTTCGAACGATACGCATCCCGGATGCCCGCACCACACGCCATGCCGGCTACGAAGCCAGCATCTGCAAACGCAAGCTCATTGAGGCAGTTAATGAAAACCTTGTTCAAACCTGCCACCTGGCTCATGTGTCAGATGACCTATACCTACAAATTCCTGATCCTTGGCACCATGGCGCTGCTGACGGTCAGCTACCTGTGCTACAACCTGTACGACGGCCTGCACCAGACCGTCGAGCACTCGAATGCCAAGCGCGGCGGCAATGCGACCGTCGAGTCGATTTCTCGCCTCGTCCAGCGCATGCAGCAGCACCGGGGGCTCTCCGCCGCGGTGCTCAACGGCAATGACGGCATGCGCGAACAACGCGCTGCCAAGGAAAAAGAGATCGGCGATTCCCTGAACTCGGTCGGCAAAGGCCTGACACAGTCTTTGTTGGCGAGCGACACCTGGAAACAGATCGGCGGCGAGTGGGAGCGGCTGCGCAGTGAAGGGCTGCAGAAGACGACGGCAGAAAACTTCGCCGTACATACCGACCTGATCTACAAGATTTTGACCTTCAACATCGACATTGCCGACGAAACCAGCCTGACCTTCGACCCGGATGTCGACACCTACTACCTGGTCGACACGACGCTCACCAAACTGCCGCTGGCCATCGAACGGCTGGGCCAGCTGCGTGCGCGGGGAACCGGCATCCTGTCCCAAAAGCAAATTAGCGAACAGCAGAAAATCGAGATCTCGAGCCAGATAGCCGAAGTGCATTACGCGCTTCGCACCCTGCGCATGAACCTGGACAAAGCGGCACGCTACAACACCGAATCGGCCTCCAGCCTGCGCGCCGCCGCCGAGAAATTCGACACCGAAAGCACGAAGGTGACCCAGCTGGTCCGTGACGACATCATCGGCGGCGTTTTCGCTACCGCACCGAAAGACTATTTCGATCTGATGACGACAGTCATCGACTTGGGCTACAAGCAGGCGTACGACATACTGCAACCCACCCTGCGTGGCCTGATCGATGCACGCGCCGAGCGGGCACAGAAAAAACTGCTGGCGACCCTGAGCATTTGCCTCGCCCTGCTGGCCAGCATCGGCTATCTATCGGTCGGCGCCTACTACTCCACCATCGACAACGTCAATGCGCTGGCCGAAGGCGCGCGCCGCATCGCCAGCGGCGACCTGACCGTGCGCGTCGAGCTCGACACCCAGGACGAGCATAAGGATGTTGCACGATCCTTCAACGAACTCGCCACCAACTTTACCGGCCTGTTGCGCAAAGTCCAGCAAGGTTCTCAGCAGATGCTGGAGACGTCCACGCGAATCGCCGGGTCCTCGCTCCATATTTCCGCAAGTACCGTACGGCAGAGCGAATCGGCCTCGGCGATGGCAGCCACGGTCGAAGAGATGAGCGTCGGCATCGAGAGCATCAGCCACAACGCACACAACGCACACAACGTATCGAGCGACGCCGGGACCCTTTCCGCCCGTGGCGGAGAGATCGTCGCCACCGTCATCGCCGGCATCGAGCGCATCGCCGATGCGGTTAACCAGTCAAGCGACGTCATCGGCAACCTGGGCGAGCACTCGGAGCGGATCTCGACGATCGTCGGCGTGATCAAGGAGATCGCCGACCAGACCAACCTGCTGGCACTCAACGCCGCGATCGAAGCGGCGCGCGCCGGCGAATCCGGCCGTGGCTTCGCCGTCGTCGCCGACGAAGTGCGCAAGCTCGCCGAGCGCACCGCCAAATCGACCCAGGAGATCACCGAGATGATCGGCGCCATCCAGAGCGGCACGCAGAGCGCCGTGACGAGCATGCAGAACGGCGTCGACCGGGTCAATGAAGGTGTGCATCTGGCACGTCAGGCGGGCGATGCGATGCAGCAGATCCAGAACGGCACCCGCGAGGTGGCCGACATGGTGAGCGACATCTCCTCCGCGCTGCACGAGCAGAGCGTTTCCAGCGCGGACATCGCGAAGAACGTCGAAACGATCGCACAGTTGTCCGAAGAAAACGCCGCCGCCGTTGCTGAAAACACGAGCATCACCGAGCGCCTCGAGCAACTGGCGGCGATGCTCGAAAGCGAAGTCCGGCCGTACAAGATCGCCTGACTTGAATCGACCCACCCTGCCAACAACGGAGCCAGCAGTATGGAAGAAGACGTCTGTTTCCGCCTCTTCCGTGCCGACGGGCAATTTATCGCAGCCTACGCAGACCCACGGAAAGCGGCTGTCGTGATCGCCACGCTCGGACATGGCGCCTGCATCCGCGACGGTTTGTTCAGGAAGGACACGCTCTGGCGGGAGGGTGCGGAAAAACAGAATGCCGCTGCCAGCCTTGAATTCGTCGTCGACACGCTGATGCAGCGTCGCACCATCCGACGTACGAGTCAGCGCTCCGATTAACCCAACGTATTACAAACGTCCTAATAACAATACAGAACAGCAAAAACTGATGATCAATCTTCAAAACCTCCGCCTCCGCTCACGCCTGCTCATCCTCTCGCTGGTCGTCACCCTCGGCATCCTGAGCATTGGCGGCTTCGCGCTGAACCAACTGCAGAACAACCTGCTGCACGACCGGCAGGAAAAAGTCCGCAACCTCGTGGAAAGCGCACACACCGTCGTCGCTCATTACGAAGCGGCTGCCCGCAACGGCCAGAGCAGCGTCGAAGAAGCCCAAAAAGCCGCAGCCAGCGTTGTCAAGGCAATGCGCTACGAAGGCAACGAGTATTTCTGGATCAACGACCTCGACGACCGGATGGTGATGCACCCGATCAAGCCAGAGCTTGACGGCAAGCGCCTCGACGGGATCAAGGACAAGAACGGCAAGCTGCTTTTCGTCGAATTCAACAAGGCAGTCAAGGCGCAGGGCGCCGGTTTCGTTGACTACCTGTGGCCGAAACCCGGTCAGGAAGCGCCGGCGCCGAAGATTTCCTACGTCAAGGGTTTCGCGCCATGGGGCTGGGTGATCGGCAGCGGCATCTACATCGACGATGTCGATAGCGCAGTTCGCCAGCAGGCCGGAATCATGGGCGGCATGACGCTGGGCATCCTGGCGCTGCTCGGTCTGATTTCCTGGCGCATCAGCTTGAGCATCCTGCGCCAGATCGGCGGCGAACCGGCTTACGCCGCCAAAGTTGTCAGCGACATCGCCGGCGGCGACCTGACCGGCACGGTACGCACCGATGCCGCCAACCCGGGCAGCCTGCTCGCCGCCATGGGCGGCATGCAGCACAAGATGACCGAGATGTTCCGGGAAATCAACCTGATGGCCGGCACGCTGTCGGTCGGCGCCGAGCAGTTGGCCAATGCATCCCGCGAGGTCGGCATCGCCTCGTGCGCTCAAGCACAATCGACATCGTCCTCGGCGGCTTCGATCGAGGAGTTGACGGTGAGCATCGGCGTCGTATCGGAAATCATTGGCCAGACCGAGAAGAATTCCAGCCAGACAGCAACGCTGGCCGAAGACGGCGCGACGCTGGTCAAGGAAACCGCGCACGAAATCGACCTGATCGCGCAAACCGTCGCCGTCTCGGCCGAGCAGATCCAGGCGCTCCTCGAACGCTCGCAGGAAATCGGCGGCATCGCCAACGTGATCAAGGAAATCGCCGACCAGACCAACCTGCTGGCGCTCAACGCCGCCA
>JBAQRB010000067.1:0-6857 GCA_049295655.1 Rhodocyclaceae bacterium
GGCGCGCATCGTGATCTGCAACGTCGCCGGCGCGGCGGTCGGCGAAACCCTTGCCGCGCTGCTGGCGCGCCGTCACCCCGATGCTGCTGAGATGGCCGAGCCGCTCTGGCTGCACGCCAGCGCGCAGGCCTGCGGTGTGCGCAACGCCTACGAACGGCCGGAACAGCTCGGCGCCGACCGCTGGGCGGCGCTGATCGGCGCGCGTGCGCAGAGCGGCGGCGCCTGCCTCGTCGTCTGCGCCGGAACGGCGACCACCGTCGACCGGCTCGATGCCGAAGGCCTGTTCTGCGGCGGCCTGATCCTTCCCGGCTACGACCTGATGCGTGGCGCGCTGGCCGGCAACACCGCACAGTTGCCGCTCGCCGACGGCGAGTTCCGCGCCCTGCCGCGCAACACGATGGACGCCATCGTCAGCGGCTGCCTGCACGCCCAGGCCGGCGCCATCGAGCGCATGTTCGCGCCGATCGCCGGCGAAGCGGGGGCGCTCTGCCTGCTCACCGGCGGCGGCGCTGCGCGTCTGGCGCCGCATCTGGCGATTCCGCTGCTGCTGAACGAGAATCTGATCCTCGACGGTCTGGCGCGCTACGGCGCTTCGCGGTAGTCTGCCGACGATGGACTCGCGCCCTGCGGGGATTACCGGAGAATCGCCATGCTTTCCCATCTGCTGACGACGTTGCCCGCTTTCCTTGCCTACCTTGCCGTGGCCGTTGCCCTGCTTGCCGTTTTTTTGCTGGTCTATGTGAATATCACGCCGTATCACGAGTTTGCCCTGATCCGCAGCGGCAACACGGCGGCGGCGATCAGCCTGTCCGGCACGCTGCTCGGCTTCGCCCTGCCGGTGGCCAATGTCATCGCGCACAGCGACACCATCGCCGACCTGCTGGCCTGGGGCGCCATCGCCGGCATCATCCAGATCGCTGCCTATCTGGTGGTGCGCTTCAGCCTGCCGCAATTCAACGAAGACATTCCGGCCGGGAAAACCGCGCCGGCGATTTTCCTTGCCGCCCTGTCGCTCACCATCGGCCTGCTCAGCGCCGCGTGCATGAGCTACTGAGCCCCGTCCGCTGCCAACGATTCGATTTCAGGAGATTGCCATGGCGCTCATGGATTTCATCAAGAAACAGTTCATCGACGTCATCCACTGGACGGAAACGGAAGACGGCGTTCTCGCCTACCGCTACCCGATGCGGGATTTCGAAATCCAGAACGGCGCGCAACTGACGGTGCGCGATTCGCAGGTGGCGGTCTTCGTCAATGAAGGACAGGTCGCCGACGTGTTCGGCCCCGGCCTTTACCGGCTGACGACGCAGACGCTGCCGCTGCTGACCAACCTGAAAAACTGGGACAAGCTGTTCGATTCGCCCTTCAAGTCCGACGTCTATTTCTTCTCGACGCGGCTGCAGCTCGACCGCAAGTGGGGAACGCCCAACCCGATCACCATCCGCGACAAGGATTTCGGCATGGTGCGGATGCGCGCCTTCGGCATCTATTCGTACCAGCTCGCCGACCCGGGCCGCTTCTACAAGGAAATCGCCGGGACGCGCGAGCAGTACGGCGTCGACGATCTCGACGGGCAATTGCGCAATCTGGTGATCGGCACGATGAGCGACCTGTTCGGCGAGTCGGGCGTGCCGTTCATCGACATGGCGGCCAATCAGCTCGAGTTCAGCGCCGCGCTCAAGAGCCGGCTCGAACACGTTTTCGGGCGCTACGGACTGGCGCTCGACAGCTTCATGGTGCAGAACGTTTCGCTGCCCGAGGAACTGCAGAAGATCCTCGATACCAGGATCGGCATGAACATGATCGGCGACATGGGGCGCTTCACCCAGTACCAGGTCGCCAACAGCATTCCGTTGGCGGCGCAGAACGAGGGCGGCATGGCAGGCATCGGCGCCGGTCTCGGGGCAGGGCTGTCGATCGGGCAGACGATGGCGGCGGCGATGACGCAGGCGGTGCAACCCGGTGCCGCCGCAGCGCCCGCGGTCAGTGCCGATGAGGTTGTCGCAACGCTGGAGAAGCTGCACGGGCTGGTCGGCAAGGGCATCCTCTCGCAGGCCGAGTTCGACGCCAAGAAGGCCGAGTTGCTGGGCAAGCTGGGCTGAACGTACTGCCTGCCTAGCCGGTGAAAACCGCCCACTGCCCCTCCTGCGGCGCGCCGGTCGTTTTTCGCTCGGCGCAGTCGGTCTATGCCGTGTGCGAGTTCTGCCGCAGCACCTTGCTGCGCAGCGGCGAGGACTTGCAGAACCTCGGGCGGATGGCCGATCTGCTCGAAGACAGCACGCTGCTCCAGATCGGCAGCGAAGGCCGCTTTCGCGGCAAGCATTTCGCCGTCCTCGGGCGCATCCAGCTCAAGCACGAATCGGGCATCTGGAACGAGTGGCACATCCTGTTCGACGACGGGGCTGGCGCCTGGTTGTCCGAGGCCGGCGGCGAATATGTGGTCAGCGTGCTGGTCCCGGTCAGCGATCCGTTGCCGGCTTTCGCGTCGCTGCGGCCCGAGATGGCGGTCCGCATTGCCGGGCGCAGTTTCACGGTGAGCGATCTGGCAACGGCGCACTGCATTGCCGGGCAGGGCGAGCTGCCGTTCAAGGTCGAGGCCGGCTACGACGTCAATACGGCCGACCTGCGCAGCAGCGAGCGCTTCGTCACCATCGATTACAGCGAGACGCCGCCGCTCGTCTTCGTCGGGCAGGCCGCGCGTTTCGACGAGCTCAAGCTCGCCAATCTGCGCGAGCGGTGTGATCTGGCGGCCGCTGCCGCGGCCACGCTGCAGGCGCATGCCTTCAACTGCCCGCACTGCGCGTCGCCGCTGAACATCCATTCGCCGGCCATCGAGAGCGTCGGCTGCGACAGTTGCGGCTCGATCGTCGGCATCGACAACGAGGATGTGCGCCTGCTGGCGCGTGCCGCGCAGGCGCTGCGCGAAACGCCGGGCCTGCCGCTCGGCAGCAAAGGCACGCTGCACGGCATCGCGTGGGAGGTGATCGGCTTTCTGCGCCGCAAGACGACTTGCGCCGGAATCGATTACCCGTGGTCCGAATACCTGCTGTTCAATGCCGGACAGGGCTTCGCCTGGCTGATCGAGGATCGGGGGCACTGGAATTACGCGCGGACGCTGTCCAAGCCGCCGGCGGTCAGCCGCGGCGCGCCAAAACTCCGCTACGACGGCCAGGAGTTCAAGCTGTTCGGCAGCGGCACGGCCGAAACCACGTATGTCGTCGGCGAGTTCTACTGGCGGGTCGCCGTCGGCGAAAGCTGCGCCGTCGACGATTACATCGCGCCGCCGCTGATGCTCTCGCGCGAGGTGACGGCCAAGGAGGCGAGCTGGTCGCAAGGCGAGTATCTGGCGCCGGAAGACCTGCACGCGGCGTTCGGCAGCGCGCCGCCGCTGCCCGCACGCGTCGGCGTCTATGCCAATCAGCCCAATCCGCTGGCCGAGCGGCATCGCAGTGTCTGCCGCCTGTTCTGGAAACTTGCCGCGCTGGCCACCGCCGTCCAGCTGCTCTTCATTTTCCTCTTCGCCTCGCATCTGCTGCTCAGGCAGAAGCTGGTGCTCTCGCCGTTCGCCGACGAGACGACGCTGAGCACGCAGGAATTCACCCTGCAGAGCCGGGCGCGGGCCTTGCGCGTTCGCCACGGAACGGATGTCGAGAACAACTGGCTGGCGCTGACCAGCACGCTGGTCGAGAAAAACAGCGGCGAGTCCTTCCGCGGCGTGCAGGAAATCAGCCACTACAAGGGCGTCGATGACGGCGAAAGCTGGTCCGAGGGGAACAAGGACGACGCCATCGTTTTCAGGAACATCCCGCCCGGCACTTACTACCTGGCAATCGACTATGAGCTGGGCAGCGACCGGCGCGCCGCCGTCTCCGATACGGTCGAGATCGTGCGCAATCCGGCGGGCTGGTCGAACTATGTCCTGCTGCTGGTCTTCCTGGCGCTCTTCCCGCTCATCTCGCGCTGGCGGCGCAACGCCTTCGAGGCGAAGCGCTGGAGCGAGAGCGATCTGGCCGGCGAGGAAAGTGACAGAGGCGACAGCGACGACAGCGATGCGGGGGGCGACGACTGAGATGCTGAAGACCAACGTCGCGATCGGCCTGCTCGCCCTCGCCTTCTTCGCCAACGCCCAGTATCAGGGCTGGAACCTCTTCGAGAACGATGCGGCGCAGACCTCGCGCGTGGCCGGCAACGCAGGCCGGGCTGTCCACAAGTAAGCAGGAGAAATAACGCTGTGCCTACTTGCCGCCGATCGTGCCGATCCGGTTGCCGGCCGCATTGTCCTGACCGACGGCAACCGAGCTGGCGTTGCTGGCGCTGGCATTGATCTGCGTATTGCCCTGAATCCGGGTGCCGCCGGACATGCCGTTGCCGCCGCTGCCGCCGTTCTGCCCGGCGCTTCCCAGGTTCAGGTATTTTGGCGCCGATTTCTGGCTGGCGACGTAGGCCCGCTGGCCTTCGGTCACCGGGAAGGTGCCGGCGCGGTTGGTCAGCGAGATTTCGCCGCGATCGACCTTGACGTGCAGGCCGTTGCTCAGGCGGGCGGTGTATTCGGTGCCGCGGATGCCGATCGTCGCCGTCGGCGTATAGACGCGGTAGGCGGCGGGCTTGAGCTTGCCGAGCAGCCCGGTCACGGTGCGCATGCCGCCCTTGAGCAGGCTGAAAAAACCCTTGGCGTTTTCGTCGCCCTTGCCGTTGAACGCGTATTGGTCGACCTTGAATTTCGATTCCGCATGCAGTTGAACGATCGATTCGTCGCTGAAGCGGATGTTCAATTGCCCCTTCTCGCCGGTGACGACGGTATCGCCCGGATTGATCGGGCTGCCCGTTGCCGGTTTGCGCGATTTGCCGTCGGCGGAAACGATGCTGGCGCTGCCGCTGGTCGAAATGACCGACCCGGCACCCGCCGCCTGCGCGGCCTGCGCCAGCAGCATGCAGAACGCAAGGAGGAGGGGGAGCAGGAAGGCGTGCTGGAAAGAGTGCTGGAAAGAGCGCGGAAGCGAGCGTGCGGCGAGTGGGTGAGCGCTGTGCATGGGCATCAGACGATTCTGGAAGCATGGGGAAGCCGAGAGTTTAGTCCACTTTTCGGCATAGAATGGCCCCGCATCGAATCCCTCTTGCGGCATTTTTCTACCCAATGAATCAGGCGCTTCTCTTTTCCGTCTTCGTCGTGGCTTCCTGCGGGCTGGCCTACGAGCTGATCGCCGGCGCTTTGTCGAGCTATCTGCTCGGCGACTCGATCACCCAGTTTTCGACGGTGATCGGCACCTACCTGTTCGCCATGGGCGTTGGCTCGTGGCTGTCGCGCCACGTGCTGCGCGATCTGGTGGCGCGCTTCATCCAGATCGAGCTGATGGTCGGCCTGCTCGGCGGCTTTTCGGCGGCCGGGCTGTTTTTCATCTTCGTCTGGTCGGCCGGGCCGTTCAAGCTCGCGCTCTATCTTTCGGTGTTCGCCATCGGTGCGCTGGTCGGCCTCGAGATCCCGCTGATCATGCGCATCATGAAGCGCGATCTGGCGTTCAAGGATCTCGTCTCGCAGGTGCTGACCTTCGATTATCTCGGCGCGCTCGTCGTCTCGATCCTCTTTCCGCTGTTGCTTGTCCCCCACCTGGGGCTGGTGCGCAGCGCCCTGCTCTTCGGCCTGCTCAACGTGCTGGTTGCGCTGTGGGCGCTCTGGCTGTTCCGCGAGCAGTTACAGAGTGCGCCATGGCTGCGCACGCAAGGCGTTGCGGCGATGCTCCTGCTGCTCGCCGGTTTCGCCGCGGCCGGCCAGTTCACCTCGCTGGCCGAAGCGCATCTTTACGCCGACGAGATCGTGCACGCCGAAAGCACGCCGTATCAGCGCATCGTCATCACGCGCTGGAAGGACGATCTGCGCCTGCACCTGAACAACAACCTGCAGTTCAGCTCGCGCGACGAATACCGCTACCACGAGGCGCTGGTCCATCCGGGGCTGTCGACGCTGCCCGGCGCGCGCCGTGTCCTGGTGCTCGGCGGCGGCGACGGGCTGGCGCTGCGCGAGATCCTCAAATACCCGCAGATCGAGTCGGTGACGCTGGTCGATCTCGATCCGGCGATGACGCAGCTCTTCTCGAGCGCGCCGCCGCTGCGCAAGCTCAACGCCGATGCGCTGGCCTCGCCGAAGGTGACGGTGGTCAATGCCGACGCCTTGCAGTGGCTGGAGAACAACGACGATCTGTTCGACTTCGTGGTCATCGACTTTCCCGATCCGTCGAATTTCGCAATCGGCAAGCTCTACAGCTCGGCCTTCTATCGCCTGCTCGAAAAGCATCTGAGCGCGGGCGGGCTGGCGGTCATCCAGTCGACTTCGCCGCTCTATGCGCGGCAATCGTTCTGGTGCGTGGTGACGACGCTGGAGAGCGTCGGCCTGGTGACGACGCCGTATCACGCCATGGTGCCGTCGTTCGGCGAGTGGGGCTTCGTCCTCGCCGGGCGGCGCGCCTACCGGCCGCCGGCCGCCTACGCCGTCGACACCCGCTTCCTGACGCCGGAAGTGACGCCGACCCTGTTCCAGTTCCCGAAAGACATGGCGCGCGTCGACGCCGAGGTTAACCGGCTGAACAACCAGGTGCTGGTGCGCTACTTCGAGAGCGAGTGGCGGCAGGTGATCCGCTGATCCGATGAAGCGCCGCGAATTTCTTGCTTCCGCGCTTGCCGCCGGCGTCACCTCGCTGGCCGGCTGCGGCGCGGTCGCTGTGCCGCCGCTGCCGCCCGGCGAGTTGTACGGCAACGCGCTCGATCTCGGGCACTTGCTGCGCGAACCGGACTTCCCGCCGCCGTCCGAGACTCGGCGCGTGCCGGTGGCCATCGTCGGCGCCGGGATTGGCGGCCTGGCGGCC